>NZ_JARDJH010000001.1:0-339020 GCF_039907755.1 Pseudarthrobacter sp. CC12 | reverse complement strand
GCCGACGGCTTCGGCTTCTCCGACACCCGCGCAGCAGCCCGCCGCTACTTCAAAAACGACACCCACTCCATCGTGGTGAAAGTGCTCCAACTGCTCGCGGCAAGGGGTGAAGTAGAGGCGGACGCGCCGTCGTACGCCATGGACCGCTACAAGCTGCTGGACGTCAACGCGGGCACCACCGGCGGCGCAGGTGGCGACACCTGAGCCTTCCTCCCATAGGGTGCAGCTATGGGTGACAGTGGCGGGACCGGTTCAGCGGGGATGAGGACCACCGGCGTGGTGCTCGCCGCGGGGGCGGGCACGCGCCTGGGCCTGGGCCCGAAAGCCCTGCTTCCGTTCCGTGGACGGCCACTTGTTGAGGCCGTTGCGGGAGCCCTGCTCGACGGCGGCTGCCGTGACGTGGTGGTGGTCCTCGGTGCAGGTGCGGCCGAGGTTGAAGCGTCCGCGAGGCTGGACGGCTGCCATGTCCTGGCCAACCCCGAGTGGGAGTCTGGAATGGGCAGTTCCTTCCTGCTCGGCGACCACGCCGCGGATGCGGCGGATCACCTCCTGATCGCCCTGGTCGATCAGCCGGGCCTGACCCCGGCGACGGTTCAGCGGCTCTTGGCCCGGCATCAGCCGGGCCGGATCACCGCCGCCGCGTACCGCCGCCGTGATTCCAACGACGACAGCTGCGCGGGCCTCCGCCGCGGGCACCCCCTGGTCATCGACGCCTCCCTGCGCGGCGCCGTGTGCGCGACGGTGACGGGCGATGCCGGAGCGCGTAGTTTCCTGCGCGCCCACCCGGATCTGGTGGACGACGTGGACTGCAGCGACCAGTCCACCGGCGAGGACGTAGATACGCCGGACCAGCTGGGTCTGCTCCGCTAGCACCCCGGCTCCACCAGCAGCAGACCTCGAATAGCAGAGCCGGCCTCCCGTAGCGGCATAATCAGGCGTGGGCACGCAGGAAGCGCGCAAGGGCATCTTCCCAGGGGGAAGCACCATGGCGAACGAGATCGATGCTGCCGTGCCACTTTCTGTCCGGCCGCTTTCCGTGCGGCCAGTGGGTAGGTTCCCAGTCTTGGTGTTCGCTTTGATAGTGGCGGCCTGTGGGTGAGGTCCAGCCGGGTGGGTCGTTCTTGGTGGCCGGGGTGGGTTTCCAGCCGGTGGCGTGTCGGAGTTTGTGGTGTTTCGGGCACGGCTGTCCCAGGTTGCTGATTCCGGTGGTGCCGCCCTTGGCCCAGGCGAGGATGTGATCGGCATCGTTGTCCAGGGAGTTGTTGCTGCACCCCGGGAACGGACACTTCCCGTCCCGCATCCGCAACCACGCCCGCATCGGACCTGTGACCCGGTAACTCGTCCGGCCGATCTCCAACGGGGCCCCGTCCCGCGGATCCACCAACACCCGGTAAAACGACCCCGCCCCGTTTGCGACCAGCTCCCTGGCCATCGACGGCGGAATGGGCCCATACCCGTCCAGCACCGCCGGCTCGTCCGTCAGGCCGATCAGCGAGAACACCGGAACCGTGACCAGCACCTGCGCCCGGACCGGCGACAGCACACGGTCCCGGACAGCACCCACACGTTCGCTGGGGCTGCCGCCTGCACCCGCACCGCCGGTGGAGCTGCCGCTCGCGCCTTCGGTCAAACCGCGACTGCCGCTTGCACGGGTGTCGCTGGCGCCGGTGCCGTCGGTGAGGATCGCGTCGGCGAAGGTGTCGGCCCGGAGCTGGGTCAGGGTCCTGCCCTCGCCGGGGCCCTGCAGGCCCCGGGCGGTCGCGGTGAGCCGGTTCCACCCCGCCAGGGCCTGGTCCGCGGGAAGATACGCGGAGAGCCAGGCCATCCCGTCCTGGTCCGCCCGGAACTCCACCCGCCGCTCCGCGACCCCATTGGCGTGGCGTGCCTCGATGCTCTCGGCGTGGTGGCGTTCCCGCCAGGTCCGGGCCTTGGCCTTGAACCGGTGCGCCGGCAACGCACCCACCGGGCAGCCCCGCGCCGGGTCCGCGGCGCCCGGGTCCAGGAAATGGGCTTCCAACGCCGCCGCCCCCGCAGCATCAAGGCAGGCTGTCTCGTCCGCCATCACCACCGCGTGGCCCCAGGAGATCACCCCGGCCTGCAACGCCGACAAGGTCAGCGGCAACGTGGCAACAACGGCGTGCGAGGCCGTCAGGAACGACGACGCGGCCCGCGGACCCAGAGCCAACACGCACCCGATCTCCGCCGCGACCGCCATCTCCTGCGCACGCACCGGCACATCCGGCCCCGCAACCACGTCGGCGCTCTCCGCGTACGTCACCGCAGCCCTGGCCTTCAGGCCAGCGAACCCGGCCTCGACCTCCCGGGCACCGGCCAGAATGTCCAGGCACCCAGCCGCCACACCAGCCAACGGATCAGCCGCAGAAAACGGCTCCACACCAGCCGCGTCCACCTCAGCATTCAGCACAGCCAGGGCAGCACAGATCTCCCCAAACGCCCTCACCACCGCCGCTTTCCCCATAAACCCATCATGACAAGGGGGTACGACAATCAAGATCCATAACGGAGAATTCAGCTCAGGCCGGCATCCCACGCTCCAGCAACTGCTCCAGCCCTTGCTTGAAACCGGACCTGCCACCGTGGGCGGGATGCCGGATCTTCGGTACGTCCAGCCCGCTCCGCCGCAGGCTGTGCTGGGCCACGTTGCCCACCGCCACAAGGGAATCGATGCCGAAGAGAGCCGCAAGATCCTGCCAGAAAGGCGTGCCCAGCTTGGTCTCGGAGGTCTTGGGCGTGCGGTTGGAGGACGGCTTGTCCGGCTGGTGCGGGTGCCAGGGAAAAGCACTCCACAGCAAAGGCAGAATACCCACCTCTTCCAGGACCTGCCACAGCACCGTAGCCGTAGGTTCCGCGGCCACCCCCGCAGCTTCGGGCGGCAGCACATAGCCTTTGCCAGGGCCGAAAAGCCCGAAGCTGTTGGCGGGCCCTCCGAGGATGACTCTGTTGGTGAAGGGCACCCCGGTAATCCGCATGCCCCGGAATCCGGGCGCCTCCCCCACCAGCAGTACCTTGGGCCGGCGGTCCAGCATCTCCTGCAGGTAGAGCTCCAGGTTGTGCCGGCGGATAGCATTCGCCGGAACCGCATGGTTGAAGAAGTTGGTGCAGGCAGGCCCCACTTCCACGGCCGCCAGCCGTT
This sequence comes from Pseudarthrobacter sp. CC12, assembly GCF_039907755.1. Lineage (NCBI taxonomy): Bacteria > Bacillati > Actinomycetota > Actinomycetes > Micrococcales > Micrococcaceae > Pseudarthrobacter > Pseudarthrobacter sp. CC12. The sequence continues at coordinate 335,866 of NZ_JARDJH010000001.1, read as the reverse complement.
CCACAAAGTCGCTGACAGAGCCGGTCACCGGCATGCTCCCGGGGCAACCGGCTACCAGCGCGGGTGGATGGCCTCACGGAAGTAGTGGTCGTAGATCCAGCGGACGCCTTCGTCGAACTCCTGCCCAACGCTGACCGCTGCCGCAGCAGCGTTTGACTGTGCCTGTTCCACGTTGCGGGCTCCGGGGATCACGGTGCTGACACCGTCCTGCGCGGAGATCCAGGCGATGGCCGCCTGTGCGGTAGTGGCGCCCTCGGGCACCAGCTGCTCGAACTCCTTGACCGCCTTGAGGCCCAGCTCGTAGTCCACCCCGGAGAAGGTCTCCCCGACGTCGAAGGCCTCGCCCTTGCGGTTGTAGTTCCGGTGGTCGTTCTCGGCGAACGTGGTCTCCTTGGAGTACTTGCCGGACAGCAGGCCCGAGGCCAGCGGAACGCGGGCGATGATGCCCACCCCTGCGGCCTTTGCCGCCGGGAGGACTTCATCCAGGGGCTTGAGCCGGAAGGCGTTCAGGATGATCTGTACCGACGCGGTTCCCTCGTGGCGGATGGCTTCCAGGGCCTCGTCGCTCCGTTCCACGGACACACCGTAGTTGCGGATGGCACCTTCGGCCACAAGGGTGTCCAATGCGTCGTACACCTCGTTGTTGCTGTAAACAGGCGTGGGCGGGCAGTGCAGCTGGACCAGGTCCAGGGTGTCCGTGCCCAGGTTCTTCCGGGACCGGTCAACCCACTGGCGGAAGTTGGCCAGGGTGTAGTTCTCGGGGCGCTGTTCCAGCCGGCGGCCCATCTTGGTGGCAACCGTGACACCGAGGCCCGGGTTGTCCTTCAGGAACTTCCCGATGGCCTGCTCACTCTTGCCGTCGCCATAAACATCGGCGGTGTCAAAGAAGGTGACCCCCGCTTCCACCGAGGCCGCCAGGATGGCCTGCGCCTGGGCCGGGTCCACGTTGCCCCAGTCCGCGCCGAGCTGCCAGGTACCGAGCCCGACGACGGAGACGCTGCGTCCGGTCTTGCCTAAAATCCGCTGTTCCATCCCCCGACTATATGCAACGATGCAACCCGGGGTCAGATCCGACCCCGGGTTGCATCCTGACAAGCGGAAGTGTGACCTGCCACCGGCCTAGGTCGGAACGTGGTCCAGCCTGCGCACCAGCCCCGTCTCCTTCAGCCCCAGGTAGAGCCGGTCACGGGCGATCGGCAGGGACGCGAACCGCACTCCCGTCGCGTTCCGGATGGCGTTGGCGAGCGCCGGAGCTACCGGATTGAACGGGCTTTCGCTCATCGATTTCGCCCCCAATGGCCCCATCTTGTCGTTCGTGTCCGCGAAGTACACCTCGCTGCGCGGAACGTCCGCGAAAGTAGGAATGTGGTACTGACGGAGGATGTCCGTGGTGACCTTGCCGGCGTCGTCCACCACCACTTCCTCATACAGCGTGGCACCCAGGGCCTGGGCGATTCCGCCTTCGATCTGGCCGCGGCACTGGCGCGGGTTGACCACCACCCCGGCGTCGGCCGCCTGCACGCTTTGCAGGATCTTCAGCTCGCCGGTGCCGCGGTTCACCGCCACCCGGAAGCCGTGCACGTTGAAGGCTACCGAGCGCGGCGTACCACCCCAACGGCCCTCGGCAGCAAGTTCGACGCCGGCATCCGCGGCCGCCTGCGCCAGTTCAGCCAGTGCCACGGGGGTCCCGTCGACCACCACGGCGCCGCCCTCGAGGACGCAGGCCGAAGCCTGGGTCTGGCGGATCCCGGCGGCAAAGGCGCGGATGCGGACAGCCAGCTCTTCCGCCGCTGCCAGGGTCGCCTTGCCGGCCACCACGGTGCCGGCGGACCCGAATGCACCGGTATCGTGCTCCACCAAGTCCGTGTCCGATTGCCGCACCCCCACCCTGGACGCTTCCGTCGAGAGGGCGGTAGCGGCAAGCTGGGCGTGCACCGTGGTGGTGCCGTTCCCGAACTCGGCGGTCCCGACGTCGGCCTGGTACGTCCCGTCCGGCAGGAGCCGTACATGGGAGTGGGCAAAGTGGCCGCGCGGCGGGACAGTGTCGATCATGGACAGGGCGGCGCCTTCGCCCACCATCCAGTCGGGCCCAAGATCGGCCAGGCCTGCATCCCGGTAACGTGCCTTGCCGCGGTCCAGGGCGTCCCGGACCAGGTTGAGGCACTGGTCCAGTCCGTAGCTGCCGTAGTGGACGTCCTCTTCCGGATCCGGCCGGGTGGACAACATGTGGTCGCCCTCGCGGACCATGTTCCGGCGCCGGAATTCCAGTGGATCCATGCCAATCCCGGCGGCGAGCTCGTCCATGGCGGATTCGATGGCGAAGATCATCTGGCTCAGCCCATACCCGCGGAATGCACCGGACGGCACGGTGTGGGTGTACACCGAGTGCGCGTCCACTTTCTTGTTGGCGCAGTTGTACACGGCCAGGGATTCGCCGCAGCCGTGGAACATGACGCCAGGGCCGTGGTTGCCGTAGGCACCGGTGTTGGTCACGACGTCCAGCTCGAGCGCGGTCAGCCGCCCTTCCCTGCTGGCACCGGCCTTCAGCTTGATGGTGAACGGGTGGCGGGTGGTGGTGGCGGTGAACTGCTCGGTGCGGGTCAGTTCCAGCTGGACCGGCCGCTGCAGCTTCAGGGCCGCAAGCGCCACGAGGTCCTCGGTGAGGACTTCCTGCTTGCCGCCAAATCCACCGCCGACCCGGCCGGCCACCACATGCACTTTGCCTTCCGGGAGGCCAAATACCCGGCACAGTGTCCGGCGGACCAGGAAAGGGACCTGGCTGGACGTGCGGACCTGAAGCCGGCCCTCGTCATCCACCGAAGCGATGGCCGCGTGCGTTTCCAGTGCCACGTGCTGCACCCGCTGGGTTTGGTAGGTCTGTTCGTGGATAAAGTCGGCGGCGGCGAAGCCGTCAGCCACGCTCCCCAGCTCCGAGTGGAGTTCCGCGACCACGTTGCCGTCCGGCCGGGCAATGCGGGACGCGCTGCCGTCCTTGTCACCATGGACCAGGGGCGCGCCGGGAAGCAGGGCCTCCTGCGGCGAGAAGACCGCCGGAAGTTCCTCATATTCAACCGTCAGCGCCCGCACTCCGGCTTCTGCGGCATCCACCGATTCTGCGACGACGGCGGCAACCCGCTGCCCGATGAAGCGCACCACGTCGTCCAACACCCGCGTATCGTCCGGGTCGTCGGTGAAGAGCTCGTGCTGGGCCGTGGAGAACAGCTGCTCCGGCGCGTCCGCATGGGTGAAGACCGCAACTACCCCCGGAATCTTCAGGGCAGCATCCGCATCTATGGACACCACCCGGGCGTGCGCGTGCGGCGAACGCAGGATCTTCAGGTGCAGCAGTGCCTGCTGCTGGTCCCTTGGGAGGTCCAGGGTGTAGCGGGAGGCGCCGGTGACCACTGCCCGGCTGGCAGGTGCAGGGACGTCGTCGCCCAGCCGGCCCTGCACCGGATCAGGCTGCCCCTCCCCCGCGATGCCTGAGCCCGGCCCGTCGGGATCAGGATGCCCGGGATGTCCGCATACCGCATCGCCGATGGCGCGGTAACCGGTACAGCGGCAAAGGTTGCCTTTGAGGCTCCGGGGCAGGTTCTCCTTTTGGTTCTCATCGAACGTCGCCGCGGTCATCACCATGCCTGCGGTGCAGAAGCCGCACTGGAAGCCTTGGCGTTCCATGAACTGCTGCTGGACCGGGTGCAGCTGCCCCTCGGGACCACCAGCGGCGGCTGCCAGCCCCTCGATGGTAGTGACCGAGTGCCCCTCGGCGCGGACGGCGGGATAGATGCAGCTGTGGACCGGGGTCCCGTCCACGTGCACCGTGCAGGCGCCGCAGTCCCCGCCGTCGCAGCCCTTCTTCACGCCGGTGTTGCCCTGTTCGCGCAGGAAGGTACGCAGGCATTGCCCCGGGCGGGGGTCCGCGCCGGCAGGTGTTCCGTTAATCTCGATGGCCATCCTCAAGCCCCTTTCGAAAGCGTGGTGGGCCCGGTTTGTGCTGACCCGGCCTGGGGCGGCCAGAAGTCGCCGGAGACTGGAATATCGTGGGCCCGCTCAGGCGCCGACAGCTCGGCCCGGATTTCCTCGGCCAGCCGGTGCGTCATGTCGCGGCGCCAGGCGGGCAGCCCATGGATGTCGTCATGGTAGAGCTCCGCGGGGATGGCGTCGTCCAGCGCGGCGGCCAGCCGGTCTGCGTCCGGCACTCCCTCGAAGCGCAGCTGGACCGGCCGCTTGGTGGCGGCGGTGACTGTCAGGGTTAGGGAGGTGCCGTCGTCGAGCCGTCCAATGAGCAGAACCCCGGACCTGCCCAGGTTGCTCAGTGACAGGCGCCGGAAGGCCACCCGGGTGGACAGGGCCGACGCCGGCAGGTTGACGCTTCGGAGCAGCTCACCGGGTGCCAGGCAGTTTTTCGCATCCCCGGTGACGAACTCCGCCACGGGGACGGTGCGGCTGCCGCCGCCTGGAGCGAGGATGGTGGCCACGCCATCCAGTCCGGCGCACAGCGAAATGATGGGACCGGCGGGCAGTGAGGTGCAGAGGTTGCCGCCCACGGTGGACATGTTCCACACCTTGAAGGACGCCACGAAGGAATCGCAGCACGCGCGGACCAGGTCCAGCCCGGGCCATGTGCGGCCGGAGCCTTCCGGCGAACCGGGCAGGGCGTACAGCTGCGCGATGGTGCAGGTGGCTGCCAGCTCGATCCCGTCTCCGGTGACGGTGATGGGTGTCCAGCCGGCCTTCCCGAGGTCCAGGAGCCGCTTGAGCGGCTGCGGGCCAAACGCGTAGCTGCCGTAGGAGAAGAGGACCGTGCCGCCGGCAAGCCAGGCGTCGCCGTCGCGCCATTGTGCGGGGTCGGTGGTGCGGACCACCGCCTCGATGGTGTTCATGTCCATGCGATCTCCTGCGTATCAAGGTCTGTGGGCGCCGGGGCTGCCGGGTGGTGGTGGATGGTGCCGGAGGTTTCCCGCAGCGGCAGGCAGCTGGCTGCGCGGGTGCGGGCGGCGATCAGTTCCGCGGTGACGGACACCGCCACTTCGGCCGGAGTGACCGCACCGAGGTCAAGGCCGATGGGCGAATGCAGCTGCGCGATACGCTTCGGCGCGACGCCGGCGTTGAGGAGCTGGTCAACCCGTTGGAGGTGGCTCCGCCGGGACCCCATGGCGCCCACGTAGGCAAGGTCAAGGGCCAGCGCCGTTTCCAGCAGGGGGAGGTCGAACTTCGGATCATGGGTGAGGACGGCGGCCACGGTGCGGCTGTCCGTCCGGCCTGCCGCCGCTTCCGCAGCCAGGTAGCGGTGCGGCCACTCAGTGACCACCTGGTCGGCGGCCGCGAACCTGGGCTGCGACGCGAAGGCCGGGCGGGCATCAACGAGGGTCACGTGATAGCCCAGCAGCTTGGCGGCGGGGACCAGCGCGGCCCCGAAGTCGTTTGCACCGAACACCAGCATGCGTGGCGGGGCGAGACGGGACTCCACCAGGACGGCGGGTTCCCCGGGATGCCGCCTGTGGCCGTCGCGCTCCGGCAGGCACTGCCCTGCCAGCACCAACGGGACCACACCGGCCCCACCGCTGCGAACCAGGGATTCCACGTGCAGCAGTGCCTCCCCGTGAAGCACAGCTGACAGCTCCGGACAGCCAGCCGCCCGGAAGGTACCCGGATCTGGCACCGCGACGGCGCCTCCTCCCCCGGCGCCGAGGGTCCGAACCAGCGCCACGGGGTGGGCCGGGGCGACGCCGGCGAGCTGCAGCAGGGCGGCCCGAAGTGGGTGCGGGGTTTCGCCGGGTGCCGCGGCCGGCACCGGCTGGATGTGGATGCCCAGTTCTCCCCCGCAAGTGAGTCCGGCCGCGAAGGCGTCCTCTGAACTGAAGCCAAACGTCCCGTGGCGCGGGACGCCGTCGTCCATGGCGTCCTGGGCGAGCGCCACCACGGCGCCTTCCACGCAGCCGCCGGAGAGGCTGCCCAGCACCTCTCCGGATTCGGTGACCAGCATGGATGTTCCCACCGGCCGGGGCACGGAACCGGACGCCGCCACGATGGTGGCAACGGCGAACTGCCCGTCCGCAAGCCGGTGCAGCCACGGATCCAGCGAAGGGATCAGGTTAAGCATGGCGGCACTCCTTCTTCCGCGCGGCGGTGGTGTCCATTGTCTGTCCTGCCAGGGGGCGGGCCAAGCATTGGCCCGGCCCCCGGTCTGGTTGGGGCAAGCTCAGCCGCCCAGCAGGTGGTTGATCGGTCCGCGGGCGAAGTACACCAGGAACCCGATGCTCACCACCCACATCAGCGGGTGGATTTTCTTCGCCTTGCCTGACGCCGCCCCGATGACGGCCCAGCTCACGAAGCCAACCCCGATGCCGTTGGCGATCGAGTAGCTCAGCGGCATGGTGACGATGGTGAGGAAGGCCGGCAGGGCCACGGTGAACTTGGTGAACTTGATCTCGCGGATCTGGGCCATCATCATGGCGCCCACCACCACCAGGGCGGCAGCCGCGACTTCAAGCGGCACCACGCTGGTGAGCGGGGTGAGGAACATCGAACCGAGGAACAGCACGCCGGTGACCACCGAGGCCAGGCCGGTCCGCGCCCCTTCGCCGATTCCGGCCGCGGAGTCGATGTACACGGTGTTGGATGATCCGGAGGTTGCCCCGCCCGCTACGGCGCCGAAGCCTTCCACGATGAAGGCCGCTTTCAGCCGCGGGAATGTGCCGTCTTTGTGGGCGACGCCGGCGCTCCTGGCCAGGCCGGTCATGGTTCCCATGGCGTCGAAGAAGTTGGTGAACACCAGCGTGAACACCAGCATGGTGGCCGCGAGTCCGCCGATCCGGCTGAATGAACCAAAGAGGTCGAAGTGGCCCACCAGGCCCAGGTCGGGTGCGGATACCAGCTGGCCGGACAGGACAGGGGTGTTCAGGTGCCAGCCGCCGGGGTTGGTGGGGCTGGCGGGGCCAAGCTTCAGGACGGCTTCCACGACGGCGGCCAGCACGGTGGTGCCGACGATGCCGATGAGCAGGCCGCCCTGCACCTTGCGCGCCACGAGGATGCCCATGGCCAGGAGGCCGACGACGAACACCAGCGTGGGCACGGAGGTGATGGAGCCGCCGTCGCCCAGTTGGACGGGCGGGCCGCCTGCCGCAGGCCTGACGAAGCCGGAGTCGACGAAGCCGATGAAGGCGATGAACAGGCCGATGCCGACGGTGATGGCGGCCTTGAGTTCCTTGGGCACGGCCCGGAAGATGGCGGTCCGGGCGCCGGTGACGCCGAACAGGACGATCAGGATGCCGTTGATGACCACCAGGCCCATGGCTTCGGCCCAGGTGACCTCGTGGATCACCGAGACGGCCAGGAAGGAGTTGATGCCCAGGCCGGCAGCGAGGCCGAACGGCAGGTTGGCGATCAGTCCGAAGAGGATGGTCATGACGCCGGCGGTGAGGCCGGTGACGGCACCCACCTGGGACGCGGAGAGCCAGCCGCCAGCCACATCGGTGGGTGCGTTGTCCGCGCTGAACCCGCCCAGGATGAGGGGGTTCAGGATGACGATGTACGCCATGGTGAAGAAGGTGACCAGGCCGCCCCGGAATTCGCGGGCCAGCGTGGAGCCGCGCCGGGTGATATGGAAGAAGCGGTCAAGGATGGAGTCCGGTGCAGGCGGCCGGGGCTTTTTTGCGGCCTGCGCCAACGCGCGCGGCTCCTGCCGGGAGATGCTGGCGGTTGGAGCCGAATGCTCCTCGTGGGAATGGTCCAGGATGGTCATTCCTGCCGCCTAGTAATCGATCCTGGATTCGAGCGTGTTCCAGGTACTGAACGGCTCCAGCGGGGCCGGGGCCTGGGGATCGCCCAGCTCCAGCTTGGAAACCGGCATCAGGGAATCCCGGTCCCGGTTTTCGAAGTATTCGTAGAACACAGCGTCGTCGAAGCCGACGGAGGCGGCGTCGTGGCGGTCCGCTGCGTAGACCACGCGGCTGACCCGGGCCCAGAGTGCGGAGGCCAGGCACATCGGGCACGGCTCGCAGCTGGTGTAGAGGGTGGCACCGCTGAGGTCGAAGGTGCCCAGCTCGCGGCAGGCAGTGCGGATGGCGGTGACTTCGGCGTGCGCGGTGGGGTCGTTGTCCGCGGTGACGCGGTTGACGCCGTCGAACGCCTGCCCGTCCGCCATGACGATCATGGCGCCGAACGGGCCTCCGCTGTTCAGGACATTGGCCGTTGCCAGCCGGATGGAGCGGGCCAAAAACTGTTCGGCCGTGACGGTGGTACTCATGATGCGACTTCCTTTTGCCGGGAAGCCTGTTGCCGCGCAGGACCAGTAAAACCAGGTGCGAACGGTTACCAGGCTTCAGCATGTGCTGTGAAGGTTAAGTTGCGCCTGGTAGATAGCTTCCCGGGTTTGGGTGCCCGCCTTTGGCAGAATCGAGATTAGCACCGGATTGTGGGCCACGCCATAGTTTTCTGGAAAATTTATTTCGCGATGTGAAATCCATGTTTCCACGGCTTCACGGAACGCCCCTTCTCGCCGGCCGCCCCCGGCCCTGCAGGGCTGACGCGCAAAAGGCCAACTGCTAGCGTGACGGCATGACTCCGTCAAAGACGCCGGCTGAGGTCCTGGACATTGAAGGCAACGAAGTCCGGATCTCGAGTCCGGACAAGGTGGTATTCCCGGATGCCGGCCTGACCAAGCTCGACCTGGTGCGGTACTACCTCGCGGTTTCGGAGGGAGCACTGCGCGGCGCCAGCGGCCGCCCCATGGTGCTCAAGAGGTTCCCCAAGGGCATTGATGCAGAACCGTTCTTCCAGAAGCGCGTGCCGGAAAACCACCCTCCCTTCATCGATACCACTACCCTGCATTACGCATCAGGGACTTCGGCCGAGGAAGCGGTGATCAGGGATGCGGCAGGACTTGCCTGGGTGGTTAATCTCGGCTGCCTTGACCTGAACCCCCACCCGGTGCGGGCAGAAGACCTTGAACACCCGGACGAGTTGCGGGTGGACCTTGATCCCATGCCTGGTGTGGACTGGACGCAAATCGTCGACGTCGCCTATGTGGCGCAGGAGGTCCTTGCCGATGCGGGACTGGTGGGATGGCCCAAGACCAGCGGGTCCCGCGGCCTGCACATCCTGGTCCGCATCGCGCCTGAGTGGTCGTACCGGGACGTCCGGCTGGCCGCGGAGACCCTCGCGAGGGAGGTGGAGAACCGCGCCCCCGGCCTGGCAACGGCACGGTGGTGGAAAGAGGAACGCGGCGAGAGCGTGTTCGTGGACTTCAACCAGAACGCCAAGGACCGCACGGTCGCGTCCGCCTACTCGGTCAGGCCCCTGCCGGACGCCCGGGTGTCCACTCCGCTGACCTGGGAGGAAATGCGCACCGCCCGGCCTGGACAGTTCACTGTCGCCACGGTGATGGAGCGGTATGCAGGAATCGGCGACCCGCACGCCGGCATCGACGGCGCGGTGGGGTCACTGGACGGGCTCCTTGCCCTGGCAAAGGAACTGGGGCCGGCGGAAAAGGCTCCGCGCAGCGGCAACGGATCCGGCCGCCGGCAGTCGCTGATGCCCCTCATCGAAGTGGCCCGGACCAAGACAAAGCCCGAAGCGCTGGCGGCGCTCGACGAATGGAAGGCCCGGCATGCCGCCGTCGTCGATTCCCTGCAGCCGGCCGACGTCCTGGTGGACGGGATGCGTGGTTCAAGCTCGCTCTGGTACCGGGTGCGGGTGAACCTGCAGCATGTCCCCGAGGCCGACCGGCCGCCGCAGGAGGAGCTCATCGCGGACTACGACCCCTGGGCCGGAAAGCAGTGGCCGGGGCGCACCGGTTCCTGAGGAGCGGCCACTCAGCCTTGGGGGCGGCCCTTGGACACCCTCACCGGCGGAGTACGCAATGACTGCACCCACCTGGACAGGCGGCCCGTGAGGCGCAGGCGGTCCTCGGGCAGATAGAGGTCGGGATCCACCCCGCCGCCGAGCGGGAGGTAGAACTCCTGTCCAGCCACTCCTGCGGACGGCGCTGCGGGCGTGGGCTGGTTGTCCTGCTGGTACATCGGACCCCCCTCTTTTCGTACTGTGGAAATTAGTTTTTGCTTTATGAAAATATTAGGACGGCCATCCCATCCCGTCAATAGGTAGCGGCGGGAGCGCAGGCAGCCCGCCGGTCACAAATGGAATTTTCATTCTGTGATGTACACCACCGCGCAGCCGGGGTACGCTGTTATGCAACTCGTGGCGCAAGTCACGTAACCTGGGAGCAGCAGGCAGGGTCGTAATGAGCTGGCATCAACGGATGCCGGCTCTTTTTTTGTTGGGTCGGCTCCATCGGAAACGCGCATGAAACGCGCGCTTAATTTCAGTGATGGAACCTAGGTTCCACTTACCGGAAGTTGGGAAAAGACCATGAGCAGCAAGATCCTTCTCGGCAGCAACCAGTTCGGCAAGGCCGAGGTCCGGGTCGTCAAGATCACCCGCGACACGGACCGCCACCAGATTGAAGACCTCAACGTCACCTCGCAGCTGCGCGGCGACTTCGAGGCGGCACACCTGGAGGGCGACAACAGCCATGTTGTACCCACCGACACCCAGAAGAACACCGTCTACGCATTCGCCCGCGAGGGCATCGGTTCCCCGGAAGCTTTCCTCCTTCGCCTTGGCGAGCACTTCACCTCGAGCTTCAGCTGGGTTGATGGCGGCCGCTGGGAAGCAGAGTCCTACAGCTGGAACCGGATCCAGGCCCATGGCAGCGAACACGACCACTCGTTCGTCCGCAACGGCCAGGAAGTCCGCACGGCAGTGCTGGTCCGCGACGGCGCTGCCGAGCACCTTATCTCCGGACTGAAGGACCTGACCGTCCTGAAGTCCACCCAGTCCGGCTTCGTCGGCTACCCCAAGGACAAGTACACCACCCTGGCGGAAACCACCGACAGGATCCTCGCCACCGACGTCTCCGCCCGCTGGCGGTACAAGGCCGGCACCGACTTCACGTCGTTTGATTTCAACAAGAACTACGACGACGTGAAGAGCCTGCTGCTCGAAGGCTTCACCGAAAACTACTCACACGCCCTGCAGCAGACACTGTTCGACATGGGAACCAAGGTCCTCGAGGCCCACCCCGAAATCGACGAAATCAAGTTCTCCATGCCCAACAAGCACCACTTCCTTGTGGACCTCTCGCCGTTCGGCCTGGACAACCCCAACGAGGTCTTCTTCGCGGCGGATCGTCCCTACGGCCTGATCGAGGCCACGGTCCTGCGCGAAGACGCCGTTCCCGCCGAGAACGCATGGACGGGCATCGCCGGCTTCTGCTGAGCCAGTGCGGGTGGCCGGGCCGCCGCGACCGAGGTTTCGGCGGCCCGGCCATCCGCAACCCGCAGTTCCGCAAAACCGCAGCACCCCTAAAACTTCGACGTTAGCCAGACAAAGTTAGCCAGACGAAGACGTCTGCCATGAACCAGGAAAGTCTGCCATGAACATCAAGAACGCCCCGTCCCCCGGTACGAACAAGACCGCCGGCGACTCCAAGAAACGGACCAAGCGCCCCGCAGCGGGACGCCCCGAAGACGAACGGCTGTCAATAGGCAGCAGCTTTGCCTACGGGTTCCAGCACGTGCTGACCATGTACGGCGGCATCATCGCCGTCCCGCTGATCGTGGGCCAGGCAGCAGGCCTGTCGTCCTCCGACACCGGCGTCCTGATTGCGGCAGCCCTCTTCATGGGCGGCCTCGCTACCCTGCTGCAGACCGTCGGAATCCCGTTCTTCGGATCCCAACTCCCGCTGGTCCAGGGTGTCTCCTTCGCCAGCGTGGCCACCATGGTCGCGATTGTGACCAACGGAGGCGGACTGCCTGCCGTGTTTGGGGCCGTGATGGTTTCCGCCGCGGTTGGCCTGCTGATCGCACCGGTCTTCTCCAAGATCGTCCGGTTCTTCCCCCCGGTGGTAACGGGCACGGTGATCACCACCATTGGGCTGACCCTCATGCCGGTGGCTGCAAACTGGGCCATGGGCGGGAACAGCAAGGCGGAGAACTACGGCAGCATGGCCAACATCGGACTGGCGGCCGTCACCCTGGTCCTGGTCCTGGTCCTGAGCAAGGTGGGCAGCGCCACCATTTCCCGCCTGTCCATCCTGCTGGCCATGGTGGCGGGAACCCTGATCGCGGCAGCAACCGGGATGGCCGATTTCTCCAAGGTGGGCAACGGTCCCATTGCCGCTTTCCCCACCCCGTTCCTGCTGGGCACGCCGACGTTCGACATTGCCGCCATCATTTCCATGCTGATCGTGGTCCTGGTCATCCTCACCGAAACCATGGCGGACATCCTTGCAGTGGGCGAGATCGTTGGCACCCGCACCGACTCCAAGCGCATCGCGGCCGGCCTGCGGGCCGACATGGGCTCCAGCCTGATTGCCCCGATCTTTGGTTCGTTCACCCAGAGCGCCTTCGCCCAGAACGTGGGCCTGGTGGCCGTCACCAAGATTAAGAGCCGCTATGTGGTTGCCGCGGGCGGCGTCATCCTGGTGCTGCTGGGGCTGCTTCCGGTCATGGGCCGGGTGGTGGCGGCCGTGCCCACCGCTGTCCTGGGTGGCGCCGGGATTGTCCTCTTCGGGACCGTGGCCGCGAGCGGCATCCGCACTCTCGCCAAGGTGGAGTACCGGAACAACATGAACCTGATCATCGTGGCCACCTCCATCGGGTTCGGCATGCTTCCCATTGCGGCCCCTACCTTCTATAACCAGTTCCCCTCCTGGGTGAGCACCATCTTCCACTCCGGCATCAGCTCGGCCGCCGTCATGGCCATCCTGCTGAACCTGCTCTTCAACCACCTGAAGGCAGGCAACTCGGAGAACCAGTCGGTGTTTGTTGCCGGCACCGGCCGGGTGGTCCGCGAGGAGGACCTCAAGTGCCTGGCGGAAGGCGACCGGTTCGAAAACGGCAAGCTCATTGACTGCGAGGGCAAGGAAGTCGCCATTGAGTCATCCGAAAAGGCGTCAGAGCACTGACCTTCCCCGGGTTGGACGACGGCGGCCCGCACCTTTCGCGAAAGGTGCCGGCCCCCCCCCCCCCCCGGCGGGGGGGGGGCCCGGGGCCCCCCCCCCCGCGCCCCCCGGGGGGGGGCCCCCCGTCGTGGTTGTCAGTGAAGAGGGAGCCTTAGGTGCGGTTGAGCTCGCGGGAGATGGCCTCGGCGGCTTCACGGAGGATGGGAACGGCTTTGTCGGCGAAGTCCTCATCCACCCGGGACACCGGCCCGGAAACGGAAATCGCGGTAGGCGTCGGAGCGTTGGGGACCGCCATGGCGAAGCAGCGGACGCCGAGTTCCTGCTCTTCCTCGTCGATGGAGTACCCCCGCTCACGGATGAGCTTGAGGTCGGCCAGGAGTTCCTCCACGTCGCCGATGCTCTTCGCAGTGGGGGTGGGCATCCCGGCGCGGGCAACGATGCCCCGCACGGTGTCGTCGTCGAGCTGGGCCAGGATGGCCTTGCCCACGCCGGTGGCGTGGGTGTGGGCGCGCCGTCCCACCTCCGTGAACATGCGCATGGAGTGCAGCGAGGGCACCTGGGCCACGTAGATCACCATGTCCGAGTCCAGGACAGCCATGTTGGAGGTCTCCCCCAGCCGGTCAACCAGGATCTTAAGCTGGGGCTGCGCCAGGGCACCGAGCTGCTTGTTGGCACCTTCCCCCAAGCGGATCAGGCGTGGGCCCAGGGCGTAGCGCCTGTTGGGCAGCTGGCGGATGTAGCCGAGCGACACCAACGTACGGAGCAGGCGGTGGATGGTGGGCAGCGGGAGGTCCGTGGAGGACGAGAGCTCGCTGAGCGTCACGTCGCCGCCGGCATCGGTGATGAGCTCCAGCAGTTCGAAGACGCGCTCCACCGACTGCACCCCACCAGAGGCTTTCTCTGCCATTCCGTTGTCTCCTGTGGCTCGGAATCCGACAACTCTTATCCGCATCGTGAAAAGAGTTGCTTAGAACCCCAACATACATCACGGGCCTTACTGCCGCGCGACCAAGCGGGGCAGTCGTATTCGGAGGGCTTGTATTTCCATAAAGTAGATAATAATATCCATAATACGAAAACATCCGGATGAGAGCAGAAGCCGGACAAGGCCTAACAGGAGGACATTCAATGGCGAACCCCAGCCCCGGAAATTCGATCACCCTGCGCGTGGAAGCACCCTCGAGCTTCAGCGCCACCAGCGAGCTCGCCGCGGCCGTCGGAGCCGCCGGCGCCGCCATCACCGCCCTTGATGTCACCGAGTCCCACCACGAAACCCTGGTGGTCGACGTCACCTGCAACACCACCGACGACGCCCACGCAGCACGGGTCAAGGACGCCCTCAACGCGCTCGACGGCGTCACGGTCCAGCACGTCTCGGACCGCACCTTCCTGATGCACCTCGGCGGCAAGCTCGAGGTGGTCCCAAAGGTCCCCCTGCGCAACCGCGACGATCTCTCCCGCGCCTACACCCCCGGCGTCGCCCGGGTGTGCCTGGCAATCGCGGAGGACCCGGCCGCCGCCCGCAACCTGACCGTCAAGCGCAACACCGTCGCCGTCGTCACCGACGGCTCCGCAGTTCTGGGACTGGGCAACATCGGCCCCGCCGCCGCCCTCCCGGTCATGGAGGGCAAGGCCGCCCTGTTCAAGCAGTTCGCCAACGTGGACGCGTGGCCGGTGTGCCTGGACACCCAGGACACCGAGGAAATCATCCGCACCGTCAAGCTCCTGGCCCCCGTGTTCGGCGGCGTGAACCTCGAGGACATCGCCGCCCCCCGCTGCTTCGAGATCGAGGCCCGCCTGCGCGAGGAACTGGACATCCCGGTCTTCCACGACGACCAGCACGGCACGGCCATCGTGACCCTCGCTGCCCTGGTCAACGCCCTGCGCGTGGTGGACAAGAAGATCGCGGACGTGAGGATCGTGGTGTCCGGGGTCGGCGCCGCCGGCTCTGCCATCATCCAGCTGCTCAAGGCCCAGGGCGCCCGGCACATTGTGGCCGCGGGCCGCTCCGGCGCCATCCACAAGGGTGAGGCGTACAACGATCCGCACCGCACCTGGATCGCGGAAAACACCAACCAGGAAGGGTTCGCCGGCACCCTGCACCAGGCCTTGGTGGGTGCTGATGTCTTCATCGGCGTCTCCGCCCCGAACATCCTGGAGGAGGAACACATCGCCTCCATGGCAAAGGACGCCATCGTCTTCGCCATGGCCAACCCCACCCCCGAGGTGGACCCCGCCGTCGCATCCCGGCACGCCGCCGTCGTGGCCACCGGCCGCAGCGACTTCCCCAACCAGATCAACAACGTCCTGGCCTTCCCCGGCCTTTTCCGCGGACTCCTCGACGTAGGGGCAAGCGACATCACCCCGGAAATGCTCGTGGCCGCCGCGGAAGCAATCGCCAACCGGGTGAATGATAATGAGCTCAATGCCAGCTACATCATCCCCAGCATCTTCGACCCGCACGTGACCGCCAACGTCGCGGCAGCCGTCGCAGCCGCGGCTCACGCTTCAAACGTGGCAACGGCTGCCGGACCGGCCGATTCCGCCGCGGAGCCAGCACTGGCCTCCGCCTGACCGCCCGACTTCCAGCCTAAGGAAAGGACCAGAAATGGCCATCACCGTCACAGATCCCCGGCCGATCGACCGCGCAGAGGAGATCCTCACCCCCAAGGCACTGGCCTTCGTGGAGGAACTCCACAACCGGTTCGCCGGCACCCGCAACGAGCTCCTGGCAGCCCGTGCCGTCAAGCGGCAGCGGGTGGCGGAAACGGGCAAGCTCGACTTCCTGCCGGAGACGCAGGACGTGCGCGACGGCGACTGGAAGGTTGCGCCGGCACCGGCAGCTTTGCAGGACCGCCGGGTGGAAATGACCGGCCCCGCCTCGCCGGCCAAGATGGCCATCAACGCCCTGAACTCCGGCGCCAAGGTGTGGCTGGCGGACCTCGAGGACGCCAGCACGCCCACCTGGGCCAATGTCATCGATGCCATCCTCAACCTCCGCGACGCCGCCCAGGGCACGCTCAGCTACACCTCGGAGGAAGGCAAGGAGTACCGGCTCCGCACCGACGCGCCGCTCGCCGTCGTGGTGGCCCGGCCCCGCGGCTGGCACATGCAGGAGAAGCACCTGCTGGTGAACGGTGAACCCGCGGTGGGTGCGCTGGTGGACTTTGGCCTGCACTTCTTCCACATCGCCAAGCAGCTGGTCCTCAACGGGCAGGGGCCGTACTACTACCTGCCCAAGATGGAGAGCCACCTCGAAGCGCGGCTCTGGAACGACGTGTTCGTGTTCGCGCAGGACTTCCTCGGCCTGAACCAGGGCACCATCCGCGCCACGGTGCTGATCGAGACCATCCCGGCCGCCTTCGAGATGGACGAGATCCTGTACGAACTGCGGGACCACGCCTCCGGCCTGAACGCCGGCCGCTGGGACTACCTGTTCAGCATCATCAAGTACTTCCGCGATGCCGGTGAGGAGTTCGTCCTGCCGGACCGCGCCTCCGTGGCGATGACCGCCCCCTTCATGCGCGCCTACACCGAACTCCTGGTCAAGACCTGCCACCGGCGCGGCGCCTTTGCGATGGGCGGGATGGCCGCGGTCATCCCCAACCGGCGCCACCCCGAGGTCACCGAAGCGGCGTTTGAAAAGGTCCGCGCGGACAAGACCCGCGAGGCCAACGACGGCTTCGACGGTTCCTGGGTTGCCCACCCGGACCTGGTCCCCACCTGCCGCGAAGTCTTCGACTCCGTCCTGGGTGACAAGCCCAACCAGGTGGACAAGCAGCGCCCCGAGGTTTCAGTTACCGCGGAGCAGCTGCTGGACGTGCAGTCCGCCGGGGGCCAGGTCACCGAGGCCGGCCTGCGCCTGAACCTCTACGTAGCCGTCGCCTACACGGCGGTGTGGCTGTCGGGAAACGGCGCCGTGGCCATCCACAACCTGATGGAGGATGCCGCCACCGCGGAGATCTCCCGTTCCCAGGTATGGCAGCAGATCCGCAACAAGTCCATCCTCGCGGACACGGGCAACACCGTCACCCGGGAACTGGTGGAACGGATCCTTGGCGAGGAAACGGAACGGCTCCGCACCGAATTCGGCGACGAAGCCTTCCGCCGCTACTACCAGCCGGCCAGCGAGCTCATCGCTGACATCTGCCTCTCGGACGATTACACCGACTTCCTCACCACGCCTGCCTACGAACTGGTGGGTTGAGATGGCAGCACCCAAATCCTCCCTTTCAGCCGCGGACCTCGCGCACATTGACGGGCAGCTTGCTGCCACCGACCGGCTGCTGGAACAGAACTACCCGGGCGACGACGGCTCCCGCCAGCCCGTGCACACGGTGTACGTCCCCGCAGACCGGTTCACTCCGTCGCTCGCGCCCGACTGGGGCGCCCAGGCGATCGCGACGGCGGAAGCCCACGGCGGCCTGGAAACACTGGGCCGGCTCTTGGGCCAGGACGCCGGGCTCGCCGAAGCCGTGGCGGGCCGGGTCCAGGCAAAACTCCGGACGGAACCGATCGAGGACCTGCGCCTCGACTTCGAGGACGGCTTCGGGGACAGGGGCGACGACGCCGAGGACGCTGCCGCGGTTGCCGCGGCGTCCGCGGTGGCACAGGCGGCCGCTGCCGACTCCGCTCCCCCGTTCATCGGCATCCGCTTCAAGTGCTTCGAGGCTCCCACCCGGGCCCGCGGCCTGCGGACCCTCGACCTGTTCGTCTCCGGCCTGGCCGCGGCCGGCGAATTGCCGGAGGGCCTGGTCCTGACCCTCCCCAAGGTCACCACCGTGGCGCAGGTTCAGGCCATGGACTATGCGGTCTCCCGGCTCGAGGACGTCCACGGCCTTCCTGCGGGACGGCTGCGGTTCGAGGTCCAGGTGGAGACGCCGCAGCTGATCCTCGGCCCGGAAGGAACCTCTCCGGTAGCGCAACTGCCGCATGCCGTGCCCGGGCGGATCAGCGGGCTGCACTACGGCACCTACGACTACTCGGCTTCGCTGCAGATCTCCGCGGAGTACCAGTCCATGGAGCATCCGGTGGCGGACTTCGCCAAGGAGGTTATGCAGCTGGCCGTGGCAGGCACCGGCATCCGGCTTTCCGACGGCTCCACCAACATCATCCCGGTGGGCGACAACGTGGAAAACGCCTGGCAGCTGCATGGGCGCCTGGTCCGCCGGTCGCTGGAACGGGGCTACTACCAGGGCTGGGACCTGCACCCGGCCCAGCTGCCCAGCCGGTTCGCCGCCACCTATGCCTTCTACCGCGAAGGCCTGCCAGCTGCCGCTGCCCGCCTGCGCAACTACGTGGAGCGGACCGAAGGCGGCGTCATGGACGAACCCGCCACCGCCCGGGCCCTGGCCGCATTCGTCCTGCGCGGCGTCCAGTGCGGGGCAGTCGGCGCCGAGGAAGTCCAGGCGCTTGCCGGCGTCGGACTTCCCCAACTCACCGCCCTGGCCCACCCGCGGCTCGCCACCACCTCCAATTCCTAGCCAAAGGATCCCTTTCAATGGGCAAGTACTACTCCCCCACCGGCGGACTCCCGCCGCAGACCCACCTGACCACGGAGCGCGCCATCGTCACCGAGGCGTACACGGTGATCCCGAAAGGTGTGATGACGGACATCGTCACGTCCAACCTGCCGGGCTTTTCAAACACCCGGTCCTGGATCATCGCCCGCCCCATCTCCGGCTTCGCCACCACCTTCTCCCAGCTGATCGTGGAAATCGGCCCGGGCGGAGGAGCCCCGAAGGCCGAATTCGAGGCCGGCGTCGAAGGCGTCATCTTCGTCACCCGCGGCAAGGTCAACCTCACCCTCGACGGTGAACTGCACCCGCTGGAGGAAGGCGGCTACGCCTACCTCGCTGCGGGTTCGGAATGGGGCCTGGAAAACGTCTCTGACGACGTGGTGTCCTTCCACTGGATCCGCAAGGCCTACGAGCGGCTGGAGGGGTACGAGGCCAAGTCCTTCGTCACGAACGAGAAGGACATCGAGCCCACGTCCATGCCGGACACCAACGACGTGTGGAAGACCACCCGGTTCACGGACTCGAACGACCTCGCGCATGACATGCAGGTGAACATCGTGACGTTCCAGCCCGGCGGCGTCATCCCGTTCCCGGAAACCCACGTCATGGAGCACGGCCTCTATGTCCTGGAAGGCAAGGCCATGTACCTGCTGAACAACGACTGGGTGGAGGTGGAGGCCGGTGACTTCATGTGGCTGCGGGCCTTCTGCCCGCAGGCCTGCTACGCGGGCGGCCCGGGCGAGTTCCGCTACCTGCTCTACAAGGACATGAACCGCCAGGTGAAGCTCACCTAGGCGCTTTCCGCCCACAACAGCACAGAGGCCGTTATGGGAATCCATAACGGCCTCTGCTGTTGTGCTTTTGGTCAGGCGGCGGGGTTCAGGACCACCTTGATACAGCCGTCTTCCTTCTTCTGGAACTTCTCGTACAGGGCGGGCGCACCGTCGAGGTTGGACCGGTGGGTGACCAGGTCCATGACGCCCAGCGGATCGGCGTCGTCCTCCACGAGGGGAAGGATGTCATCGGTCCAGCGCCGCACGTTGCACTGCCCCATGCGCACCTGGAGCTGCTTGTCGAACATCGTGAGCAGCGGCATCGGGCTGGCCGTACCGCCGTACACCCCGCTCAAAGACAAGGTGCCGCCGCGTCGCACCGCGTCAACGGAAGCGTGCAGCGCTGCCAGCCGGTCCACGCCGCCGGCCTCCATCGCCTTCTGGGCCAGCTTGTCCGGCAGGAGGCCCAGCGCCTGGTGGGCGAACCCTGCCACCGGGGAACCATGTGCTTCCATGCCGACGGCGTCAACCACCGCGTCGGGGCCGCGCCCGCCGGTCATCTCCCGGAGTTCGTCCCCGATGGCCTTGCTGTAATCCAGCGTTTCGACGCCGTGCCGCGCCGCCATCTCCCGCCGTTCAGCAACCGGGTCGATGCCAATCACCCGGAAACCGCGGTGGACGCCGATGCGGCCCGCGAACTGGCCTACCGGCCCCAGGCCGAACACTGCAAGCGTTCCGCCCGCCGGGACGTCCGCGTACTCCACGGCCTGCCAGGCGGTGGGGAGGATGTCGGAAAGGAACAGGTAGCGCTCGTCCGGAAGCTCGCTGCCCACCTTCACCGGTCCGTAGTCGGCGTGCGGCACCCGCAGGTACTCTGCCTGGCCACCCGGGACGGACCCGTACAGCTCGGAGTAGCCGAAGAGTGCTGCGCCGGACCCCTTTTCCCTGACCTGCGTGGTTTCACACTGGGACTGCAGGCCCTGCTTGCACATGTAGCAGGAGCCGCAAGCGATGTTGAACGGAACCACCACGCGGTCGCCCTTTCGCAGGTTGGTGACGCCGCTGCCCACTTCCTCCACGATGCCCATGGGTTCATGGCCAATGACATCGCCCTTGTGCATGTAGGGGCCCAGGACCTCATAGAGGTGCAGGTCGGAGCCGCAGATTGCGGTGGAGGTGATCCGAACGATCGCGTCCGTAGGTTCCTGGATGAAGGGATCGGGCACTTCTTCCACGCTTACCGATCGTTTTCCTTGCCACGTCAGTGCTTTCACAGTCTCCCTTTCGCTTCTGCTGTGCCCGTGGGGGTCTCCCTGGGGCCGGGCAGGGCACCTCCCGGCACCCTTTCTTCGACGCTATCTGTTTTGACGGAAAAAAGTAAGCATGCTGATTAAAAGGTTGTGGCCCCCACCCAGTGCCCATAGCGTAGGAGAGTCGGGAAGAAAGAAAGGGAACGCCATCTCGCTCTACCAGCCGGAACCGGTCGAGATCTCCACCCGCATGCGTCCGGGCGAATGGACGGAAGAAAGCCTCGCGGAACTGGTCAGCACCTACCGGATGCGCATCGAGGAGATGGGGGCACCTGCCGCCGAGGTCGCCACCGATATCGAGCGGAACGACGACGGCTCGGTCAAGGTCATCGTGTCCTGGACAAAGCCGGCCATCGCCGGCGAGGAGGGGTCCGTGCCGGGCGGACAGCCACTGTAGCCCGGAGATCTAGGAGCGCGGCTCCAGCGGGAGCAGCCGCCCGATGGCACTGGTACCCAGGTTCTGCAGCAGGTGGCGGGGCCCGTCATAGACCTCGACGGCGCCCGCCTCCCGAAGTTCCGCCGCATGGATTCCCCCGCAGGTGAGCCCAATGGCAGGGATTCCCAGGGCACCCGCTGCCTTCATGTCCCAAACGGCGTCGCCTACGTAAACGGCGTCCGGAGCGTCCACTCCCACAGCCTTCAGGGCCGCCTCCAGGATATCCGGCGCAGGCTTGCTCTCCTCCGCGTCATTGGCACTGGTGGCGGCGTCGATGAATGCGTCGGCGTCCAGTACGGAGCGCATGACTTCCAGGTCCCGCTGCCGCGCAGAGGAGGCCAGCGCCACGGCAACGCCGCCGGCATGGCACCGGCCCAACAGGTCCTTGGCCCCGTCCAGGGCGCGCAGCGCTGGCCAGTGCGAGGCGTAGAGTGCGCCGTGGCTGGCCATGATGTCTTCGTCCTCCTCCCGGTCGCGGCCGCACGGCAGGAGTTGATCCACCAAACGGGCGCCACCCATGCCCACGAGCCGATGGATGGCCGCCATGGGGACGTCGTGGCCGTACTGGCGGAACGCACCCCACCAGGCGACGGTGTGGATGTACGACGAGTCGATCAGCGTCCCGTCGACGTCAAACAGGACCCCCCGGCGGGAGCCGCCAGGGGGTGTGGTGGATTCGGCCATCAGCCCACCGCCGCCCGTCGGGCGCCGGGAGCCTTTTTCAGTTTGGCCGCTTCTTCCTTGGGTGAACTGACGGGCCGCACGCGTTCACGGATGACGGACCCGGCGCCGTCCAGGCTCTTGTCCCGGATCAGGCCCGTACCGGCAATTTCCCGGGCCATGGCAACGCCTGCCACCGCGGCCCGCTTGGTGGGGAAGGTAACCGAGATGGCCATCAGGTTCCCGCTTCCGTCCATCATCCTGATCCGGTAACCACCGTCAGGGGCATCCACGAGTTCAAAAAATCCGGCCATAACTATCACTCCTCCGTCAATCACGGCACTGTGCTTGGGAGCACTCCATGAGGTGTTAGTAAGTATACTTATCTATCCTGCGAAGGAGAAGTTCCAGCCCCCTCCGCGCCGCCTCAGCGCGTATCCGCATTGTCGTGCGGAAAGGGAGTGTCACTGCGGCGAACCGTATCCTGATGGAGCTCCAGGGCGCTAGTCACAAGCGCAAAGTGGCTGAAGGCCTGTGGCGTATTGCCCAGCTGCCGCCCGGCTTTTACGGCCCATTCCTCGCTCAGCAGCCCCACGTCGTTGCGCAGTTCCAGCAGCCGCTCGAAAAGTTCGCGCGATTCGTCGTGGCGCCCCGCCCCCAGCAGCGCCTCCACCAGCCAGAACGAGCAGGCCAGGAAGACCCCTTCATCCCCCGGCAGGCCGTCGTCACTCTCTTCCGGCTTGTAGCGCAGCACAAATCCGTCCTGGGTCAATTCCCGTTGGATCGCTTCGATGGTGCCCACTACCCGGGGGTCGTCGGGAGGAAGGAATCCCACGCGGGGAATCAGCAACAGGCTGGCATCCAGTTCCGGGCGGCCATAGGACTGCACGAATGTGTTGCGTTGGGCATCGAAACCATTGGCCATGATGTCGGCGTGGATCTGGTCCCGAAGGGCCTCCCAGCGTTCCACCGGGCCCGGCAGCCCCGATTCACGCACGCCCTTCACCATGCGGTCGGCGGCAACCCACGCCATGACCTTGGAGTGGGTGAAATGCCGGCGTGGTCCCCGCATCTCCCAGAGTCCGTTGTCCGGCTGGTCCCAGATGGTTTCCAGGTGCTCCATCAGGGCGATCTGCACATCCCATGCTTCGTCCGTGTGCTTCAGCAGCGAGTTCCGGGTCAGGGCCAGGCAGTCAAGGACCTCGCCCCAGACATCCAGCTGGAACTGCTCCGCCGCGGCATTTCCGATCCGAACCGGGGTGGAGTTCTCGTAGCCCTTCAGCCACGGCAGTTCCATCTCCGGCAACCGCCGCTCGCCGTGGATCCCGTACATGATCTGCAGGTCGGCGGGGTCGCCTGCCACCGCCCGGAGCAGCCAGTCCCGCCAGGCGGCAGCCTCCGCGGTGTAGCCGGCGGCCAGCAGGGCCTGCAGGGTCATGGCGGCATCCCGCAGCCAGCAGTATCGGTAGTCCCAGTTCCGCTGGCCCCCGGGCTGCTCGGGGAGGGACGTGGTGACGGCCGCGACGATGCCCCCTGTGGGTGCGTAGGTCAGTGCCTTGAGCGTCACCAGGGAGCGGACCACCGCGTCCTGGTATTTCCCCTTGACGGTGCACTGCGAGGACCAGCCCCGCCAGAATTCGAAAGTGCTGTCCAGGACGTGCTCGGCCTCAACGCTGACCGGACGTCCCACGTGGCTTGGCGCCCAAGTCAGCACGAACGGTACCTTCTCGCCGGCACTCACCGTAAAGTCGCTGACCGTGCGCATATTTTCGCCATGCAGCGGCGCCGGCGTCACCAGGTAGACGGCATCCGGGCCGGCGATGGCATGCAGCCCCCGCTTGTCCTTCCGCACCCATGGCACGATATGGCCGTAGTCGAACCGCATGACCAGCTCTCCGTGCATCTTGACGGTGCCGCTGACGCCCTCCACGATGCGGACGATGTCGGCAACGGAATCCCTGGGCGGCATGAAGTCGGTGACCCGGACCGTTCCTTCAGGCGTCTCCCACTCGGTGTCCAGCACCAGGCTGCCGTCCCGGTAGCTGCGGCGCGTGCAGGTTCCCCCTCCCTCAGGCGCCAGCAGCCAGCGTCCCGCGTCAGGGGTGTCCAGCAGCGCATTAAAGCAGGCAGGGGAATCGAACCGCGGGAGGCAGAGCCAGTCGATCGAGCCTTCCTTGCTGACCAGGGCCCCGGTGTGAAGGTCGCCAACCACCGCATAATCTTCAATTCGCGCCATGACAACACCCTGCCACACAGAGCTCCGAACGGAAGGGGAATATCCAGGTGTAGCGTGAGGCAAATGGCGATCCATATCGGCACCTCCGGCTGGAGCTATGACCACTGGGAGAACGTCCTGTACCCGCCCGGACTGCCCGTCCGGGACAGGCTCCAAAGCTACGTCTCCAGGTTCAACACGGTTGAGTTGAACGCCAGCTTCTACCGGTGGCCCCGGGACACCACCTTTGCCGGCTGGAACCGGCGGCTGCCGCCCGGTTTCACCATGTCCGTCAAGGCGCCCCGCGGCCTGACCCACGCACGCAAGCTCTATTCACCGGAGGTCTGGATTGAGCGCATTGCCCGGTGCTGGCATGAGCTGGGGGACAAGCGGGCGGTGCTCCTGGTCCAACTGCCCCCGCAACTGGAGCGCGACGACGCACGGCTGGACTATTTCCTTGCCGCGCTTCCGTCCTGGATCAGGGTGGCCGTGGAGTTCCGGCACGCCAGCTGGGACTCGCCCGAGGTGTACGCCTTGCTGGAGCGGCACCAGGCGGCTTACTGCGTCATGAGCGGCGCCAACCTTCCATGCATCCTGCGGACCACCGCGCCTTTCGCTTACGTCCGGCTGCATGGGCCGGACCACGAGCACCTGTACGGGGGTTCCTATTCGGATGCGGACATGCACTGGTGGGCGGACCGCATCCGCGAGTGGGACAGTGCGGGCATCGACGTTTTCGCGTACTTCAACAACGACGGCGGCGGGAACGCTGTACGGAACGCCTGGACCCTGCGCGGGATCCTGGGCGCAGGCTGAAGGCTGCCGCCGCCCTGTGGCAGAGTTAGGGCATGGACACGGCTCCGCAGAACCCAGCCCGGGACAACGCCCACGCGCCACGGCAGGACAAGATAGGCCAGTACGCGTTGTCCGGAAGCCGCTTCTTCCGTTTGGCGCACTGGGTGTCCGACTCGGTCAACGATGTCCGGATCACGCTGGCCAAGCGGTGGAAGTTCGTGCCGCAGACCATCGCCTACCAGGGCTACGGTTCCACCACGCGGGTCAGGGTGCTGGGGCGCGTGCTGCTGACCCACAAACCGCTGCCGGGGAGCAAAGCCGAGCACGAGGCTAAAAACGGAAACCAGAACATCCGCGGCTGGCGCGCCTTCACCGGGGTGCCGCTGCAGTTTACCGACGTCGAGATCACCATCGGGGACGTCGTCACCCACGTCACGGCGGACCGGGGCGGACTGGTCGACACCGAGGTGGATGTACAACTGTCCCCCGGCTGGCACACCGCAATCCTGCGCGCGGAGGGGACCGACCCGGCGGAGGCTTTGATCCAGGTGATCGCACCCGGTGTGGAATTCGGCATCGTGTCCGACATCGACGACACCGTCATGGTGACCGCCCTGCCCCGTCCCTTCCTGGCGCTGTGGAACACCTTCGTGCTCAGCGAACGGGCACGCATGGCCACGCCCGGCATGGCCGTGCTGCTGGACCGCCTGACACTTGAACATCCCGACGCCCCGGTCATCTACCTCTCCACCGGCCCCTGGAACGCAGCCCCCACGCTGGGACGCTTCCTGACCCGCAACATGTACCCCAAGGGCACGCTGCTGCTGACGGACTGGGGCCTTACCCAGGACCGCTGGTTCCGCAGCGGCCAGGACCACAAGCACCGCAACCTGGAGCGGCTCGCCCAGGAGTTCCCGGACATGCGGTGGCTCCTGATCGGCGACAACGGCCAGCATGACGAAGCCATCTACTCGGCTTTCGCCGCCGAAAACCCGGAAAAGGTCGCGGCAATCGCGATCAGGCAGCTGTCCGTCAGTGAATCGGTATTCGCCGGCGGCCACTCCGAGGACGGGGACCACACTACTTCCCGCGTGCCGTGGATCTACTCCCCCGACGGCGCCGGCATCGCCAAGCAGCTGGCCTTGCTGGACCTGCTGCGCGGCTGACTACTCAGGGGTTGGCCAACAGGTCATCGGCGCCGGGGAGGTCGTCGCTGGGCAGCATGTCCGGAACCACTGCCTGGGCGATTGCGGCCTCGGCAGCGGCTGCCAGGTCGCGTTCTTCGATGAGTTCCTGGAACCAGAAGTAGGAGGCCTTGGGCGTGCGCTCCAGTGTTTCGAAGTCAACGTGCAGCAGCCCGAACGGCTGCTTGTAGCCGGCGGACCATTCGAAGTTGTCCAGGAACGACCACACGTAGTAGCCGCGCAGGTCCACGGACTCGGCGACCCCACCGGGGGCGGTGGCCCGCAATGCGGTTTCAAGGTGGTCGGAAATGTACTTCAGCCGGCGTTCATCCGGGATGAACCGGGTGTTGGTGGACTTGTCCCGGACAATGATGTCCTCGAAACTGGCACCGCCTTCGGTGATGATCACCGGCGGCAGGTTGGGGTACCGGTCCGCCATCTCCTTCAGGGCCACCGCCATGTACTCCGGTTTGACCGGCCAGCCGTACGCTGTGATGTCCGCCTCCGGCCACGCCTCCACGTGGAACGGTGTTGCTCCGCTGCCTGTTGCGCTGAGGTCGCTGCCCATGGCTTCCGCCATGCTTGACGGCACGGTGCCGCCGCCGGGTCCAGCCGCCACCTTGGTAGGCATGTAGTAGTTGAGCCCGTAGAAGTCCAGGGGCTGGGAGATGATCTCCATGTCTTCGTCCGGGTGCTCGAAGGAACTGAAGAACTTGGCCGCACGGATCAGGTCCGGGTATTTGCCTGTCAGGACCGGGTCCGCGTACAGCCGGTTCTGGCCAAGGTCCATGACCCCGGCGCTGATCTTGTCCAGCGGATTGATCGAGTTCGGCACCATGGGTGAGTACACATTGGTCATCCCGATCTCGCCCGGCACCTTCGCTGCGCGCAGCGCCTGCACGGCGAGCCCATGGCCCAGCAGCTGATGGTGGACGGTGGGAAACGCGCCCAGGGCCAGTTCCTTGCCGGGCGAGTGCAGGCCGAAGGCGTAGCCGTTCGCGCTGACCGTTGCCGGTTCGTTGATGGTGACCCAGCGGGCCACCCTGTCCCCGAACGCCTCGGCCACCAGGGCGGCATATTCGCCCAGCCGGTAGGCCGTATCGCGGTTCATCCAGCCGCCCGCTTCGTCCAGCTCCAGGGGCGTGTCCCAGTGGTAGATGGTGGCCATGGGCGAGATCCCGTTGGCCAGGAGCTCGTCCAGGAGCCGGTCGTAGAAGGCCAACCCCGCGCGGTTGGCCGGGCCGGTTCCGCCGGGCTGGATGCGCGGCCAGGAGAAGGAGAACCGGTAGGAGTCCACGCCAAGCTGCTTCAGCAGGGCCACGTCCTGCGGCATCCGGTGGTAGTGGTCAGTGGCCACCACCGGGCTGTGGTCCTCCACGATGGCACCCGGTTTCGCGGCGAACCTGTCCCAGCCGGAAGGCCCACGGCCGTCTTCGTCCAGGGCTCCCTCGATCTGGAATGCAGCGGTTGCGACGCCAAGCGTGAACCCCGGGGGGATGAGCGCTGCGAGGTCCTTGGCGGTGATGTGCATGGGGGTCCAGCCTTTTGGTCACGGAAGTTTGGTACGTCCCAGAATGTCACAGCGCAGGACCGCTGACGAGCAGCAACTCCGCGCCGGGCACCGGCGCCTACTGTGACCCGAAGAGGAACTCCTTGGCGTGCGCCACCGCCTTGCGGAAGGCGTCATTGCGCAGGGTAACCAGGTGCTCGGAGTCGCCGTCGGTCGGTTCAAGATACCCGGTATAGCCGGGCCGCAGGACCCAGATGTCTCCCGCCGGCGGCAGGTAGAACACGCCAAAGGACCGCTGCTGACTCTCGTCGGCCGTCCAGACCGGGACCACCGCCAGGGCAGCTCCCGTGGCCGGATTGATCCATTGCGCCCGCGGCAGCGGCTGTTCGTGCGCCTCGGGATCCAGGAAGGGTGCGGTTCCCGGGCCCCAGCGCTGTTCAAAGCGCTCATGGAATGCGGGAATGAGGTGTGAATCGTAGCGCCGCCAGTCGCTCATACAGCTTTGCGCCTCCTTGGATGATGGGGACTGCTTTTGATTGGTTCCCCGGTTCAGGGCCGGGGCCGAGTTCAGGCGCACTGCCCGGCATCAGGCCCACGGCCCGCTTTCCCACCGCACCGGGGTGATGCGGATGACAGGTCCGGGCCCGCGGCCGGGACTGCGGACTTTTCGGACCGGAACCACGGTGGGTGCCCCCGCAGCCAATCGCCTGTCGTAGTCCGCACGGCGCCCGGGATCACTGAGCACGTAAAACGCCTGCATGATTCCCAGGAGTTCGTCACGCTGC
The DNA here is from genome assembly GCF_039907755.1 of Pseudarthrobacter sp. CC12. NCBI lineage: Bacteria > Bacillati > Actinomycetota > Actinomycetes > Micrococcales > Micrococcaceae > Pseudarthrobacter > Pseudarthrobacter sp. CC12. Next base: position 307,712 of record NZ_JARDJH010000001.1, on the reverse strand, counting down.
GCCGGGGCGCCGTCCGTTACCGGGTTTCCCGGTGGCCGTTCGTGCACGTCCTTGCGCCCGCCGCCCATGTCGGGATGGTGGCTGCGCATGAGGACCCGGTACGCGTGGGAGATCTCCTGCCGGGTGGCTTCCCGGCCTACGCCCAGGACGGCGTAGTAGTCGGGGACATCCGTCATCCCAGCCTCCTGTTCCACCGGCGCCCCTGCCGGGATGGGCAGGGGCCCGCGGGAAGAACCTATGTATTGATCTCCTGCATCCCGCCCTGCTGGGTCTGGATCTCGATCTTGCGCGGCTTGGCCTGTTCGGCAACCGGAATCCGCAGGGTGAGGACACCTTGGTCGTAGCTGGCCTTGATCTTCTCGGTATCCAGGGTGTCACCCAGGATCAACTGGCGGCTGAATACGCCGCGGGGACGTTCCGAGGCCACGAGCTCCACATTGGGCTGCGTGGGGTCCTGTCGCTCGGCCCGCACGGTCAGGACGTTCCGTTCAACGTTCAGGTCAAGCGAGTCCACCTTCACGCCGGGAAGGTCGAACGCCACGACGAATTCGCCGTCCTCCTGCCAGGCGTCCATGGGCATCGCGGCCGGACGCGCGGCGGTTCCGAAGACCTGCTGCGTGAGCCGGTCCAGCTCACGGAACGGGTCGGTACGCATCAACATCATTTCCCACTCCTTCAGCTTCCAAGGTGATGGATCTGCGTCTTCTGTCCATTGCCACCCAATCTATGGCAGTGAATATAGATTTTTTATAGCACTCGTGGAAAACTGAAGCAAGGCACCGGCCGGAACGAATTTTGGGAGTACAGATGGCAGATCCTGGGGCGGGGCGGCCCGCGCGTCCGCCCGGTTCGCGGGCCCTTTACGCCATTTCGGTGGCCGCGGAGCTCACGGGCACCGGGCAGCAGAACATCAGGCTTTACGAGACACGGGGGCTGTTGACGCCCTCCAGGACGGCCGGCGGTACCCGGCAGTACAGCGACGACGATATCGCCGTCCTGCAGCGGATCGGGGAACTCCTTGAGGAGGGGCTGAACCTGGCGGGCATTGCCAAGGTCCTGGAACTGGAGGCAGCGAATGTGGAACTGCACCGGGCCCTGAAGCGGGCAAGGTCCCGGCCGCAGTGACGCGGCTCCGCGGGCGGCCTTAGTCCAGGCCGGATTCTTCCTTGGAGAGCTCCCCCGTTACCGGTTCGCCCGGAATCCTTGCCGTCCGCCAGGTATCCAGGGCGATGACTCCGCCCAGGATGAGCAGCGACAGCGAGAAGGATGCCAGGGTGTCGGTGGGCCAGTGGTAGCCCAGGTAGAGCCGGCTGACGATGGCAAGGATGATCCCGATCCCGGCCCCGATGAATCCGAACACCGCTGCCCGGGGGTTCCGGCGCCGGGAGAAGATCAGGTAGGCGCCCACCAGCAGGAAATCGCAGGCCCCCAGGACGTGCCCGGACGGGTAGGAGAAGGTCTGGTCCGCGCCGAACAGCATTTGGTCCACCGGCGGCCGCGAGCGCTGGACGATGTGCAGGATGATCTGGGAGACGATCACCCCTGCCAGCATCGCGGACGCCAGCAGGATGGGGCGCCAGGCATGCTTGGCTGCGAATCCCCAGATGAGGATCACCACCAGCACGATGATGGGCAGCGCGATGGGGCCGAAGAATATGGCCAGGAAGATCATGAAGGCGGTAAGTGCGGCTGAGCGGGTTGTGAGCAGCCAGTCATGCACCGGGTGGTCCGCGACGGTGAGGCCGTCCGCCTGCAGCACGCTGACCAGTGTGGCAATGAAGAGCGCCAGCCCCACGACGGCCAGGATGACCGATGCCCGGTAAAGTCGGCGCCGGTCGGCGGCATCGACGTAGCGTTCCTCCACCACGAACTTTTCATGGAAGGCGTGCCACCTGCCGGACTTAGCCCCCGCGGCTGCGGAACCTGCTGATTTCTGTGCCAATGTGCTGCCCGTCCCTGCGCCCTGGTGAGTGCACGCCGGATGGGCGTGCTGTGTGAATGCCTAGCCTGAAGATTATCCCCATGTAAGGCCGTTCGCTCCATCACCGGGCCGGAAGGACGGCCGGCGGCCACGGCGGCGGCCAGTAGGAGCCGGCAGTGAACCGGACAGGAGCCGGAAGCTCACGGCTTCCGGCTCCTTGGACGATCCCGTGCCAACCCCTGGCTGGCCTTCGGACCGTTTGCTGCGTGCCTGGTCCTAGGCCTGGTCCTCCCCGGCGCCCGGGCCGCCTGCTGCGTGGTTCCGCCAGCTGTGCTCGGGCTCGTAGCCCAGCAGCCGGCGCGCCTTGTCGATGGAAAGCATCGTTTCGTGCTCGCCCAGTTCCTTGGTGACCTTGACGCCGGGAAACACCTCGGCGGCGAGGCCGGCGCTGGAACGGCTCATCACGGTGTCGGCATTGGCGATGATGAAGGCCTCGAACCCCGGCTTGGCGTTCTCCAGCGCCCGGGCTACTGCCTGGGCGCCGTCCCGGCCGTCGATGTAGCCCCACAGGTTCCACTTCCGCAGCGTCGGGTCGGCGTCGAAGGAGGGGAACTTTTCGTAGTCGGCTTCATCCATGACGTTGGAGAACCGCAGGCCCGTGATGCTCAGCTCCGGGTCCCACCGCGTCATTTCCACGGCCATCCGCTCCTCCAGGGTCTTCACCAGGGAGTACGTGCTTTCCGGCCGCGGCGGGTATTCCTCGTCCACGGGAATGTAGGGCGGGTCGATGTCGAACGGAAGCCCCAGCACGGTCTCGCTGGAGGCGTACACCACCTTCTTGATCCCGGCGCGCCGCGCGGCCTGGAAGACGTTGTAGGTGGACAGCATATTGTTCTCGAAGGTTGCTGCGTCCGGAAGGATGCCCGGGGCCGGAATGGCACCCAGGTGCACTACGGCGTCGAACCCTTCATGCCGGTCGTCCACCCCCAGCAGGGCGTCCACAACATGCCCGTAGTTGCGCAGGTCCACCACCAGGAGTTCGGGGCTGCGTTCACCTGCCCGGTCCAGGGTGAGGACCTGGTGGCCGTCGTCGGTGAGCCGGCGCACCACGTGCCGTCCCAGTTTTCCGGTTCCGCCTGTAACGGCAATTCTCATCAGTGTTTCCTTCTGTTGGAGTGCGTTCACCGTGCGGTGTTTCGGTCAGGACGGAGGGCGCGGGGCTGCAAGGAACTGTTCGACGGCGGCAATTGCCGCTGCGGTAATCCCGCCCGGATCGCCGATGCCGTTGACGGACACCAGGATGCCCCGCCCCGCGTACACCGACACTACTTCATGGGTCTGCCGGCGGTAGAGATCCAGCCTGCGCCGAAAAACGTCGATCGTGTCATCGGTGCGGCCCTGCTCCAGGGCACGCCGCTGCATCCGCTCCTCCAGTTCAGCGTCCGGCGCCGTCAGTTCGATGACAGCGTCCAGCACGTGGCCGTGGTCCGCGAGCATGCTATCCAGTTCCAATGCCTGCGGGGCGGTGCGTGGATAGCCGTCCAGCAGGAATCCCTTCATCGCATCGCTTTCCAGGAGCCGGTCCTTCACCAGCGCGTTGGTGAGGTGGTCCGGGACGAAATGGCCGTCATCGAGGTACCGGGCGGCCTGGTTCCCCAAGTCCGTCTTCCGCCTGACGTTGCTCCTGAAGATGTCCCCGGTGGACACGGCCGGGACCTTGAAATGCCGCGCCAGGTGCCCGGCCTGCGTTCCCTTGCCGGAGCCCGGTGGGCCGATGATAAGGAGCCTGCTCATGTTCCTGTCCTTCCGCAGCGGGAGCACGGTCTATGGTCCAGTCGGAGGCAGCACCGGATCCCGCTTCATTGTGCCGGTTGGCCCCTGTCCGGCGCCAGCAACCGGTGTTACGGCTGGCGCGGGAATGGGATTCGCCCCACCGGGGAATGTATATACTCTGGTTATCGGTTTAGCAGCAGGCCGTTGGAAAGTTCGTCGATCCAGCGACCATCACCGGCTCCCCGCCCAACTGTGGGGCCGCCTATGTGTTGCAGGCTCGTTTTGACCTGAACGAATGGCACCAAGAAACCGTGGCCGGCGAGTCAACAGCAAAAACCGATACATCCATCACCGAACACCTGCATGAACTGGTCCTCAACAGCTCCGACGTTGAGGACTTCCTCAACGAACTGGCACAGGTGTCCGCACGTAACCTTTCCGAGCCCGGCGACGAGATGCTGTGCGCCATTACCCTGCTCCGGCAGCGGAAGACAGCGACGATAGCCAGCAGCAGCCCCGAGGCAAAGTCCATTGGACGGCTCGAGCACAGGTTCGCCGAGACTCCGAGCCTGACCGCATTCACAGCGCAGGAGACTGTCCACGCGCCGGACCTCGACGACGACGGGCGCTGGCCAGACTACTCCCCTGCCGTCCTGGCGAAGGGGGTCCGGTCGGTTGCCGCCCTTCCCTTCCGGCTCGAAGGTGAAACCAAGGCAGCACTGCTGCTGTACTCCCGCCGAGCCCATCGCTTCGGGGGCCGGGTACTGAAGTTCGCCGAGGATTTTGTCAGCCAAACATCCCTGGCGCTCCGCCTTGCAGTGCGCTTTGCGCATTACAGCGAGACGGCGGCGAACCTCCGCGCCACCCTTGAGTCCCGCACGGTAATCGACATGGCGGTGGGCATCATCATGGCCCAGAACCGGTGCAGCCAGGAGGACGCTTTCGCCATCCTGAAGACCGCGTCGAGCACCCGCAACACCAAGCTCCACGATGTGGCCGCGGCCGTGGTGAACGCCCTGGGCCAAGGGCCTGCGCGCACCCATTACGACGGCTAGGCCCCGCGGCCTGCTGCATCCCCGCCCGCCCAGTAGAATGGTGCCAACTTTTCGCCGGGGGGCTCAATTTGGAACAGCAGCGTGTTTGCCTTGTCGTAGAAGATGACGACGATATCCGGGGCCTGATCTCCGTTGTCCTTGCCCATGCGGGCTTCAAGGTCACCGCCGTGGCCACAGGCGCGGAGGGCATCGCCGCAGCGGCCGATCCCGCCATCGCCCTGGTCACCCTGGACCTTGGCCTTCCGGATATGGACGGGCACGTCGTGGCGCAAGCCATCGGAAACCTCACCACCGCGCCCCTGCTGTTCCTCACCGCCCGCTCCGAGGAGGACGACGTCCTTGCCGGCATGGCGTCCGGGGCCGCCGGCTACCTCACCAAACCCTTCCATCCGAGGGAACTGAAGGAGCTCGCCGGGCAGCTGTGCCCGGCGGCGGCCGCCTCAGGGGAGCCGCACCTACCCGGCAAATCGCACTGCTGAGCCCGCCGGCCGCGCGGCAGAACGCCTCGGCGGCGGAACGGCGCCCGACGGCGGCGCGTTGCCGCCGTCGGACGCGCGCCCTTCCTACTGCCGGTCGCCCAGGGGGAGCCGTGGATCCGTGTGCACCACGGCCGAAGGTATGACACTATATGCGCATGAATGCAGATAAGAATGCTTGCGCCTTGGGCACCGACAGCCAGTACGTGGAGCTGGCCGTGGAGGTGTTCGCCATGCTGGCCGATGCCACCAGGGTGCGCATAGTCCTTGCGCTCCGCGAGGGGGAGATGGCGGTGGGCGCCCTTGCGGACGTTGTGGGCAAATCTCCCGCCGCCGTATCCCAGCACCTGGCAAAAATGAGGCTGGCACGAATGGTGTCTACCCGCCAGGACGGAACCCGGGTGATGTACCGGCTGGAGAACGAACATGCCCGGCAGCTGGTGGCCGACGCGATTTTCCAGGCCGAGCATGCCCTCGGCGGGGAACCGGCCCACCACCGGATCGCCAACCACACCGCGCAACGGAGTGCCACATGAGCCGGCCGCACCAGGAGTCAACACACACCCACGGGCACGACCACGACCACGACCACGACCACGACCACGACCACGATCACGATCACCATTCCGGGTTCAAGGGCTGGCTGTTCGAACTGTTCGTGCCGCACACGCACGACGCCGCAGACTCCATTGACGACGCGATGGAAGCCAGCACCGAGGGCATCCGTGCGCTGAAGATCAGCATGTTCGTGCTGCTGGCCACCACCGTGCTGCAGTTCCTGGTGGTCCTGTTCAGCAGCTCGGTGGCCCTGCTGGCGGACACCATCCACAACTTCTCCGATGCCCTGACCGCGGTGCCCCTGTGGGTTGCCTTCATCCTCGGGCGCAGGGCCGCCAACCGCCGGTACACCTACGGCTACGGCCGGGCAGAGGACCTGGCCGGCCTGTTCATCGTGGCTGTGGTGGCGCTCTCCGCCGTCGTGGCCGGTTGGCAGTCGGTGGACCGGCTGATCCATCCCCAGCCGCTCCAGAACCTGGGCTGGGTCATGGCCGCGGGCCTTATCGGCTTTGCAGGAAACGAGGCCGTAGCCATTTACCGCATCCGGGTCGGCCGCAGGATCGGTTCCGCAGCGCTGGTGGCCGACGGCGTGCACGCCCGGACCGACGGTTTCACCTCGTTGGCTGTGGTGATCGGCGCCGTCGGCGTCATGCTCGGCTTTCCGCTGGCGGACCCCATCGTTGGCTTGGTCATTTCAGCAGCCATCATGGTGCTGCTCTGGGGCACCGTCCGGAGCATCGGCCGGCGGCTCATGGATGGCATCGAACCAGACCTGGTTTCGCGCGCACAGCTGGCACTGGAGGAGACGCCGGGCGTCCTCGCGGTAGGAAACCTGCAGCTGCGGTGGTCCGGCCACCGCCTCCAGGGTTCGGCACGGATCGAACTCGCTGACACGGAGTTGTCGCAGGCCGAAGAGATCCTTGACCGCGCCGGCCACCGGCTCCGGCACGCACTGCCCAAGCTTGACCATATGCTCCTGGCTCCCGCCACCCGGCGGTAGCAGGCACAAAACGCAGAAGTGGCCCTGCCAGACGGCGGGCCACTTCTGCGTCAATGGGAATCTAGGCCCGGGCAGGCTTTCCAGGCAGCGCCAGTTTGAAGACCTTGGCCCAGGACGAGCCCACCTGCTTCAGCAGCGGACCGGTGGTGTACTTCAGGCCGTAGCGCTGGCAGATCTCACGGACCCTCGGCGCCACCTCCGCGTACCGGTTGGAGGGCAGGTCCGGGAAGAGGTGGTGCTCAATCTGGTGCGAGAGGTTGCCCGTCATAAGGTGCATGAATTTCGAGCCTGAGATGTTGGCTGAGCCAATCATCTGCCGGACATACCAGTCACCGCGGGTTTCGCCGTCCACCATCTCTTCGGTGAAGGTGTCGGTTCCTTCCGGGAAGTGGCCGCAGAAGATGACCGCGTGGGCCCAGACATTGCGGATGGCGTTGGCAGTGATCGTGCCGAACAGCGCCTGCTTGGCGGATCCGGTCAGCATGGCGACGGCAGGAGTGGCCGCGTAGTCCTTGGTGAACTGGGTTACGACCTTCTTGCCCAGCGCCTTGAGGTCCTTGAGCAGGGCTTCCTTGGACTTGGTGCCTTCCTTGTACTCGGTCAGCTCGAGGTCGTAGATGGCGATGCCCCACTCGAAAACCGGCGCCAGGATGGCGTTGAACAACGGGTTGGCCAGGTTGATGGGCTTCCACGGCTGGTTCTCGTCCATGCGCAGGAGGTTGTATCCGACGTCGTTGTCCTTGCCCACCACGTTGGTCCACCGGTGGTGCAGGTCGTTGTGGGTGTGCTGCCAGGACCGCGAGGGGGTGACGAAGTCCCATTCCCAGGTGGTGGAGTGGATGTCCGGGTCCCGCATCCAGTCCCACTGGCCGTGCAGGATGTTGTGGCCCAGCTCCATGTTTTCCAGGATCTTGGCCAGGCTGAGCAGGGTGGTCCCCGCGACCCAGGCGGCTTTGTTCTTGCTGACCAGGAGGGCGGCGCGGCCGGAAATCTCCAGTCCACGCTGGATCTTGATCATCCGGCGGATGTAGGCGGCGTCCTCCGCGCCGCGCTTGCCCAGGATCTCGTCCCGGATGGCGTCAAGCTCACGGCCCAGCTCCGCTACCTGCTCATCGCTGAGGTGTGCGGCTGCGGGGGGCCGGACGGCGGGGCTGCCGGATTCGGCAAGCTTCCCGGGCCGGGTTCTCGAGCTTCCCGCGGGGGTGACCTTGCTTGGTGTGATTACAGACATTCCGTGGTGCTCCTCAGATTTCGAGGTTGACGGGTCCGGCGGCTGCCGAGACACACGTTTGGATGAGTTGGCCTGGTTCCCCGTGGATTTCCCCGGTCCGCAGGTCGCGGACCTGCCCCGCCAGGAGCGGTGTGAGGCAGCTGTGGCAGATGCCCATCCGGCAGCCGCTGGGCATCAGCACCCCGGCGTCCTCGCCGATGTCCAGGATGGGGGTGTCGCCGTCGGCTTCCACCTCCCGGTCGGATGCTTCGAAGGTGACCAGGCCGCCGTCGTGCCCTACGCCGGCGTTGAAGGTGGTGTTGAACCGTTCGATCATGAGGTTGCCGGCGTCTCCGGCAACGGCGACGTCGGTTCCGGGTGCCCTGGTGGTCAGGGCGGCGCGCTTCCAGAGGGCCTCGGCGTCGTCCAGGAAGCTGTCCGGGCCGCAGGCGTAGGCCGCCCGTTCCTTCCAGTCGGGGCAGATCTCGTCCAACTCTTTGGTGCTGGAGAAGTCCATGCGGCCCTGTTCACCGGTGTACCAGTGCGCCAGGCGGAAGTTGGGGAACTGGTCCGCGAGCTCGGCCAGCTCTTCACGGAACAGGCTGTCACCCGGGGTGCGTGCGGAGTGGACCAGCACGACGTCGGCATCCGGACGCCGCGGCACAAGGGTGCGGATCATGGACATCACCGGAGTGATGCCACTGCCGGCGGTGACCATGAGAAGGGGGCGGGGGTGCTCCGGAAGGACGAAGTCGCCCTGCGGCGGAGCCAGGAACAGGACATCGCCGGGCTTGGTGGTGCGCACCAGCGTGCCGGACACTGCGCCGACGTCGGTGACGGTGATGGCAGGATCCTTGCCTGCGGGAGCGCTAAGGGAGTAGGAACGCCAGTGCCGCACGCCGTCGAGCTCGACGCCGATGCGGGCCCACTGCCCCGCCAGGTGCGCCTTCCACCCGCGGCCGGGGCGGAAAAAGATGGTTGCCGACTGCGCGGTTTCCTGCACCACGCGGGTGACCACGCCCCGAAGCTGGCGAGCCGAGTAGACAGGGTTGAACAGGGCCAGAATGTCTTCCGGCGCCAAGGGGGTGGTAAGCACTGAGGCCGCCTGGGCCAGCTGACGTAGCCGGATCATACGGTTAAGCCTAGAGCGGTGTGAGCCATATTTCTCTCTCTCCGTCATATGACCGTTCCGCAGTCACACGCTAGTTATCGGCGCGAAGCCCCCACGTCGCCCTCTAAGAGTAACGGTTAGGTATCAAGGAAGGTTCCCGCCGTCCATTCGGCTCCCTCCCAGGGCCCCCGCCGGGCCGCATTACCGGCTGGCATGATGGCTTCGTGGGTATCCCTGGCGAGTCTGTCAATGTTTTCAAGACCATCGTGCTGTTCGTGCTGGCCGCCGCCGCGGAAATAGGTGGGGCCTGGCTGGTGTGGCAGGCCGTGCGCGAAGGCAGGGACTGGTGGTGGGCCGGGCTTGGCGTGATCGCGCTGGGAGCTTACGGTTTCGTGGCCACGCTCCAGCCAGATGCCCATTTCGGCCGGATCCTTGCGGCCTACGGCGGCGTGTTCGTGGCCGGTTCCCTGGCCTGGGGCATGGCCTTTGACGGCTTCCGCCCGGACCGGTGGGACATCACCGGGTCCCTGGTGTGCCTCCTGGGGGTTGCCGTGATCATGTTTGCTCCCCGCAGCGGCGGATAGCAGGAGCGCGTGGGCAGCGGCGGTGGCTAAGATCTACCCACGACGAAAGGCGGGCCCTGTGGACCGGGTGGACTACTGCGTTATCGGCGGCGGAATCATAGGCCTGGCAACCGCCTACCAGCTGCTGCAGAAGCAACCGGGAGCTTCGCTGGTCCTGCTGGAGGCCGCGGAGTCCCTGGCATCACACCAGACCGGACACAACAGCGGCGTCATCCACTCCGGGATCTACTACGCCCCGGACAGCCTCAAGGCACGGTTCAGCAAGGCGGGGTCGCAGCAGACCAAGGAGTTCTGCCGGGAACACGGCATCAGGTACGCCGAGCCGGGCAAACTGCTGGTGGCAACGTCCGCGGTGGAATTAGACAGGCTGGACCGCCTGGAAGAACGCGCGGCCGTCCATGGGCTGCCCTGCGAGCGCATTGGCCAAGACGAACTCAACCGGCGCGAGCCCAACGTTTCGGGCCTGGGCGCCCTGTTCATTCCCAGCACCGGAATCGTGGACTACCGGGACTTGGCGCGGAAACTGGCTGACCTCATCTCCGCTGCCGGCGGCCGGGTCATCACCGGAGCCAGGGTGGACTCCATCGTGGAGTATTCAGACCGGGTGGACGTTGGCACAGCCCGGGCCCTCTATTCCTGCCGCCGCCTGGTGGCCTGTGCGGGCCTGCAGTCGGACCGCCTGGCGGAAATGGCCGGAATGAACATCGACGTGCAGATCATTCCCTTCCGCGGAGAGTATTTTGAGTTGCCGGACGCCAAGTCGGATTACGTTACGCACCTCATCTACCCGGTACCGGACCCGGACCTGCCTTTCCTGGGGGTACATCTCACCCCCACCATCCACGGCAGCATCACGGTGGGACCCAACGCGGTGCTGGGCCTGGCCCGGGAGGGCTATCCCAAATTCTCGGTGGACCTCAGGGATGTGGGCCGCTACGTGCGCTTTCCGGGGCTGTGGCGTGTGGCCCGGTCCAATGCAGCCACCGCGGTGCGCGAGGTCCGCAACTCGCTGTTCAAGGGAAGCTACCTGCAGGAATGCCGCAAATACGCTCCGGGCCTGGCCAAAGCGGACCTGCTGCCGTACGAGGCAGGCATCCGTGCACAGGCTGTACGCCGGGATGGAACGCTCCTCCACGACTTCCTGCTGGCGGAGACAGAGCGGATGATCCACGTCCTGAACGCCCCTTCGCCCGCCGCAACAGCCGCCCTGCCCATTGGGGATAACCTTGCCGGCAAAGCCGTGCTCCGCCATATTTCCTGACCGGCAGCCCCGCACCCGCCGCGGCTAAACTGGCCCGGTGATCAACAGCGAGCAGCCCCCCAGGCCCACCGTCCCGCCATCGCGCGGAAGGATGGCCGAACGGCTGCTCCCCGGCGGCGAGGAACCAGACCCGCGCTTCACGCTGGCGAACGAACGCACCTTCCTTGCCTGGATCCGGACGTCGCTGGCGCTGCTGGCAGGGGGCATCGCCATCGAGGCATTCACCTCCGGCCTCTTCATCGAACCTGTCCGGAAAGGCCTGGCCATCCTGTTGCTGCTGCTGGGCATGATGCTCAGCGGTGGCGCCGCCCTTCGGTGGCTTCGGGTGGAACGGAGCATGCGCAATAAGGCGCCGCTGCCGCTGCCGCTTTTTGTGCCCCTGTTGGCGGGCGCAGGCGCGCTGGCCGCCGCCGTCGTACTGGTTTTCATCCTCTGGCGCTGACCTGTGGCTGCACACGCACCCAGCCCCCACGGCGATCCCGGCCTCCAGCCCGAGCGGACCGCCCTCGCATGGGGGCGGACGATGCTGGCGCTGGCTACGGCGAGCGCTTTCTTCCTGCGCTGGCTCCCCACCTACGGCGCGCCCATCCTGGTACTGCCGGTGATTTCGGGCGGCGCTGCCCTTGCCATCTACCTCACCCAGCGCCGCCGTTACCGGGCCAGGTCCCACGGCCTGGCAGGCGAAAGCATCGAGGCCGACCTGCCCGCCGTCCTTTGGACTGCCTTTGCGGGCGTCGCCCTGGGGTGCCTGGGAATAGTGGTGGTCCTGGTCAGCTAGAACATCGGCAGGACGAAGCCGGCCAGCAGCGCCACGGCGCCGATTGCCGTCAGGCAGCGGCCCAGGACCGAGGCCGTCCTGCCGGCCTCTTCCGGCCTGGTGGTCTGCCACTGCGTGGGGCGCTTGGGGTGGTAATAGATGGGCAGGGTGTCCCCCGCGGCCATGTCCCTGATGTCGTAAGGGGACATTGGGGCGTGGTGCACCTGGTGCTTCCGGTCGAGCCAGCGGAAGCCCACACCGGTGGAATCCGAGTACACCACGCCCTCGGCAACATCCCAGGGGTGCACGAAGCGGCGGAGGAATCCGGTGTAGAAGAGCAGCCCCAACCCTGCGGGCAGGCACAACCAGGTGAGCACTTCCAGGATGGGACCTGCCATATCGAGCGCAGTGGGCATGAAGTTGATGGTACAGCTCAGGGGCTGGCTCCTTCAGCACCGGGTACGTACGCTGAAGGGGACCGGACCGGAGTTAGGGGAAGCCATGAATGATCAGGATATTTTGTCGCACATCCAGGCCCTGGTGGAGGAGGAGCACTCGCTGCGCGAAGGCTCGGGTGACGGGCAGGCACCGGACCAGGCACGGCTCAAGTATGTGGAAGAAAGCCTGGACCAGTGCTGGGACCTGCTGCGCCAACGGCGGGCCAAGAAGGATTCGGGCGAGAACCCGAACGACGCCGAGGCCCGCCCGATCAGCGAAGTGGAGGGTTACAGGCAGTAATGCGGATTGCAGTAGCGCAGATCATCAGCGGCGCCGACCCCACGGCCAACCTGGAACTCGTTTGGGAGTATGCCGCCCAAGCCAAGAACGCCGGCGCCCAACTGGTGGTCTTTCCCGAGGCGACCATGCGCGCCTTTGGCCATTCCCTGAAAGACATTGCCGAGCCCGTGGACGGACCGTGGGCCGCCGAGGTCCGCAGGATGGCCGCCGAGCTGGACCTGGCGATCGTGGCCGGCATGTTCACGCCGGGGAAAGACGGCCGGGTCCGTAACACCCTCCTGGTCACCGGGCCCGGGCTGGAGGCGGCGTACGACAAGGTCCACCTTTTTGACGCTTTCGGCTTCACGGAGTCCAGGACGGTGGACGCCGGGGAAGCCCCGGTGACGTTCGAGCTCGATGGGACCGTGTTTGGCCTGGCCACCTGCTACGACGTCCGCTTTCCAGGGCTGTTCACGGCAAACGCCAATGCAGGCGCCCAGGTGAATATCGTGTGCGCCTCGTGGGGCGCCGGTGAAGGCAAGGCGGAGCAGTGGGACCTGCTGGTGCGCGCCCGGGCTCTGGACAGCACCACATTTGTGGTTGCGTGCGGACAGGGCGATCCCCAAACGGTGGGTGCCGGCCCGGCGGGCACAGCACCCACGGGCATCGGGCACAGCGCGGTGATCACACCCCTGGGGAAGCCTGTGGTTGCCCTGGGCGGGAAACCTGAACTCGCCGTCGTCGACATCGACCCGTCAACCGTGGAGGACGTCCGGGCCACACTGCCGGTCCTCGCCAACGCCCGCACCTTCTGACGGGGTGAGGTGCCGTTCACGGCTTCGAAACAGCCGGCACAGGGGCGGACGACGGCGGAGCTCACCTGCCGCAGGCCCCTCCAGCCTGCGGTTGCAGGGAACGGGCCGGGTTACGGGATGTCGCAGCAGCCGCCGGAGGAGAGGCCGTTTACACGCCCGAAACATAGCTGATACGTGAACTTCACGCACGGGCAATTTGTGTAACGTGGCCGCAACTTTAGGCGGCATTGATTGAAACACACGCCGCGAAAAATGGATCCCGGGGGAAATGCCGCGGGGCCACACGGGTCCCGCACCACGTTCACATCGCGAAGGGACCCACCGGTGGAAATCACTGCCCAACACGTCTGGCTGATGATTTCGGCCGCAATGGTCCTCCTGATGACCCCCGGGCTTGGCCTCTTCTACGGCGGCATGACCCGCGCCAAGGCTGCCCTGAACATGATCATGATGAGCTTCATCTCGGCGGGGATTGTCGGCGTGGTCTGGGTCCTCTGGGGCTACTCCATGACCACCGGGAACGGCATCCTGGGACTGTTCGGCAACCCCTTTACCAGCTTTGGCCTCCAGGACCTGATGGGTTCACCGGACCTCCTCAAAGCCGGCTACAGCGCTACCTTCGCCATTGTCACCGTCGCCCTGATCAGTGGCGCCATCGCCGACCGTGCCAAGTTCAGCGCCTGGGTCCTGTTCGTGCCCGTATGGATCACCCTTATCTACTGCCCCCTCGCCTACATGATCTGGGGTGGCGGACTGATGAGCGCTGGCGGGGCCGTCACGGAAATCTTCGGCCAGGTCATTGATTTCGCCGGCGGCGCCGTGGTGGAAATCAGTTCGGGAACTGCAGCCCTGGTGCTCGCCGTTATTGTTGGCCAGCGCCACGGATTCGCGAAGGACCCCAACCACCGCCCCCATAACCTGCCTTTCATCATGCTCGGCGCCGCAATCCTGTGGTTTGGCTGGTTCGGCTTCAACGGCGGAGCTGCCACCAGCGTGGAACAGGCCGGCCTCATCTGGATCAACACCCTGGTGGCTCCTGCCGCGGCCATGCTGAGCTGGCTGGTCACCGAAAAGATCCGCCACGGACACCCGACCTCCCTGGGTGCAGCCTCCGGCGTGGTCGCCGGGCTGGTGGCCATCACCCCGTCCTGCGCCAACATCAGCCCGGTGGCCGCCATCGGCCTGGGCCTGGTGGCGGGAGCCGCCTGCTGCGTGTTCGTGGACCTCAAGTACCGGTTTGGCCTTGATGACTCCCTGGACGTGGTGGGCGTCCACCTGGGCGCAGGCCTTATCGGCACCCTTTCGCTGGGGTTCATCGCCCTCCCGGTGAACGGCCAGGGCGGCGGTCTCTTCTACGGCGGCGGTGTCCAGCAACTCATCGCCCAGGTGGCCGCGGTAGTCATCACGCTCCTGCTGTCCGGCGCAGGAACCGCGGTCATCGGCCGGGTGATCCACAAGACTGTTGGCTTCCGTGTCAGCCACGAGGCTGAGACCGCCGGCGTGGACCTGGCTGAGCACGCCGAGACGGCCTACGCCTTCGGCGAGATCGGAGCGGGCTTCAATCCCCTGCGCCACGCCGCGGCCCACATTCCAACGGCCCCGCCTCCCGCTGAACGGCACGCCAAGGAAGACTCCTTCGCGTAAGTCCTGCCCTAGTCCGCAAGGATCTTGTAGAGCGCGCGGCGCAGTTCGTCCATCTTTTCCATCGCGGCGGCCCGCTGCTCCTCGCTCACCCCGGTGCGGAACTGATGGATGGCGCCCATGAGCTTGGCAATGCTCTGGTGGAAGTCCCTGTCGGCACTGTCCGGTTCAGCGTTCCAGGCGTTCTCCATCTCCTCAGCGTGTTCGGCGACATAGGCCTTCCCGGCGTCCGTCAGCGCAAACTCTGTTCCCCGGCCCTCGCCCACGGCCTCGATCAGCCCCTCGTCCACCAACTGCTGGAGCGTGGGATAGATGGATCCCGGGCTGGGCCGCCACATTCCGCCGGTCTTTGCGGCGATGGTCTTGATCAGCCCGTAACCATTGGACGGGGCCTCCGCCAGCAGCGAGAGGATGGCTGAGCGGACGTCACCCCGGCTGGCACGCCGGCCGCCCCGTCCGAAACCCGGGCCAAAGCCCGGCCCAAACCCAGCTCCGAATCCGGGGCCAAAACCAGGCCCGAAGCCGGGACCGAAGCCGGGACCCCGGTGCCCGTGCGGCCCCCTGTGGCCCCTCCCCCGCTCGAAGCGTCCCTTGCCGAATTCCGGGCCGGGATTCTTGTCATCAAATATGCCTTTCATGGTGGCATCGCCCTTTCATTTTTCATTTGCTCGCTGCGTCTTCAGCGATAGTTAACGATATGTCGGTAACTATCGCTGAGTCAAGGGTTCAGCGTGACCAAATCCTGACCTTCCGCCCCTGTTTCACCTCTTTGCAGGGGCGTATTCTGATCCCACCTTCGAGGACGAGGGCCGAGGAATGGTGAAGAAGCGGAAGCGCAGGCGCGGCTTTGGGGCAGCCCTGGGAAGGCTCCTGGGTTTCCTTGCTGCGAGCGTCATGTGCGGAGTGCTGGCGGCCAGCCTGGTGGTTCCTGCCGTGGCAGCCGCTGGGATGGGCGTCAGTTCCTCCATTGGTTTCTTCGAAAGCCTGCCCACGGAGCTGACCGTCCAGCCGCCGTCGCAGGCCACCAGAGTCCTCACCTCCGATGGGCAGGCTATTGCCACTTTCTACGCGGAAAACCGCGTCAGGGTTCCACTGGACCAGATGTCCCCCTTCATTAGGGACGGCATCATTGCCATCGAGGACAGCAGGTTTTACACCCACGCCGGCGTGGATCCGCAGGGCATCCTGCGCGCACTGGTGTCCAACCTGACCAAGGGCGGCGAGCAGGGTGCGTCCACCATTACGCAGCAGTACGTCACCAACGTCCTGAACGAGGCGCAGCTCTTGCAGGACCGGCCGGACGCGGTGGTGCTGAACGGGCAGAAGGACTTCGGTGACAAGCTGCGGGAAATGAAGCTCGCCATCGCGCTGGAGAAGAAGTACACCAAGGACCAGATCCTTGAGGGCTATCTCAACATCGTGTTTTTCAGCAGCAACGCCTACGGGATAGAAGCCGCGGCGCGCTACTTCTTCAGCACCACCGCGAAGGACCTCACCCTGCCCCAGGCCGCGTTGCTGGCCGGGCTGGTGAACAGCCCCACCCTGTACAACCCGGCCACCAATCCGGACAAGTCGATCGTGCGCCGGAACCAGGTCCTGTCCGAGATGCTCCGCCTGCGAAGGATCACGCAGGCCCAGTACGACGCGGCAGTGGCCACCCCTATCGAGCTGAAGATCACGCCGCAACAGCAGGGCTGCGCCAATGCCGCAATGGCGCCCTACTTCTGCGACTACATCTCCCACCTGATCCTGAACAATCCTGCCTATGGCGCCACCGAAGTGGAGCGCGAGCGCAGGCTGTACCGCGGCGGCCTCACTATCGTCACCACCCTGGACAGCCGGCTCCAGGCGGCCGCCCAGGCCCAGGTGGACGGTACAGCGGGTGCAAATCCGGACCGGTGGGCAGCCTCGCTCCTGACCCTGCAGCCAGGCAGCGGCAAGATCCTGGCCATGGCCCAGAACACGGTATTCCTCCCCCAGCCTGGCAAGTTTGATACCAACCTGAACTTCAACGTGGACGCCAGGGACGCGCAGGGCAATGACCTGAATGGCGCCGGCGGGTTCCAGCCGGGCTCCACCATGAAGCCCTTTACCTTCGCGGAGTGGTTGAACGAGGGCAAGCCGCTGACCGCGGAAGTGGATGCCTCACGCCGGGTCTATCCCCTGGGGTTCCCGTGGAAGGACAGCTGCGGGAAGGTGCTGGGCGCGTACAGCACGGCGCAGGCCAACCCGGCCCTTGGCGCTGCCGATGACCTGCAGAACGCCGAGGACGGCTTCTACCGGCCGATGCCCGTCAACTACGGCCTGTACAACTCCATCAACACCGCTACCTTCGCCTCGGCCGCCCAGCTCGACTTTTGCGGCATCCAGAAGATGGTGGACTCCGTGGGCCTGCATAGTGGTTTGGACAGCACCCCGGTCAACATGCATCAGCTGGGCAACCTGCTGGGCGGCACGGGCGTGGCTCCGCTTACCCTGGCAAACGCCTTCGCCACCTTCGCCACGGAGGGCCGCTACTGCGCGCCGATCGCCTTGGCCGAGGTGACCGATGCGGCAGGGGCGAAGCTGCCCGCCCAGGCCCCCGACTGCCACGACGCCGTCAAGCCCGACGTGGCCCGGGGCGTCAATTCAGTGCTCCAGGACGTCCTGAAGAAGGGGTCCGGTGTCTGGATCAACCCGAAAGTGCAGGACACAGTGCCAACCGCCGCCAAGACTGGAACCTCCAACAACAACGGTTCCACGTGGGTGGTGGGTTACACCACCGGCCTTGTCACGGCTTCCTTCTTCGGCGATGCACTGGAAGGCCAAAAGCGGGCCGGGCAGAACGTGACCATCAACGGGACCTTCTATCCCCGCCTCGACGGGTACATGATTGCCGGGCCGCAGTGGGCCAACTACATGCTCAAGGTGGCGCCGCTGTATCCCGCAACCCCGTTCGCGCCACCGCCCGCTTCGATGATCGGCCCTAACCCCAACTACAGGCCGTAGGCACTTGGCGCATCCATGGTGGATCTGGATGCCGCCTAACCCGTCCCCTTCCACAGCCGCTTCCACCACGAGCGTTCCGGCTCCGGCGCGGGCGGTGCCTCGTCCACCTGCACAGCACGCCGGCTGCGCCAACGCTCCACTTCCCCATCCACGTCACGGGTCTTGGTGATCACCGGCGGGCCGCCCTGCAACTGGCGGCGGGCATCAACCACCCTCCGGTTGAAATCCGCCACGACATCGCGGACCTGCTGCTCGGTGTATTGGGCGTCCAGTTTCGCGTCGAGCTCGGCGTCCTCAGCGCGGAGGAGGATGGCCGCCGGCCCCAGGCCGCTGATGTTCTCCCGCTGGATCAGCCCCTTCACCCACCAGTCGGGATCGTACGATTCGCCCAGGCCGGGAATTGGTTTGCCCGCATACTCCAGGTTGTCGAACTTGCCCTGCGCCATGGCGTCGCGGACCAGGTATTCCGCGCGGGCGGCATCGCTGACTTTCCTGCGCTTCTCCCGCTCCTGCGCGTCGAGGGCATCCAGCGCGGCTTCCTCCTCGGCGCTGATGCCGGCGCCACGGTATGACCGCACCTCGGCCGCACGCTCCAGGCGCTTGCGGAATTCCCCTGCGCCGCCGCTCATTGCTGCCACCGCCTTCCCTCGCCGGGTCCAACCTCCAGTATTCAGCGGCGGGCCTGGGCGTTCAACGCCCAGGGTTGGCGGACGACGACGGAACGTCCCGCCGTCGTCCGCCCACCTGGCGCCGTGGCAAAGGAAGTGGCTGTTGCGCTGTCAGGCGTTGGCGTGCTCGGCAAGGAGGCCGTCGATCTGGCCGACCGCTGCCTTGAGGCCCTCCTCCATGCCCATCTTGATCATCTCTTCCAGCTGTTCTTCAGACTCGAAGGCGGACAGCATGGTCATCCGGGTGCGCTCCCCCACCGGTTCCAGCGTCACTGTGGCATGGCTGACGCCATGTTCACCGGTGGGGTTGCCGTCGCTGTCCGCGAAACCGTCGTTGAATTCCAGCTGGCGCGGCGATTCGATGCTGGTGAATTCCCACCAGCCGTGGAACTTCTCCCCATCCGGGCTTGTCATGTAGTAGCTGGCGCGGCCGCCCGGAACGAAGTCGTGCTTGTAGAAGGTAGCCGGATACGTGGGCGGACCCCACCAACGCTCCAGCTGCCGCGGGTCCTCAAAGAGCTGCCAGACGCGTTGCATGCCGGCGTCGAACTCGGCAACGAGGGTGAGGCTCAGGGCCTCGGGGTTTTTATCCGTACTGATGACTGTCATGGCCGTGCCTTCCTAACCTTCAGTGAGAATGTCTGCCATCCGGGCGGCGCGCTGCCGCCAGATTTGTTCATATTCGTCGAGCAGCCGCCGGGCTTTCAGCAGACCTTCATGATTGCCCCGCACGATCTGCTCCCTTCCGCGCTTTTCCTTGGTGACAAGGGAGGCGCGCTCCAATATCGCCACATGTTTCTGTACGCCGGCGAAACTCATGGCGTAGAGGGCAGCGAGACCGGAAACTGAAAACTCCTCGACGGTCACCTTGCGGACAATGTCGCGGCGGGTGGAATCGGCGAACGCCTGGAAGAGGCGGTCCAGTTCGGCCTCGCGAAGCTGATGTACAACCATTTGGTTGTACGTTATCCCTTTAGGCAGCCCGGGTCAATGGCTTTTTCCTTCGTCCCCGCCAGGCAAGTTCTGGCCGGTATCTTGAAGCTCATGAGCATCTTCCTTGCCGGGGCGGGCCCTGATCCACTGGGCTTTCCGGATGTCTTTGACCAGTTTGCGGATGCAGTCCGCCGGCATGCGGCACCCGGCCGGGCTGTCCGGATTGCCGTGGCCGTACACCATCGCGGAGGAAGCCCGGAGGTACTCATTGAGACCTGCTCGGCGCCCCTCCAAGCCAGGCTTGACTGTGGGATCGTGGCCATCCCGCTGCGCGGGGACAAGCCGGCGGATCCTGCCGCATTCGATGGAGTGGATGGCGTGGTGGTGGGCGGCGGGTTGACGCCGGGCTATTGGGAAGGCCTGCTCCCCGCGGCCGCCGCCATTCTCCGCCTGGTGGCCGCCGGCAGCCCCTACCTGGGGTTTTCCGCCGGGGCCATGGTGGCGCCGAACCGTGCACTGATCGGCGGTCACCGTATCAACGGGGTGGACGTGTGCGGGGAGGAATGCTCGGAAGGCCTGGAGGCAGTGGAGATCCGGCAGGGCCTGGGGCTGGTCCCGTTCGCGGTGGATGTCCACGCGGCGCAAGCGGGAACGGTAAGCCGCGCAGTGGGGGCCGTAGCGGCCGGCCAGGTGGATTGGGCGGTCGCCATTGATGAGAACACGGCAGTGGTGCTGGAACCGGCAGGCGCCAATGGATACAGGGTTATCGGCAGCGGCAACGCCTGGGATATCCGCAACGCAGGGGGCGGCACTGTCGTCTCGATCCGCGCCGGCGCCTGACGGGGCCTGGACAGTTTGTGGTCCAGGCGCAGGCTAGGAGTCGAAGTGCGTCTGGACACTGCCTCCAGAGAGCTGTTCAATCAATTCCTTGGCCACGTCCCTCAGCTTCTTGTTGCGGTTGCTGGAGACCCGGGTGAGGATCTCCATCGCGTCTTCCTGCGAACAACGGTTTTGCGCCATGATGACGCCGCAGGCCAGGTTGATGGCGGTCCTGCTTTCCAGGGCGGCTTCCAGGTCATCAGCCCTGTTCTGCGCCGTGCTGATGCGGACCGAAAGGTGCAAGGTGTTGTGGGCAGCGGCGGCGAAGCCCACCGCTTTGTCATAAACCTCCGCCGTGAACACTCCCGGCCTCGTGGCGAAAAAGTTCAGTGCGGCACTGGCCTCGCCGCTGATCTCCAAAGGAACACCCAGGGTGCTGTGCACGCCCCGCCCCACCAGCTCCTGGTTGTACGTGGTCCACCGGCCGTCCTGCCCGACGTCGTCAATCAGCACGGGCGCCATCTCGCGCAGCGCCTTGATGCAGGGACCGTCCCCCAGCGCCTGCTCGATAAGGTCCAGTTCCAGCGCCCTGGCACTGCTGCCCGCAGCAGTGGTGGGGCGCCGGCGGAGCTTCATGGTCACCGCGCACTCAATGTCGTCACCGGCTGCCTTGGAGACAGCCGCTGCCGCCAGTCCCGAGAGTCCGGAAAGGAACTCAACGGCATTCTCGGCCCCCACCAGGACCTCTTGGAGGTGCTCGACTGTCACACTGTTGGCAGGATTCAGCATGGGGTTCATCTTACGGTTACCGGCCCCTGCGCGGCAGCGGAGGCGGCAGCGGAGGCGGCAGCGGAGGCGGCAATGAAGGCAGCCGACATCTCCCTGTCCGCTTTGCGGCTGAAGTACTTCAGCCCCTTCCGGCGACGCTGGCGAATATGAAGTGGAGGCCTGCCTGCAGGTGCCGCTTCCGCGGCCGGCTATCCAGCGCGATTTGCTGGCGCTGGCCGCCAATGAACTCATCGATGACCTGCCGCGTCCCCGTGCCCCCCTATTCCGAGGATTTCGGCACGCGCCCACCGGATGCGTCCGCTGCCAACCAGCCACAGGCCGAGGATGCGGAGGGCCCGGGCAGTCCAGCGGAGGCAGAACCGGGGACGACGACGGCGGACCCGTTAGGGGCCAAGCTCCGGGCCGAAGGAGCCGCTATATCAGATCCATCACCAAGGGCGTAGTGTCAAAGGTAGGAGATTTCGGGATGGTGTCACTATCCGGAAGTTGAATAAACGGGCCCACCGTGCGAAGAGCGGCGGCCGCCAGCCAGGACAGGCAATGACTGGCGCAACTATGGATCGAGGCCCGATGGCCGGGAAAAACGCTCTGGCCGCCGCAGACGAATACCAGGACCTGCTGCGGGAATGCCCCGGAATCCCTGGGTTCCTCCTCGCGCTGGGCACCAGCTCTGCTTCGCGGCTCCGTACGGATGCCAGCACCCTGGACAGCGGGGAATTGTCCGCACCGCCGGTTGGACCGCGCGGATGAACGCCGACTGGACCGGCGGCCCCGACAAACTGCTGGAGGCCGACCAGCAGCGGAAGGACGTGGCCCGGCGGTTCCGCAACACCCAGGTCCCGATGATAAAACTGTGGACTTACTACTACGGCCTTGGCGGCGACGCCGACGAGATGTCCCTTGACGCCTATCTCAACGAAGCGCTCCATCTTCCAGCTGCCCAGGTGGGCCTGATTGCGACGGCCATGAGGGAATTGTCCGAGGGCGAGGACTAATGACCGCCGGCGAAGGGCAGCCGTTCCAGGAACCCGATGGGCAGCCCCTGGAAGATGTGGAACAGTCCCTGCAGCAGCTGGTGCTGGAAAGCCCGGACATCAAGGGTTTCCTCACCGAACTGGCAATCCTGGCCAGTTCGCGGCTGTCCACCCCGGGCAACTCCATCCACAGCGGCGTCACCGTAATGAGGCACAAAAGACCCAAGGCCGTAGCAGCAAGCGATGCTGCGGCAAAGGCCCTTGACGAACTGCAGAACGGATTTGGCCAGGGCCCCTGCCTTACGGCGCTCCGGCAGGGAACCACCCTCCTGGTGCCGGAGCTTGCCGCCGAAACCCGCTGGGGACCCTACGCCCGGGCCGCAGCCGGGCACGGCGTCTCCTCCATCCTCGCCGTCCCGCTGGATCTTGCGGGCGACGCGGAGGCGGTATTGAATCTCTACTCGGGCAGGAGCAACGGGTTTTCCGCCGAGGACATCGCCACCGTTGAGGCGTTCGCAGCCCAGGCCGCCAGTTCGCTGAGGCTGATCCTGCGGATATCCCAGCTCAGCGAAGCCAGGGATGACCTGGCCGCCGCCATGCAGTCACGCACCGTGATCGACATGGCCGTGGGGGCGGTCATGGCCCAGAACCGGTGCGACCGGGAGACGGCCTTCAGCATCCTTACCCGCGCGTCGAACACCCGCAACATCAAGCTCCGCGAGGTTGCAAGAACCGTCATCACCTCGATTTCGGGCGAGCAGAAGATCACCGCCTACTTCGAAGAGTAGCTGTGCTGTGCATCACACGTGATGAGATTCACTCGCAATAAATGCGCGATTTGGTTGAGTCGGTTGATCAGCCACGGGCACTATGGATAGGCAGGGCCGGACCATCCGCCCTTGACATCCTGGTGACGCAACGAGGCCCACCGGTGAGCGCAGGCCACCGACCCTCCGAGCGCGGACAGGCCACTGCCGGACGCTGCGCCGGCTTGACACAGGAAAGTACTGAACAATGACGTTTAACACTGCCGAATCCGTGACGCTGAAGATCTGGGACCGGGCTTCCCTCCACGAGACCCTCGACTCCGCGGTCTCCGACCTCTCCGCGCGCCACAACACCACCACCTGCCGCATCGCCGTCACCTGCAGCGGACCCAACACCTTCACGCTGAGTGTGCGCGGGAACGAGCCGGCACTGGCCCTCTAAGCGGCCCACCACCAAAGGGGCGTGGACGACGGCGGGACTTACCCGGCGTCGTCCGCGCCCCTTTTTCGTCCAGTCAAACGTGCGGCACGACCGCACCTGCTTCCGTCCCAACTACCCCTGCAGACCGGCGTAGCATTCGTCAGGGATACCCAAACGACGGGAAGGGCTCATGGCAACGCAGCAGAGGCACGCACGGTTCAAGTTCGAATCGCTGGAGCTCCCCGTCATCCAGGCACCGATGGCCGGCGGGCCTTCCACCCCGCAACTGGCAGCAGCGGTGAGCGCAAGCGGCGGACTGGGCTTCGTAGCGGCGGGCTACAAAACCGCCGCGGCCATGCGGGCCGAGATCGCGGCTGTGAGGGAACAGACGGACAAGCCCTTCGGCGTGAACCTGTTCGTGCCCCAGGCATCGGTCGCCAGCCCTTCCGCCCTGCAGCAATACGCCGACGCGCTGGCCCCGGATGCCGAACGCTTCGGGGTGGCCTTGGGCGAGCCGAGGCATGACGACGACGGCTGGGAACCAAAGCTCGAAGCACTGCTGGACCTAGCGCCCGCGGTCGCGTCGTTCACCTTCGACTTCCCCGAAGCCAGCGTGGTGGAAGCCCTCCACCAGCGAGGGATCTACGTGATCGCCACCGTCACTGCACGCGGCGAAGCGCTGCAGGCGCTCGCCGCCGGCGCCGACGCCCTCTGCGTCCAGGGCCCCGAAGCCGGCGGCCACCGGGGCACGTTCAAAGCGGATGCGCCTCCTCCCCTGGTGCCCCTCCACGGGATCCTTGGCGAACTCGCCGACCTGGAGGTGCCCCTGGTGGCAGCGGGCGGTATTGCCACGGCGGATCACACCCGTGCCGCGCTCGCCGTCGGTGCCGTGGCAGTCCAGGCGGGAACTGCGTTCCTCTGCGCGGACGAAGCAGGCACCAAGGCCGCGCACCGGGCCGCGTTGGCAGCGCCGGACCGTTTCCCCACCACAGTCGTCACCCGGGCTTTCTCGGGCCGCAATGCCAGGGGCCTGCACAACGAGTTCATGCGCCGCCATGACGGCGAGGCGCCCTACGGCTACCCGGAAATCCACCATCTCACTACGCCCTTGCGGGCCGCCGCGGCGGCAGCAGGAGAGCCTGACTGGCTGAACCTATGGGCGGGCATCAACTACCGGAACACGGTGGAAGGCCCCGCAGTATCCATACTGCGGAGCCTTCAGCCTTAGGGGATCGCCCGCGCCTTAGAGGGTGGCGGTGTCGATTACGAAGCGGTACCTGACATCCGATGCCAGCACGCGCTCGTAGGCGTCGTTGATCTTCTCAGCCGGGATGACCTCGATCTCGGCGCCCAGGCCGTGCTCGGCGCAGAAGTTGAGCATTTCCTGGGTCTCGCGGATGCCGCCGATCATGGATCCGGCAAAGGAACGGCGTCCGCCGATCAGCGCAAAGGCATTGACGGGAAGCGGTTCCGCGGGGGCGCCGACGTTGACCAGGGCGCCATCGAGCTTCAGCAGGCCCAGATAGGCGCTGATGTCGATCGAGGCGCTGACCGTGTTGATGATCAGGTCGAACGAGCCGGCGAGATCGGCGAAGGTGTTCTCGTCGCTGGTGGCGTAGTAGTGGTCGGCGCCGAGCTTCAGGCCGTCCTCCTGCTTCTTCAGCGACTGGGACAGCACGGTTACTTCGGCGCCCATGGCGTGGGCCTGCTTGACGGCCATGTGGCCCAGGCCGCCAAGGCCGACCACTGCAACGTTCTTGCCGGGCCCTGCGCCCCAGTGCCGCAGCGGTGAGTAGGTGGTGATGCCTGCGCACAGCAGCGGTGCGGCGACGTCCAGGTCGATGCCCTCGGGGATGGTGACAACAAAGTCTTCGGTCACCACAACGTGGGTGGAGTAACCGCCCTGGGTGATGGTGCCGTCCCGGTCAACAGCGCCGTAGGTGCCGATGTTGCCCTTGAGGCAGTACTGCTCCTCGCCCTTCTGGCAATTGACGCACTCCTTGCAGGAGTTGACCATGCAGCCAACGCCAACACGGTCGCCCACTGCGTGCTTGGTGACGGCGGAACCTACCTCGGTGACAATGCCGGCGATCTCGTGGCCGGGAACCAGCGGGTACTGCTGCGGGCCCCAGTCACCGCGGACAGTGTGGATGTCCGAGTGGCAGATGCCGGCGAACTTGATGTCGATCAGGACGTCGTGGGGACCCACTTCGCGGCGCTCGATGGTGGTTGCCACCAGGTCCTCCGTAGCGGACGGGGATGCATAAGCCTTGACGGTAGTCATGGTTCTCCTGTGATCTGTGGGGGATATTCACGATGCTACCGGGGTTGTTCGGAGCAAACCCCGGAAAAGGACGGGCCAGCGTGGCCCTGCTGAAACTGGTCTTGGGAGTCCTACCCTTGGCGATGTTCCTGGACGGAACCTGGTCACGGGCGGAGGAGCACCTTGATGGCGCGTCGTTCGTCCATGGCCTTGTACGCCTCCGCAGCTTGTTCCAGCGGCAGTTCAAGGTCGAACACTTTGCCGGGGTTAATGTCGCCGCGGAGGATCAGGTCGATCAGGTCCGGCAGATATTGCCGCACCGGGGCGGGGCCGCCGTGCAGGTGGACGTGCGAGGAGAACAGGTCGCGGCCGGGCAGCGAGACGTCATGGGAGACACCCACGAAACCCACATGGCCGCCGGCCCGTGTGGCGTGGATGGCCTGCAGCATCGACTCCTGCGTTCCCACGGCTTCGAGGACGGAATGCGCGCCGAGGCCGCCGGTAAGTTCCTTGATCTTCTTCACGCCCGCGTCACCGCGCTCCACCACAATATCGGTGGCACCAAACTCGCGCGCCAGTGCCTGCCGGTCCGTGTGGCGCGACATGGCGATGATCCGCTCGGCGCCCATTTGCCTGGCTGCCAGGACCCCCAAAAGTCCGACGGCGCCGTCGCCCACTACTGCCACTGTTTTCCCGGGGCCCACCTGGGCCGCGTTCGCGGCAAACCATCCCGTGCCCAGGACATCGGAGGCGGCCAGCAGCGACGGAACCTTGTCGGCGTCGGGCATGCCGGGCGTGGCCACCAACGTGCCATCCGCCAGCGGGACGCGGAGGTACTCCGCCTGGGAACCGCTGACGCCCTGGCGGTGGACGCACCCGCTCTGGTAGCCGGAACGGCAGATCTCGCAGGTGTTGTCCGATGCAATGAAGGACCCCACGACGAACTGGTCGGGCGTAACGTTCTTCACGTCGGCTCCGACTTCCTCGACGATCCCCACGTACTCGTGGCCCATGGGAACGGGCCTGGAGATTTTGTCGGCGCCGCGGTAGGGCCAGAGGTCGGACCCGCACACACAGGCGGCCGCGAGTTTGATAACTGCGTCCGTCGGCTTCTGGATGGTGGGCTTGTCACGATCCTCGACGCGGACGTCTCCGGGCGCGTGCATGATGGTTGCGCGCATGCTGGTCCTTCCAAGAATGAAACGGCTGAACGGGACATCTCCATCAAACCCGGCCCCGGCATTCAAAGCGAGGGTCCTGCTGTAACTGGTTCTGGCAGAACCTCCTTACGGTCCCGCCATTCGTCGTAACGTGTTCCCTATGGATAACCGAGCCGAGGTCCGGCAGTTCCTCTCCTCACGCCGTGGACGGATCACCCCGGAGCAGGCAGGCATCGAACCCTACGGCGGCCGCCGGCGCGTGCCGGGGCTGCGCCGCGAGGAAGTGGCCCGGCTGGCAGGCGTCAGCGTGGACTACTACACGCGGCTGGAACGGGGAAACCTCCACGGTGTTTCGGACAGCGTCCTGGACGCCATCGCCGGTGCCCTTGAACTGGACCGCGCCGAGCATGACCACCTCTACGACCTCGCCCGGGCGGCCAACACGTCGGGCCGCAAGCGTGCCGCAGGCGCCGGAGGTTCCGCGCCGTCGAAGGTCCGGCCCGAACTGCAATACCTGCTGGACGCCATCACGGAAGCGCCGGCCTTCATTGGCAACAACCGCCTGGACATCGTTGCCGCCAATACGCTGGGTTATGCGCTGTATTCGGACATGTACCGCAACCCGTCACGGCCGGCCAACCACTCGCGGTTCATTTTCCTCGACCCCCGCGCCCACAACTTCTACACGGACTGGGACCGGGCTGCCCACACCAACGTAGCCATCCTCCGCCGGGAGGCCGGCCGCAACCCCCATGACAAGGGCATCGCCGAACTCATCGGTGAACTCTCCATGCGCAGCGACGTGTTCCGCACGCTCTGGGCGGCCCACAACGTCCGCCGCCACTACGCGGGCACCAAGTTCTTCCAGCATCCAGTGGTGGGGCTCCTTGAGCTGAACTACCAGGTGCTTGGGCTCGAAGAAGATCCGGGGCACACCCTCACGGTCTATCCCGCTACGCCCGGCAGCACGTCGGCGGAAGCCCTCAAGCTCCTCGCCTCCTGGGCGGTCACCGAGAACATCGTGGAAACGGCGCAGGCAAAGGTCGGCAGCTAAGAAGGCTGCCCTGTCCAGGGAGCCGGCCGGGCTCGCAGCCGATGAGCCAGTGGAGTCCGTACATGAAGCGGCGTTGCAGTCCCCTTAACCCAGGTTTCGGTTCGTGGCGCCGCGTTGCCTGCTTTGTCTCCAGGATGGCGCCATAAGTAGCGCCGTTGCGCAGGGTTTAGCGTCCGTTTCATACCGGTGGCCAACGCACCGCGAGCCGTGTTTAGGTGTTTCCACGGCACCGGCCACGCCGCAGGCACCACCCCACAATCCCGCCAGTACGCATCATCCCGCAGCACCCTGATCCCGCCGTTTCGGCGGACCAACCACCCCTTCACGCCCGCCCGGGCACACACCCCGGGTGCCGTCGTCGTACCCGGATCCTCCTCGAAAGGAACACCATGACCTTCCCAGCACCCCCACCCCAAACGAGCCACCGTGCTGCCTTTAGCCGGCGCCGCGCGCTGGGCGCACTCCTGGCTGTTCCCGCCGTCGGCCTGCTGTCCGCCTGCGGCGGGACCGCCACCGCAGGAGGAGCCCGCATCAGCCAGGGCGCCCTTGAACCGCTGGCGGCCTCGGTGCCTGCCGGCACCTCCATTAAGGTGGGCGATCCCAGCATCAAAGTGGCGCTGGAACTGTCCGGCCTGATCAAGGACCTGGACGGCTTCACGGTGGAGTTCGCCAACATCTCCGGCGGCCCCCAGACCACCGAGGCCTTCCGCGCCAACGCCCTGGACGTCGGGTCCGTGGCCGACATTCCTCCCATCCACGCCACCTGGACCGGGCTGGACGTCCGCATCATCGCCGCCGGCTACCGGCAGGACGCGGTGAACCACCCCATCTACGAGCTCGGTGTGGCACCGGGAGCCGGCATCGGCAAGCTCGAAGAGCTGCGCGGGAAGAAAGTGGCCTACTCCCCGGGCCAGGCGCAGGGCGCCCTGGTGCTGCGGATCCTGGACAAGGCCGGCCTCAAGCAGGACGACGTCAAGCTCGTGGAGCTCCCCAGTACCGGGGACGCCTACGCCACCGCGCTGGCCAGCAAGCAGGTGGACGCGGCTCCCCTGGGCGGCGTCCAGATCAAGCGCTACCTGGCCAAGTACAAGGCCGACGGCGCCACCACCCTCCGCCACGGGCTGCGCGATGATCCCAGCCTCCTCTATTCCCCCGCCAAAGTCCTGGCTGATCCCGCCAAGGCCGCCGCCCTTGCCGCCTACGCAAAGGTCTGGGGCAAGGCGCAGCGCTGGATCGAGGACCACCCGGCCGAGTGGCTGGAGGGCTACTTCGTCAAGGACCAGGGCCTGTCCCGCGAGGACGGCCAGTACCTGATCGACGCCACCGGCAAGCGCGACCTGCCGACGTCCTGGACGGAGGCCATCGCACGGCACCAGGAAACGATCGACCTGCTGTCCCGCGAGCAGAAGAAGCCGCAGTTGAAGGCAGCGGACCTCTACGACACCCGCTTCGAGGCCATCGCCGGCACGGCGTTCGCCTCCGCCGCCAAGGTTGGCGCGGCATGAGCGCCGTGCTGGACCGTCCCGTCGTCGCACCGCACCAGGACCCCGCGCTGGCCGGGCGGCCGGACGTGCGGCCCACTGGCAGGAGGCTGGGGCCAGGACGACGGCGGCGGCTCGCCTGGGTGGGCCCGTCCGCCTTGCTGCTGCTCTGGACAGCTTCTTCCGCCACGGGGTTGCTTGACCCACGGATCCTGTCCGAACCCTGGACCGTCGTGGCCACCGCCGGAGAACTGACCGCCGACGGCCGGCTCCAGGAAAACCTTGCCATCTCCGCCCAGCGCGCCGGCCTGGGACTGTTCTTCGGCATCCTGGTGGGAGGGGTGCTGGCCCTGCTCTCCGGACTGAGCCGGATCGGTGAAGCACTGATCGACGGTCCGGTGCAGATCAAGCGCGCCATCCCCGGCCTGGCCCTGATCCCGCTGCTCATCCTGTGGTTCGGCATCGACGAGACCATGAAGGTCCTCACCATCACACTGGGCGTCTTTGTCCCCGTCTACCTGCAGACCCATGCCGGGCTGCGCGGCATCGACCTGCGGTTCGTCGAACTTGCCCAGACGGTGGGCCTGGGCCGGGCGGGCTTCATCCGCAAGGTGGTCCTCCCCGGCGCCCTGCCCGGATTCTTCCTGGGCCTGCGCTTCGCGGTGACCGGCGCCTGGGTGTCCCTGGTGGTGGTGGAACAGATCAACGCCACCAGCGGGATCGGCTACATGATGGAACTCGCCCGCACCTATGGCCAGACCAACATCATCATCCTGGGCCTGGCCGTTTACGGCGTCCTTGGCCTCCTCTCCGACGGAATTGTCCGCTTCATCGAACGAAAGGCCCTCTCATGGCAGCGCACCCTGGCGGGCTGACCGCCGCCGGCCCAGCACGTCCCGTACCTTCCGCCGTTTCAGTCCGCGGGCTTATCCGCAGCTTCGGTACCAAGAGTGTCCTGGACGGCGTGGACCTGGACATCGCGCCCGGCGAATTCGTCGCCCTGCTGGGACCCAGCGGTTGTGGCAAAAGCACCCTGCTGCGCGCCCTGGCCGGCCTGGACCACGAGGTCCGCGGCAGCGGCGTGATCAGCGTCCCGGACCGCGTGTCCGTGGTTTTCCAGGATTCCCGGCTGCTGCCGTGGGACACCGTGCTGGGCAACGTCACGCTGGGCGTCCGGGAGCACGACGCCGATGCCCGGGCCCGCAAGGCACTCGCCGAAGTGGGACTCGCCGGACGTGAAAAAGCTTGGCCGCACCAGCTTTCCGGCGGTGAGCAGCAACGCGTGGCGCTGGCGCGGTCCCTGGTCCGGGAACCGCAGCTGCTGCTGGCCGACGAGCCGTTCGGCGCATTGGACGCCCTGACCCGGATCAGGATGCACGGGCTCCTCCAGGACCTGGTGGCGGCCCACCGGCCAGCCGTCCTGCTGGTCACCCACGACGTGGACGAGGCCATCGCACTGGCCGACCGGATCGTGGTCCTGGACCGCGGCCGCATCGCCACCGTCCGCCCGGTGCCACCCGCAATCCGATCTTCCGCCGATGCTGCGGGGCACGAAGCCCTGCGCCGCGACCTCCTCACGGCGCTGGGCGTCGAACCCGTCCACACACCTGAACCGGCCGCCGTCGGCCGCTAACTTCCAAAGGAGCAAACCCTTGACTACCCGGAACCCATCCCTGCGCCAACTCCACCTCAACGCCTTCCTCATGAGCACCGGCCACCACGAGGCCTCATGGCGGCTGCCGGAAAGCGATCCCCATGCGGGAACCAAGGTGGAGCATTACCAGCAGCTCGCCCGGACTGCAGAGCGCGGCAAGCTGGACTCCATTTTCTTCGCCGACTCCCCTGTCCTGTTCGGCGAGGTGGGGCGCCGTCCTGCCGGGAAGCTGGAGCCCACCGTGCTGCTCACGGCCATCGCCGGCGCCACCGAGCGGATCGGGCTGATCGCCACCGCTTCCACCACCTACAATGAACCGTTCAACCTGGCCCGCCGCTTCGCGTCCGTCGACTGGGCCAGCGGCGGACGGGCCGGCTGGAATGTGGTGACTACGGCAGGCCCGGACGCGGCGCGCAACTTCGGCGTGGACGACCAGCCCGCCCACGCCGTCCGGTACGAACGCGCCGCCGAGTTCATCGAGGTGGCGCAGAAGCTCTGGGACAGCTGGCAGGACGACGCCGTCCTCGCGGACAAGGCGGAGGGCGTGTGGGGCGATGCGGACAGGATCCGCACCGTCGACCACGAAGGCAAGCATTTCAAGGTCCGCGGGCCGCTCAATGTTCCGCGGTCACCCCAGGGACACCCGCTGATCGTCCAGGCAGGTTCGTCCGAGGACGGCAAGGGCCTGGCCGCGAAGTACGCCGACGCCGTCTTCACCGCGCACCAGACCTTGGCCGACGCGCAGGAGTTCTACCGCGACTTGAAGGCCCGCACCACTGCCGCCGGCCGCGATCCGGAATCCATCAAGATCCTCCCGGGCATTGTCCCGGTCATCGGTGCCACCGAGGAGGAAGCCCTGGAACTGGAACGCGAACTCGACCGGCTGATCAAGCCCGAGTACGCCCGGATCCAACTGGCCAGGACCCTGCGCGTGGACCCGGAGGACCTGCCGCTGGACCGGCAGCTGCCGGACAACCTGCCCAGCGAGGATGAGATCGAGGGGGCAAAGAGCCGCTACACCCTGATCGTCCAGCTGGCGCGCCGGGAGCAGCTCACCGTGCGGCAGCTGATCGGCCGCCTGGGCGGCGGCCGCGGGCACCGCACCTTCACCGGCACGCCGGTACAGGTGGCCGACGCCATCCAGGAATGGTTCGACGGCGGGGCCGCGGACGGCTTCAACATCATGCCGCCGGTGCTTCCCTCCGGGTTGGAGGCGTTCGTGGACCAGGTGGTGCCGATCCTGCAGGAACGCGGGCTTTTCCGGACGGAGTACGCCGGAAAGACGCTGCGGGAGCACTACGGGTTGGCCCGGCCCGGCAACAGGTATGCGGATGCTGCCGTACCCGGGCTGGCTGGGATCGGTTAAGCCAAAGGCCGTGATACCCGTACTCCACGCGGGTAGTCCCTAAACTGGCAGATGGATTTGAATGCCAGGACTATACGAAGGAGCGAGTGAATGGCCAATGTAGTGGTTGTAGGGGTGGACGCCAGCCCGTCCGCGCGGAAGGCAGCGGAAGTCGCGCTGGACCTGGCCGGGTCGCTGGGGGCCTCACTGCACGTAGTGACCGCCTTCGAGATGGAGAACGCCGAAACCTTTGGGGTGGGCTCGGACAAGGTGAGGATTTCCAACGCCGACAGCTCCGAGATCGTGGCGAAGTCCCTGGGCGCATCCCGGCCGGGAGTGGAAATCACCCACTTCGCAGCCCGTGGCAAGCCGGCGGATTCGCTGATCAAGGAAGCCATCCGCCTGGACGCCCGGGTGATCGTGGTGGGCAACCGCAGGATGCGCGGGATTGGCCGGCTGCTGGGCAGCGTCGCCAACAGCGTGGCGCACAACGCCCCGTGCGATGTCTACATCGCGAACACGTACGAGGACTGACCTGCCTCACGCACAAGGAGGGCGGACGACGGCGGACCTTCCCGCCGTCGTCCGCCCTCCTTTTTGTGTGGTCAGGCGCTGTATTCCTCGTCAGTGACGTGATCGAGCCAGGTGACGACCTGCCCCTCAGCATCCGCTTCCTGCATGGCGACGTGCGCCATGAAGCGCTCCGGGGTTGCCCCGTGCCAGTGTTCTTCCCCGGGTTCGATGTAGACCACGTCACCGGGACGGATTTCCTGGATCTCCCCGCCCCGGCGCGCTACCAGCCCCACGCCGTCGGTGACATAGAGGGTCTGGCCCTTGGGGTGGTGGTGCCACGCGGTCCGGGCACCGGGGGCGAACCGGACGTGCGCGCAACCGATGGCTGACTGTTCGTCAGGATTCCGGATCCCGTCGATCTGCACGGTCCCGGTGAACCATTCCTTCGGGCCGGCCGCCGTCTGGCCGCCGCTCTTGGTGTACTTCATGTTCTCCTCCTGTTGGGTGGGCTGGATTGAAATCTTCAGGCGGTCAGGCGGTCCGGCCCGTGACCCTGGCAGTCAGGTACGCGAGGACCGACGAAACCGCAAGGATGGCTGCGGCCGCCAGGAAAGCCCCGCCATAGCCGGCGGAGTCGAAAAGCACGCCGCCCAACGTTGAGCCGACCGCGATCGAGGTCTGGACCACGGCCACCATCAGGCCTCCGCCGGCCTCGGCGTCGTGCGGCATGGCCTCGGCGATCCAGCTCCACCAGCCCACCGGGGCGGACGTGGACATCAGTCCCCAGAAAGCCAGGAGGACCACGACGGCGGCAAACCAGCCGCCGGACGGAACGAGGGCCGCCGCTATGACGGCCATGAGGGCCGGAATGGCTGCCAAGGTCCGGTACAGGCCCTTGCCCAGGAAGCGGCCAATGAGCATGGTGCCGGCAAAGCCCGCCACACCGATTACCAGCAGCACCAGGGATATCGTGGCCACGTCCACGCGGGTCACCGTCTCCAGGAAGGGACGGATGTAGGTGAACAGGACGAACTGCCCCATGAAGAAGGACCCGCAGGCGGCCATCCCCCAGGCGACGGTGCGGCTCTTGAATGCGGCGAAAATCCCAAAAACCGTGCCCGTGGCCCGCGTCCCGGCCTTCATTGACGGAAGGCTGATCCATTGCCAGGCCAGGGCGAGCACCGCCACCGGAACCAGGCAGAAGAACGCTCCACGCCAGCCGATGACCGAACCCAGGTAGCTGCCCAGGGGCGCAGCCAGGACGGTGGCCAGGGCGTTGCCCCCGTTGAAGATCGCCAGGGCACGCGGCACTTGGTGGGCGGGCACCAGCCGCATGGCGGTCGCCGCGGACATGGACCAGAACCCGCCGATCACCACGCCAATGAGGGCGCGGCCAACCATGAAGAGCAGGTATCCCGGGGCCATCGCCACCAGGGCTCCGGAGACCGCCATCAAGGTGGTCAGGCCCAAAAGGAGCGGCTTGCGGTTCAGGTTGCCGGCCAGCGTGGATACGGACAGGCTGGTGAGGACGGCAAAGAGCCCGGAGATGGCAATGCCCTGCCCCACCATTCCCTCGGAGACCTGGAGTTCGGCGGCCATGGGGGTCAGCAGGCTGACCGGCATGAACTCGGACGCGATCAGCGCGAAGACGCACAGGGACATGGCGAAGACGCCGCCCCAGTGCGCGGGCTGCTGCGCGCGGGGTTTTTGGGGCGCGCTGGTACTGGTGAGAAGTTTTTCGGGGGCCATGGGTCCATCAAACCGTGCCGTCCAAGCCCTAGCGAGGGCCCTGCTGAACCGGGTTTTGCCAGAACCCCCTTTAGCGCAGCCCGGCGGGCCGCCGGACCTCCCGGCGTGGGGCGTTCTCCGGTTCCGGCGGCCGCGGCTTGTAGACCCAGGCCACCAGCACCACGGAAATGATCATCAGCAGGAACCAGGCCACGAGTTTTTCCAGGCCCACCGGGTGCCAGCCGTCCACCTGGCTGGGGTAGAGCCACGCGCCGGACCACGTGGCGATGTTCTCGGCCAGCCAGATGAACAGCGCCACCAGCAGGAAGGACACCACCAGTGGCATGCGGAACTCCCGCCGGAAGACGCGGAAGTGCATCACGCACCGGCCGAAGATGAGCACGACGGCGGCGAGCAGCACCCAGCGAAGGTCCCACAAGTAGTGGTAGGTGAAGAAGTTCGCGTAGATGGCGGCGGCGAGGACCGCGGTGAGCCAGCGGCGCGGGTAGGCAGCGAAGCGAAGGTCGAACAGCCGGTAGACGCGCACCATGTACGAGCCCACGGCGGCATACATGAATCCGCTGAAGAGCGGCACGGCCCCGATGCGCAGGACGCCTTCGGCCCCGTACGACCACGAACCCATATCGGTTTTGAACAGCTCCATCACCGTGCCCACCAGGTGGAACAGGACGATCACCCGCAGTTCCCGCAGCGTTTCCAGCTTGAACGCCACCATCAGGACTTGGATCACGACGGCGGCGACGGTCAGGAAGTCGTTGCGTGCCAGCCCTGCACCGTCCGGGTACCAGAGCCTGGCCGCCACCAGCACGGCCAGGAGTGCGGCGCCGAAAATGCAGGCCCAGCCCTGTTTGAGTCCGAAGACAATGAATTCAGTGAGTTTGGCCCTGGCGCCATTGGCGGGGGCCGTAGCCAGGAAGCGGCGGGCGCGTTCATCGATCCGCCGCTCCAACGGGGTGGAACTACGCACGGATGCCTTGGTGTCGTGCCGCCTGCGGGCTACGGCGGAGGTCCTTTTCCAGTTCGGCCAGGCAGTAGTCCTTGAACCAGTGCCTGATGCGCAACGGCAGCATGGGGTAGGCCACCGCAAGGATACGCCAGGTCCGGTCGTAGCGGCGCTGGTGGCGTTCGCTCCAGGCGAGCCCGAAGTCCTTGCGCAGCTGCTCCGGGAGGAGCCCCGCGGTAAGGAACCGCGCGGACGGCATGATGGCCCGGTACCAAAGGGCAGTGTGCTTGGGAAACAGCAGTCCGCGGCCCACGCGCACGCCCTCTTCCTCGGCATGGAGGGTGGATACCTGGTCTTCCCAGTAGCGGCCGAAGGCTGCCCGGTCCTTTGGCCACATGTCCGGCGGAAGCTGCAGCGCGGTGCCGATCCGTGCATAGTCCTGGTACATCGCGTCGGCGGCGGCGTCGTCGAGCGGGCCGTGGATCTTCTCGATAATGGTCAGCGCTGTGTCGTAAAGCGTGGCTGCCACCCAGAGCTGAAGTACCGGGTCGAAGGCGTTGTAACCTGCGGACGATCCATCCTCCGGACGGCGTACCGGAACGTGGGCACGGTTGACCCGGCGCCGGACTTCCTTGACCTGCTCCTCGGTTCCGTACACCACGGCGTACACGTAGGTGAGCGTGCCCTTAAGCCGGTTGACGGGGCGTTCGGTGAACGTGCTGTGCGCCGCCACCCCACGGCCGATCGCAGGGTTGGCCAGCTGCAGCAGGATGGCCCGTCCTGCCCCGGCGAGCAGGATGCCTTCTGCCCGGTAATCGGCGGTTCTCTGCACCATGGGAAAAGGCTACCGGAGTGCTGCCGCAGCGGGACGGGGACTTTTGGCCCGTCGTCGTGGGTGCCGCATGCCCGGCGGAGGAGGGCCGGAGGACCAGCCCTGTTTCCTCCCCCGCCCGGTGCTGGCCTTACCGCTCCAGCAGGGACACGTCCCGGACAGCGCCCTTGTCCGCGGAGGTGGCCATCGCGGCGTATGCGCGCAGTGCAGCGGACACCTGCCGGTCCCGGTCCTTGGGCTTGTAGCCGCCGTTGATCAGCAGCTTCTCGCGGCGCTCGGCCAGGAGTTCATCGGATACCTCCAGCTGCAGCGAGCGCTGGCTGATGTTGATGCTGATGATGTCGCCGTCCTCCACCAGGGCAATGGCGCCTCCGGACGCTGCCTCAGGGGAGATGTGTCCGATGGACAAGCCGGAGGTGCCGCCGGAGAAGCGGCCGTCCGTGATGAGGGCGCACTTCTTGCCCAGGCCGCGGCCCTTGAGGAACGACGTCGGGTACAGCATTTCCTGCATGCCCGGACCACCCTTGGGGCCTTCGTAGCGGATCACCACCACATCGCCTTCCTTGATGGACTTGTTCAGGATCTTTTCGACGGCCTCGTCCTGCGACTCGCACACCACGGCCGGCCCGGAGAAGGTCCAGATGGACTCGTCCACGCCGGCGGTCTTCACCACCGCACCATCGACTGCGACGTTGCCGCGGAGCACGGCCAGGCCGCCGTCCTTGGAGTACGCGTGTTCCACCGAGCGGATGCAGCCTTCCGCGGCGTCGGTGTCCAGGGAGGTCCACTCATTCGACTGGGAGAACGCGGTGGAGGAGCGGACGCCGCCGGGAGCGGCGTGCCACAGCGCCTTGGCTTCCTCGGTGGCCTTGCCGCCGCGGATGTCCCAGTCATCCAGCCAGCCGTCCAGGTCGGCGGAGTGCACGGAGTGGACGTCCTTGTGCAGGAGGCCGCCTCGGTTCAGCTCGCCCAGCAGGGCGGGGATGCCGCCGGCGCGGTGCACATCCTCCATGTAGTAGGTCTTGTCCTTGGCCACGTTCGGGGCCACCTTGGCCAGGCAGGGCACCTGGCGGGACTTGGCATCCATCTCGGCCAGGCCGTAGTCCACGCCGGCCTCCTGGGCGGCGGCCAGCAGGTGCAGGATGGTGTTGGTGGAGCCGCCCATGGAGATGTCCAGCGCCATGGCGTTATCGAAAGCCTTGGCAGTGGCGATGGAACGGGGCAGCACGGACTCGTCGCCGCCGTCGTAATAGCGCTTCACGAGCTCGACGACGGTGGCGCCGGCTTTCTCGTACAGCGCCTTGCGGGCGGTGTGGGTGGCCAGCACGGAGCCGTTGCCCGGCAGCGACAGGCCGATGGCTTCGGTGAGGCAGTTCATGGAGTTGGCGGTGAACATCCCGGAGCAGGAACCGCAGGTGGGGCAGGCGTTCTCTTCGATGAGGTTGATGTCGGCATCGGAGATGGACTCGTCCACGGCGTCGGCGATCGCGTTCACCAGGTCCAGGGAGCGCACGGAACCGTCGGTCAGGGTCACGCGGCCGGCCTCCATGGGGCCGCCGGAGACGAAGACCACCGGGATGTTCAGGCGCAGGGCGGCCATGAGCATGCCGGGGGTGATCTTGTCGCAGTTGGAAATGCACACCAGGGCGTCGGCACAGTGGGCGTTGACCATGTACTCCACGGAGTCGGCGATCAGGTCGCGGGACGGCAGCGAGTAGAGCATGCCGGAGTGGCCCATGGCGATGCCGTCGTCCACGGCGATGGTGTTGAACTCGCGCGGCACGGCGCCGGCGGCCAGGATCGCGTCCGAGACGATCCTGCCCACCGGGGCCAGGTGGGTGTGGCCGGGGACGAACTCGGTAAAGGAGTTGGCCACGGCGATGATGGGCTTGCCGATGTCGGAGTTGGCAACGCCGGAGGCGCGCAGCAGTGCGCGGGCTCCGGCCATGTTGCGGCCGTGGGTGACTGTTTTTGAGCGAAGTGCAGGCATGCTTACCATGCTGCTGGTTCGGCGCTCCCGGCGGAAGACAGCCCTGCTACTAGTAGTAGGAGTACCAGGGTAATAGTATTTGGGAGTGAACAATCCCGGACGGCGCAAGGAACTGGGCCTCTTCCTGCGGGCCAGGCGCGACCAGGCGCTGCGGGCTGACTACGGCCTGCCGCCCGTCGGCCGCACCCGTGAGCGGGGGCTCCGCCGCGAGGAAGTGGCGTTCCTTTCCGGCGTCAGCGTCACCTGGTACACGTGGCTGGAGCAAGGGCGGGACATCAGCCCTTCCCGGCAGGTTTTGGAGGCCATCAGCCGTGCGCTGCATTTGTCCAGCACCGGCCTGGGCTACGTACTGTCGCTGGGCGGCTATGCCACCGCGGCGCCCGCCGGGCCGGCAGCCGATACCGCGCCGCCCCACATCCAGCGCCTCCTGGACGCCCTCGATCCCAATCCATCCTTCGCGTTGTTTCCGGACTGGGGCGTGGCCGGGTGGAACACGGCTTACGCGGCGTTGTATCCCAATATCGCCAAGGTGCCGGCGGCAGACCGGAATCTGTTGTGGCTGGTGTTCACCGACCCGTATGTCAGGAACCTCCTGCCGGACTGGGAGACCACCAGCAAGCGGTTCCTGGCCGAGTTCCGGGCCGAAACCGGGCAGCGGCTGGGCGACCCGGACATCCAGTACCAGGTGGAACGGCTCAAGGAAGCGAGCCCGGAGTTCCGGCAGGGCTGGGACCTTTACGACATCCTGGGTTTCGAGTCCCGCGAGCGTCTGTTCCACCACCCCGCTGTGGGTGTGCTCCAGCTGGAACACCACCAGGTGTCGCCATCGGACCGGCCGGACCTGCACATCGTGGTTTATACGCCAGCTCCGGGCAGCGGCGCCGCGGCGCAGATGAAGTCGCTCCTGGCAGCAGCCTAACCGGGCGGCACTGCGAGGTAGGCGAGCGCGGCTGCCGCCTGGGCCCGCGTTGCCATGGCGAGGGTGGGGTCGACGGCAGGGAGGAACGACGGCGAGTGGTTGGCCGGGATATCGGCGTCCACCGTGCCGTTCGCCACCGCCCGCCGGTAGGTTTCCGGCGGCACGGAGCCCACCACCCAGTACACGTAAGGAATTCCGAAGGCGTCGGGGATCCGGCTGAAATCCTCGGACGCTGTCTGCGGGGCAGTCTGGTAGACGGCATCCGCGCCGAAGGCCTGCGTGAATGCGGCGGCCACCCGGGCGTTGGCTTCCGGATCGTTGCTGGTCAGCGGGTACTGGTCGTAGTACTCGAACTCCGGCTCCTGGGGCGAGCCCGCAGCTGCACACTCACCTCGAACGATCCGCTCGATCGCAGCCATGATGGCGGCACGCAAATCCACGTCGTAGGTGCGGAGGTTGAGCAGCAGCTCGGCCCGGTCCGGGATGATGTTCGCCGTGGCGCCCGCCCGCAGGGAGCCGACGGTCAGCACGGCGAACTTCCCCGGCATGGTTTCTCGGGACACGACGGTCTGGAGGCGGAGGACGATCGAGGCGGCGAGCACCACCGGATCAACCGCCTTGTGCGGCATCGAGCCGTGGGCACCCCGGCCGTGGACGGTGATCCGGACTGAATCACCTGCCGAGAGGATGCGACCCGGCGTAGTGCCGATGGTTCCCGCCTCGGTGGGCATGACGTGCTGGGCCAGCGCCACGTCCGGCCGCGGGATCCCGGCGGCCAGGCCGTCGTCGAGCATTGCCTGCGAGCCCGCCGCCGTTTCCTCCGCCGGCTGGAACAGGGCGGTGTAGGTTCCCCGCCAGGCATCCCGATGGTCGGCGAGGTACTTGGCCGCCCCGAGCAGGGCCACCACATGCATGTCGTGCCCGCAGGCGTGCATTACCCCCGCGTTGGCGGAGGCGTAGCTCGCGCCTGTTGCCTCCGTGACCGGAAGCGCGTCCATGTCCGCCCGGGCCAGGACACCAGGGCCGGTCCCGTTGGCAAGCACACCCACCACGCCGGTACCGCCAAAGTGCCGGACATCGAAGCCCCAGGCGGCCAGCTTCTCCGCAACTGCTGCGGAGGTCTGGTGTTCGGCGAGGCCGAGTTCCGGATTCCGGTGCAGCTGTTCATAGAACGGGACCTGCCAGTCCAGCTCCTGCCCGATGCCTTCCGCAGTGTTGTTGGCCAGTTCCATGTGAAGTCTCCTTCCGGCCGGCGCTGCCAGCCCTCCCGGCCACATTAGGCAGCACCGGTGGATGGTGTCCATGGGCAACTAAAAGCGGCCAGCGGCGGGTAATCCCGCTGCCGGCCGCTTCCCTTGCCACGGACGCTAGGCCAGCACCCCCTGCCGCACGACGGCCGGCTTGAACTGTGCACCCGCGCCCGGGAATACCGGCACCTCGATCCGTGCGTGTGTGTGGACCTCGGTGACCGTGGCCTTTGTGTGCCGGGCAATGTCCTCCATGGTGGTCACCCACATGCCGTCCATAGCCTTTACCCGCTCCATCAGCTGCTCCAGCGCGACGGCCTTGGAGGGGCGGCCGGAAATGAAGGGGTGGTTGGTGAGGACGAAGCAGCTGCCCTGGGAATGGTGGGCTTCGGCTTCGAGCGTCCACATTTCCAGGACCTTCGCCGGGCTCTCGATCACGCCGCTGCCGGTGACTCCGGGGTAGAACGCGTACTGCTCCCAGTCGTCAAGGGTCCAGTCCACGGGAATCTCCACGATGTCCCGGGGATCGTCCGCGGCGACAGCGAAGCGGTAGGGTGCGTCGCCGTCGAGCAGGCTCGAATCGTAGAGGAAGCCACGGTCCGCCAGGAGGCCCGGCGAGTGCCAGTTGAGCTCCCACCAGGGCGCCCGGTAGCCCACGGGCCGGACACCTGCGACTTTGGCCAGCGCCTCCAGGCCGCGGTCGATGTAGCTGGCCTCGGTGGCGGCGTCGATGCCCTGCATGGGCTCGTGCAGGTAGCCGTGGTGGGCCACCTCGTGGCCGCCGTCAACAATCTGCCGGACCACGTCGGGGTAGGACTCGGCGGTGAAACCGG
The DNA here is from genome assembly GCF_039907755.1 of Pseudarthrobacter sp. CC12. Lineage (NCBI taxonomy): Bacteria > Bacillati > Actinomycetota > Actinomycetes > Micrococcales > Micrococcaceae > Pseudarthrobacter > Pseudarthrobacter sp. CC12. The sequence continues at coordinate 266,491 of NZ_JARDJH010000001.1, read as the reverse complement.
GGATGAAGAAGGTGGCCTGGATTTCCTGGCGGGCCAGGATGGCGAGCAGCCTCGGAACCGCGATCTTGGGGCCGTAGGACTGGTGGCTCATCAGCGACATGCGCCGGGTGCTGGTGGGATCGTGGGCGATGGTGCAGGACTCGGCGTCCACATCGAAGGTGAAGGACGCTGCGGCCTTGAAGCCTTCGGGCCAGGTGATGGGGTGCAGGGGGTCCGCGATGGCGGGCTGGTTCACGGGAAATCCTTTCGGCGGGCGCTGGGCGCCCGCCTGGTTCTAACGGGATGGCGAGCTTAGAGGGCGGGAAGGACGGGCGTGCTTTCCGACTCTTTGCTCTCTGCTTCCGGTGCGGCTGCGGCATGCGGGGCGGCTTCCGGCTGCTGCGTGGTGCGCGGCTCGAGGGCGAGGTAGCGGATGTGCTGGCGCGGGCCGAGGATGGCGTACACCCCGGCGCTGGTCAGGCCGCCGGCCAGCCAGGACAGGTCCCAGCCGCCCAGGGCCACGGCGATGGGGCCCTGCATGATGGGGATCAGGCCGTACATGAACAGCCACGTTGCGAAGATCCCGGCCACGAGGGAGATGACGCCGGCGAAGTTGACCACCGGCAGCCGCTTCGTGCCGACGCCGTCGAACAGCCTGTCGGTTCCGCCCGGCCAGCGCTTCTCCAGCCAGAAGTAGTGCACCAGCATGATTCCGCCCCAGGCGGCCACCCAGGCCACCAGGCCGATCAGCCAGGCGTCGAGTACTGCGGCGAAGTCCTCCTGGAAGATGAAGAAGACGACGGCGGCGAGCGAGAAGACGCCGACGAACAGGTTGAGCTTGCGGCGGCTGATGGAGATGTCCAGGGCCTGGGTGGCCACTGAGAACGTGTAGATGTTCAGGATGTTGGTGGCAATGGGTCCGTGGAGCACCATCAGCAGCACTGGCAGCGCCATGGCGCCGAAGTTCAGGACGATCAGCTTGCCGGGGTCGATCTCGCCGCTGTTGGTGGCGAGGCTTGCGCCCAGGACACCGAGCCACACCACGGGGATGAACTGTCCCAGTACCGAAGCGAGGTAGACCTTTTTCTTGGGGACGCTGGTGCTGACGAACCGGGAGTAGTCCGCGGCGTAGGTGAACCAGGTGATGCCCCAGCCGATGCCGATGGCGGTCATGACGGCGCTCATGGCGGCGATGCGCTCGGAGCCTTCCAGGACGGCGCCGGCAGGACCGGCGTAGCTCCAGTCAATGTCCATACCGAACCACGCCACCGCGGACATGACGGCCAGGATGAGGATGGTGGGCGGTACGGTCCATTTTTCAAAGGCGGCAATCGCCTTGTAGCCGAACCAGGCGATGGCCACCTGGAGCGCCATGATGAAGGTGGCGACGCCGATCTTCCAGGCATAGTTGGGGGCGTCCGGGTCAACCCAGCCGAGGGTTCCGAAAAGTGCCATGACCAGGTCCAGGATGATCCAGGTGTTTACTGCGCACCAGCCGATCACGAGCAGGGCCTGGATGGCGGCCGGCAGGTAGTTGCCGCGCCGGCCGAATGCCGCCCGGGCCAGGACCATGCCGGTGGCTCCGGTCTTCTGGCCCAGGAGGACGAAGCAGCCAAAGAGCAGCATGCCGATGAGGTTGCCCAGCACCAGGACTGTGATGGTGTCCGCCAACCCGAGTCCCAGCTGGATCCCGAGCGCCCCCAGCACCCAGTTGATGGGTGCCAGGTTGGCGCCGGCCCAGATCCAGAACTGGCCGGATACCTTGCGTGTGCGTGCTGATTCGGGGATGGGCTGCAGCCAGGCTTCGTGGTCCACGGCGTTGTGGTCCTCTGTGGCCTGGGCAGGTTGGCCGTGCGTGGCTGTTGAAAGCTTTTCTTGCATGGGGGCCTCCGTGAGGTGAATAAGTACAAACAAGGCTATGTGGCCCTCATCACAACCAACAAGATACAATGTGTCGAACAAATCCTCCTCCTACGTTACGGACTGTCGTGTCAGTGTTTCTCGGCGAAATACTCGCCCACCCCGCCCTTGCCGCCGCAGATCCAGTGGTCCACCCAGAAGGGGTCATGGCCGACGCGCAGCCGGTCCGCTGGGTGCACTCCAGTGAAGTGCTGGACATCGCTCCCCTGCTGCGCGGCGGTGAACTGCTGCTCTGCGGCGGGATCACCCTGGCCACCGCCACCCCGGCCAAACGCGGGGATTACGTCCGCGAACTGGCGCAGCGGGGCGTCGCAGCCCTGGCCATCGAGACCGGTGGCGCGCTGCCGGAAATCCCTGCCGACATGCTTCAGAAGGCTGAGGAGTACGGCCTCCCCGTGGTGGAACTGCGGAAGGTGGTGCCGTTCGTCGGCGTCATGCAGGCCATCAATTCCATGCTGGTCAGCGAGTCCGTGGGGCACCTGCAACAGGCAGATGCCGCGACGCGCGCCATGGCCGCCGAACTTGCCCACGGTGCGGCACTGGACAAGATCCTCGGCGTACTGGCCGGCATCACCGCGTCAGCCGTAAAACTCACCTCCCCGTGGGGCGTCACCATGGGGAGCGCGGTCCCGGACGGCTGGAACGACGGGGCGGACGCGGATGCCGGCGAAGGAACAGAGGACGACGACGGCATCGCACCGGGCGGGCACGGCGGCTTCTACGCGGTGGCCGACGGAACGGTGATCACCGTGGACATCCCCGTGCGCGGGGTCCTGATGGGGCGGCTGGAGGTCCATGTGCCCGGCGCTGCGGACGCGGCCCTTGCCCAGGTGGCCGGAGAGCGGGCCGTGGACATCCTGGGCCTGGCACTCCTGCAGCACACACCCCCGGGGCTGCATGCCCTTGCAGGTGCCGAACTGATGCGCGCCGTGCTCAATGCCGCGCCGGAGTGGCGCCTGGAGCAGCTGGCCCCCGGCGCGGGTTTCCCCACGGACTCCCCCGCCGTGGTGGCAGCCATCCATGCGGCGGCACCTCAGGAGCTGCGCGGCGCCGTCGAAAATTTCCTAAGCGCGCAGCGGATCCCGTGCGCCGCATACCTGGACGACACCGAACTGGTGGTGATGATCGGGCTGCCATGCACGGAAACTGCCGGCGAGCGGCGGCAGCTCCTGGAATCCTTGAAGGACCTGGAGGGTGACCACGATGCCGTGATCGCCGTGGGGCCGCTGGCCGGCGGGGTGGCGGAGGCGGCCTGGTCACTGGCGGAAGCGCGGCGCGCCCTGGAGGTACGGCAGATCCAGCGCAGGAACGCATCGGCGCGCAGGCGGCACCCGGCACGCGGCCTGGTGGTGCTGGACGCCCAGGACACCGCCGTGGAAAGCCTGGCCCTGACCTGCCTGGATGCCTCATCCCGGGAGGCGTTCGTCAACAGGCAGTTGCGGGCGGTCCTGGAACACGATGCGCAGCGCCAGTCCCAGCTGCTCGAGACCCTGCAGGTGTGGCTGGACTCCGGCTGCAACACCGCGCAGTCGGCGCGCGAACTGCACCTTGAGCGGCAGTCGATGCATCACCGGCTGCAGCGGATTTTCGATCTCTGCGGCGGCGATCCGCGAGGCACCGGGCGGCTGGCGGCCCTGCATCTGGCGGCACGGATGGCCGGGCTGCCCTGAGCTGGAACCGGCGCCGGGGATGAACTGCGCCGGCCGGCAGCCTTAGCCGGCCGGCCGGCCACCCAGCCGCGTGGTCACCTTGGCGGCGGCGGCCACGCAGGCCTCGCCGAGGCTCTCGAACTGCTCCTTGGACACCCTGAACCGCGGCGCTGGAATCAGGACGGCCGCCACCACGTCGCCGCGGTGGTCCCGGACAGGCGCGGCCACGCCCACTTCGTCCATGGACGATTCGCCGTAGTTCCCCGCCCATCCCCGTTGCCCAACCTCCTGGAGCCGGGCCTCGTAGGCCGCCAGGCCGTCGTCGTCCAGCCCCGGGAATGTAATGGTGCCGCTCTTCAGCAACTCCCGCACCCGCTCGCCGGGAAGGGTGGACAGGAAAACTTGGACGGAAGCGCTCATGGCGTCACGGTAGCGGGCACCCAGCGGGGTGGTGTGCTTGATCTGGTGGTGGCTGGCGATCTGCTCCACGCAGATGGCTTCGTCGCCGTTCCAGAGCATGAGGGCGCTGGTCTCTCCGGTCTGCTCGGTCAGCTGCCGCAGGACGGGATAGGCCACGCGGCGCTCCTCCATCTCGGCCAGCAGTGGACCGGCGACGGCAATGAGCCCCAGGCCCAGCCGGAACCGCTTGGTTTCCGGGTCGCGTTCCACCAGGTTTTCCTGCTCGAATGTGGCCAGGATCCGGGAGACGCTGCTCTTGTGCATGCCCACGCGGTTGGCGATTTCCGTGACGCCCAGCAGGGGTTCGTCGGCGGTGAAGGTGCGCAGGACGGCGATGGCGTTGACGACGACGGAGGCGCCTTTGGCATCAGTCCCGCCGTTGGTGCCGGCTCCGCTGGCGCTGGTGTCGGAGGTTTGTGCAGGAGTCATGGTGGAGACCATCTTTCCCTATCGTTGGCGGCAGACGCCGAAAGCGGCGCCGTGAAACACGGCGCCGCTTCGGCTGTTCAGTGGGTTATGCCTCGATGATGTTCTTCTCCGGGCCGAACGGGAACTTGGTGATGTTCTCCACCGATTTGTCCTCCCCGATGACCAGGATGTCGTGCTCGCGGTAGCCGCCGGCTCCGGGCTGGCCGTCAGCCACGGTGATCATGGGCTCCATGGAGACCACCATGCCTGGCTCCAGGACGGTATCGATGTCCTCGCGCAGCTCCAGGCCGGCTTCGCGGCCGTAGTAGTGGCTGAGGACGCCGAAGGAGTGGCCGTAGCCGAAGGTGCGGTTGGCCAGCAGCCCGTTGCTGATGTAGATCTCATTCAGTTCGGCGGCGATGTCCTTGCACACGGCGCCGGGCTTGATGAGTTCCAGGCCGCGCTTGTGGACCTCGACGTTGATGTTCCACAGCTCCAGGGAGCGTTCGTCCGGCTGGCCCAGGAAGAGGGTGCGCTCCAGGGCGGTGTAGTAACCGGAGGTCATGGGGAAGCAGTTGAGCGAGAGGATGTCGCCCTGCTGCAGCTTGCGGGTGGTGGCCCAGTTGTGGGCGCCGTCGGTGTTGATGCCGGACTGGAACCATACCCAGGTGTCGCGGACTTCCCGGTCCGGGAAGGTCTTGGCGATCTCGTGGACCATGGCTTCGGTGCCGATCAGGGCAACTTCGTACTCGGAGATGCCTTCACGGATGGCGTTGCGGATGGCTTCGCCGCCGAGGTCGCCGATGCGGGCACCGTGCTTGATGACTTCGATTTCCTCGGCGGACTTGATCATGCGTTGGCGCATGGCGTCCTGGGAGACGTCCAGCAGCTGGGCGCCGGGGAAGGCGGCGGCGATCTTCTCGCGGGTCAGGCCCGGGAGGAAGTCGTCCTCGACACCCAGCCGCGTGGCTTTGACGCCGCGCTGGCGCAGGGCTTCCTGGAGGCCGAAGAAGAAGTTGTCACGGCGCCAGTCGGTGTACACGATGTTCTCGCCGTAGGAGGTGCGCCACGGCATTCCGGCGTCGATGTTGGCGGTAACGGTGACCGAGTCGTCGGCGGTGACGACCAGGGCGTAGTTGCGGCCGAACGTGGTGTACAGGAAGTCGGAGTAGTACTTGATGCCGTGGTAGCTGGTGAGGATGACCGCATCCAGCTCCTTGGCGGCCATGATCTTGCGGAGGCCGCCGAGGCGGCGCTCGAATTCCGCGTCGGAGAACGTGAGCTTGCCCTTGGTGCCGTTGTGCAGGACCTTGAGGCGCTCGAGTTCGGCGATGGAGGAGGCGTTGTCGGCAGTGATAGTCACGGGTGGTGCCTTTCTAGTGGGTGCCAGCTGCTGTTGGTGCAGCTGGTGTTGGTGTGCGTAGTGAGGTTGGTCTGTGTACCCGGATGGGTTGCGGGCCCCCGGTTGGTCAGAGGTGCTTGAGGGGTTTCCGCGAGGTTTCGGCGGCAAACAGCACGGCCGTGAGGGACACGGCAGCTGCGGCCACGAGATACCAGCCGGGTGCCAGCTTGCTCTGCGTCAAGCCGATGAGCAGGGTGGCCATGAATGGTGCAGTGCCGCCGAACAGTGCGTTGGAAAGGTTGAAGCTGACGGCGAAGCCGCTGTACCGGACTTTGGTGGGGAAGAGTTCAGCCAGGAAGCTGGGCAGCGTTCCGTCGTTCAGGGTGAGCATGCCGCCCAGCAGGATCTGGACCAGGACAATCACCAGGAAGTTGCCGGTGTCCAGCAGCATGAAGGCCGGAACAGTCAGGAGCATGAACAGTACGGAAGCCGTGATCAGCATGCGCTTGCGACCGAACCGGTCCGAGGCGAGACCGGTCAGGAAGATGAAACCGATGTAGCTGGCGAGGGCGATGGTTGTCGCCAGGAAGGACTCAGTGGGACCGAAGCCCAGTTCCTCAGACAGGTAGGTGGGCATGTAGCTGAGGATGACGTAGAAACCGACGGCGTTGAGCAGCACGGCACCGCACGCGATCACCAGCTGTTTGCGGTAGGTCCGGAACATGTCGAGCGCAGGGGCCTTGGGAGCAGATTCCTCCTGGTCGGCCAGTGCACGGAAGGCCGGGGTGTCCTCCAGCTTGGTGCGGATGTAGCGCCCGATCAGTCCCATCGGGGCGGCCAGCAGGAACGGCAACCGCCATCCCCACTCGTGCAGTTGGTCGGTGCTGAGTACCGAGCTGAGGAGCGCCGCGATCAGTGAGCCGAGGAGCAAGCCTGCGGCGGTGCTGGCAGGCACGACGGCGGCATAGAGACCGCGACGGTTGGCCGGGGCATATTCCACCAGGAAGGCTGATGCTCCGGCGTATTCGCCGGCTGCCGAGAAGCCTTGGACCACACGGACCAGCAGGAGCAGGACCGGGGCCAGCATGCCGATGGTTCCGTAGCCGGGAATGAGGGCGATGCAGAACGTGGAGACGGACATGATGACGATCGAGAGGGAGAGTGCCTTGCGCCTGCCCAGCTTGTCGCCGATGTGGCCCCAGAAGAAGCCGCCCAGGGGACGGACGAAGAAGGAGATCGCGAAGACGGCAAAGGTAGCCAGCAGCGCGGTCTGCCGGTCCGCTTCGGGAAAGAACACCGACGAGATGACGGCTGCGAGGTAGCCGTACACGGCGTAGTCGAACCACTCGACAAAGTTGCCGATGAAGCTCGCCGTGACCACCCGGCGTCGAACGCTCTTACCGGCGACGGCGTTGTCCATGCCGCCGCCAGCCCCGGCGGGAGCGTTGGCGTCAGCGGCAACCACTCCTGCCCGGGGTGAGTTTTGTTGGGTACTCATAAAACCACCAATGATGTTGGAGTTGCATTCCTTGCAACCTGGTTGTTTCAAGATAGGCCGTGATGTGAAGCACAGTCAAGGGGTATACGCAGCATTAATTTGAGGAAGCTCTACATTGCTCCTGGCCCTGGTCCGCAGGGCACGCCTCTCCATCAGGAAAACTTTATGTTGCATTCAAAACAACACTGTTGCCTCAAAGCCTGCCTCCGCAACCGGAACACGGCTTCGCGGGAATGACCGGTCCTTGAGCCGCTGCACTTACCGCTCCGCCGGAATCTGCCCAGACACGTCAAAGGCGGGCCCAAAGACTCGGGCGGAACGGCCTGCCCGGCCCCATACTTGCGTCATGTACGACACTGCCAGGGACCGCACTGCGCGAAGACCGGACCGGATCCTGCTCACCCTGGTAGGCGTTGTGGTTGTCCTGGTGGTGGTGGCACTGGCGGTGGTCTTCACCCGCGGCGAGCCTGCACCCTTGGATGGGGAAAGCCCCGCCGGAGTGGTCCAGCGTTACAGCAAGGCAGTGATCGACGGCGACAGCACCACGGCCCAGTCCTACCTCACGGACGCTGCCAAGAGCCGGTGCCGCGGCGCCTACTACGGCGAGCCGGCGCCCGCCCGCGTTGTCCTGGTCTCGACGACGGAACGCCCCGATTCAGCCACCGTGAAGGTTTCGATTGTCCGGTCGTCCCAGGGCGGACCCTTCGGGCCTTCGGAGTATGAGATGGAGGACTCCTTCGCGCTGCTCAAGGTGGCCGGGACATGGAAGATTGACCAGCCGCCGTATCCCCTGATGGCCTGCACCGACGTACCGGTGAAGCAATGACGGATCCGGCAGCCCCGGTGGTCGCCGCTCCCTCGAGCGGCCTGGCAACCCTCCGCCGGCTGATCATGTACGTCCTGTTGTTTGCCCTGGTACTGATCTCGGCATCCGGTCTCCAGGGACTCCTGGAGCGGCTCTTCCGGACCGCATCCACCCTGGTGTCCGGTGATGTCGCAGGACTGGCCCTGTCCCTTGCCTTCACCCTGATCGGTGGCCCGCTCGCACTGCTGCTGTGGTGGTTTGTGTGGAGGCGCCTGGACGACGAATCCGAACGCAGGGCGCCCGGGTGGGGCCTCTACCTGACCGGGATGTATGCGGTCTCGCTGATCATCAGCACCACGTCGCTGCTGAACCTTGCCACCTCCTTCCTTGACACGCAGGAGAGCCAGTGGCCGTCGCCGCTGGCCAACGGCATCGTGTGGTCAGCCATTTGGTGGTGGCACCGGTGGATGTGGACGCACCCCCGCAAACCGTCATCGCATCTCGAGGACGTCCGGGCCGTCGTCGGCTCCGTGTTTGGACTCCTCCTTGGCGCCGGCGCCGCCATTGCAGCGCTGGGCAGCCTGCTGGACGTGGCAATCCGCGGTTTCGCGGCAGCGGCTTCCTTTGAGCCGTGGTGGCTGCCCATCCTGAGGTCCGTGGTATGGGCTGCGGGCGGTGCGGCGGTGTGGTGGTGGCACTGGTTCCGGGATGGGGGCAGACGCTTCCAGACGGGACTGGTGGACGTCACCATCATTGCCGTGGGCATCTTCGTCGCCGGTATCACGGCGCTGGGTGGCCTGGGCGTCATCCTGTTTGTCCTCCTGCGGCTGGCGTTTGACCGGAGCGACCCCCTGGGCAACCTGCTCGAACCGCTCGCCCCGGCCATCGCAGCCGCAGCCATAGGCGCCCTGGTGTGGCGCTACCACCGCACCGCTTCCGTCGCGCGTTCCACCCGCACACGCCGGGCCAGCCTCCTGGTGACGTCCGCCGTGGCGCTTGCCGCGGCGGCGTCCGGCATCGGCGTCGTGGTCAACGCGCTGCTTGCCACAGCCGTGTCTCCGCTCGCCGGCGGGGCTACCCGCACGCTGCTCCTGGGCGGCCTGAGTTCCCTGCTGGTGGGGGCACCGGTCTGGTGGCTGGCATGGAAACCGAGGCACCAGCCGGGCACCGCTGCGGACATTCCGCCCGGCCGGCGCGTCTACCTGGTGGCATTCTTCGGCGTCAGTGCCGTGGTGGCCCTCATCACGCTGCTGGTGATTGGCTACCGGCTCTTCGAGTTCCTGCTGGGCGACGTCACCGGCGGAGGCCTCCTGGACCGCATCCGCGCACCGCTGGGCCTCCTGGTGGCAGCCGGGCTCGTGGCCGGCTACCACTTCGCGCTGTGGCGTCATGACCGGGTCCTGTTTGCCGCCGCGGCACCCGCGCACAAGCACATGATCGAGCGGATCACACTCGTCAGCGGCTATCCACCCGGTTCCCCGGATTCCCAGGCATTGGCACGCGGCATCGCTGAAGCCACGGGAGGTGCCAAGGTGGCCACCTGGCTGAGGGCGGACGACGGCGGCGCGGTAGTTCCGCCGTCGTCCACCCCCGCTCCGGGGGTTGGGGAGGCCGTGCGACTGGTGGCAGCGGCCCTGGAGGGCGTCACGGCCCAGCACGTCCTGGTGATTGCGGGGCCGGACGACCGGCTGGAAGTGATTCCAATTGCTGCCGTCGGAAGCACTCCTGGCCTTGGGAGCACGGTGACTGATCGGGTCCTCCGGCCCTAGCGGGTCCGGCCGCCGGTCCCTAGCGTAGGAGCTGGCAAAGGAGGCCGGACATGGCTGCAGGGGGAAGCGCGAAGCCCGGCAGTGGTGCACCGGGACGAAGCAGCAGCCGCCGGGCCGGTGCCCTCGCCGCAGTCCTGCTCGCGTTGGCCGGGTGTTCCCCAGGCGGCACCCCTCCGGCCAGCAGCCCGCCAGCTCCTTCCCCCGCCTCCAGTTCCGCAACAGCGACCGCCACAGGGTCAGGGTCCGGCCCCTTCTCGGATGCGGAGCTCGCAGCCATCATCAACGGGGTGGGCAAGAGCCGCAACCTGCCTTACCCAGCAGGTGAGGATTCAACCCGCCTGCGCTCGGGCGCCGCCAGCGGGTCCTTCCCGCAAGCCCAGACGGTTACCACGCCGGGAGACTGCATAGCCCTGGTTCCCCAGGACCCGTTCACCCGCTGGGCAGACAAGGACATCTTTTTTGCGGAGGGCGGCATGCCTCCGGCAGGTGGTGAGTCCGGACCCACCACCACCATCTGGATCCTCCTCAGGAGCGCGGACCAGGCCGCAATCGCCGCCGCCGATTTCGGCTATGCGGATGACGTGTTGCAGCGCTGCAACCAGTTCGACCTTGCTTATACGGAGGCGGGCAGGACCTCCACCTCTGCCGTCCAGTTACTGGGCGCACCTTCCATCGGCGATAAACAGCACGCGTTTACCCAGGTCACCAAGCCCAAGGGGCCGGGAGACTTCGGCACCGTCGGGTTACGCGTCCTGCACGGCACCCTGTCCATCACCCTGACCCTTGCCGTTGCCGCACTGAATTCGGAGGCCGATGCCAAGCCGGCCCTGGATTCGATGGCGGAACTGGCGAAGGAGCTCATCAACGAAGCGGGTAAGCCCCAAGCACCAGCGGCACCAAGCGCTCCAAACTCACTCACGCCTGACCAGATGGTGGCGCTGTTCAAGGGGATGACCGGGCCGGCCGGGGAACCGGTACGCCTGCCACAGGCAACCGTGCTCGAGCCGCCTCGTGGCTCAACTCCCACCATTACGTCGCAGCCGCCCGCCACCCAATGCGTTTTCGACGACCAGGCGTACTTCGCGTCATTGGCCGGCTCTGTATACGGGCAGGGTCAGATCCAGGGGGCCGCGAAGATGGACAACGCCGACTTCACAGTCATCAGCATGCCCTCGGCCGCGATCCCGCCCTATCCTTTCGACAGTCGATCCGAACGCCTCCGCGGCTGCGCGACTGTGCAGGAAATCTCGGTGGAAGGCGGCGGCCGCACCTGGTCTACGGTTTCCACCCTGGCTACCACGATTTCCGCTGACGCCAGCTACGCTGTGGCCTACCAGCTCAGCGACGGCACAGGCGCCTGGCAGGTGCGGTGCGGGGCGCGCAGGGGAACATTCTCCATCGAGGCTTCCAGCACCGTACTATCGCAGCCAGACACCCAGGCTAAAGCCGATTCCCTGTCCGCCATTTTCACCGCTGTTTTGGCACGCGCAGGACAGTAAATGTGCCGCCGGCCCCTCCCCGCCGGCAGCCTTCCTCAAGATTTGCGCAGTTTATCCGGCTGCTGGATTAACTCTCTTCCCTTGGCATCCGGCGGTGCCTAGTGTGGGCACACACGCGTTACTAGGGGGATAAGTGAACAGCTCAGTTGAAGGTCTTCAAGACGCCACCAACCAGGATCCGCAGCAGGTCGCAGCGGCAGATCCGCTGGATGTCCAGCACAGGGTGGCGGAATGGACGTCGGACTGCCTTCTGACCCTGCCCAGTCCCGTCCGGTTCACCCGCGCAGACTGGCCCTAGGGCCGGCCAGCGTCCGGGTCGCTAGCTGGATGCGTCCCGCTCTATTTCTTCAGCCAGGTCGTCCACTTCTTCGGGGCGGGCGTCGATGCCCGCGTCCTCGAACCGCTCCTGCAGGACGTGCGCTACGTCGTCCTGGACCTGGCCCAGCTGGATGTCATGGCGGACGTCATCGGCAATGCTCTCGGGTGTCTCGGCATGCGCTGGCCCGGCTGCGATGCCGTCATTGCCGTCGAAGGGATCGTTGGCGCCGCCCGCTCCGGAATCAGTCATAATCGAGGGTTACCCTTTCGAAGCCGCTGGTAAACGCCCGGCCCCGAAGGTCCTGCCAACTGGCCTCAGCCCAGGAAGGTGCGGTGCACCTCGCTGCCGTAGCGGCCAATGATGGCCCGTTTGGCGTTCCGGAACGCTTCGAGGTCACCTCCCTGGCCATGCTGATCCACGCTGCGCCGTGCCAGCTCATCCGAGATGACGTCAAGGAAGAGCTCGGCGAGCAGGAGCCGGGCGGAGTCGCGGAACCGCCCCCGGCCGTCGACGTAGAGCTGGACGGTGGGGGCTGCGGTGTTGATGATGACCTTCCGCTCCCCTTCGGAGTACACGGCACGGTCCGTGGTGTTGTGGAGGTTCCTGAAGTCGTAGCCGGTAAAAAGGTCCACGCCGTGGTCCCGGCTCGCGCGGTGGGCCTGGCGGCGCGGGGCCGGCAATGTTCCGGCGGCCCCGCGGTGCGGCGGCTGGTCTGCGGTGCGGCGGGAAGCGTGGTCGGCGATGACCACCTCGCAGAGCGCCCAGTAGTTCCCCGCCCGTGCGGTAATCTGCCCCTGGTCCCCGGCCTGCTCCCCCGCCGCAGTCCACTCAAGCCGTAAAGTCTCCGCGAGCGCGCCGACCGGAACAGGTGCTGGCAGCGGGTCCAGCCGGATCGTGGGCGGCAGGTCCAGATCGAACTCCAACATTTCCCCCCGGGGCAGCTGGTGTGGATCCAGCAGCAGGGCTACATGGAACGGATGCACGGGCGGACGGTAGTAGAAGGGCGTTGTGAACCGCAGCGCCGCCGGCAGTGGCGCCTCCGGGGGCTCCGCGCGGTTCCCATTCCGGCCCTCAGGTGCTGTTTCCAGGCCCAGGTCCCGGACGGCGGCCTCACTCATATGCTGCAGCAGGTGTTCGATCATCCCTGCCGTCCGGCCCGAGGTGGTGGCACGTTCCAAATGGGTGAGTTTTTCCTTTTCCGCCTGGACGGGTGCCGCGATCATCCGGCTTACCGCGTGCGAGAATGCTGCAACGAACGGGTCCTTGGTGTTCAGGCCCTCACGCTCGTCACTGATGATGGCTACGCCCCTGCCCAGCATGTCGGTCAGCGCCGGGCACCGGACCATTCCAAAGAGGTATTCGGTGCCCACCTGGTTCTCGAACTCGAACATCTGGCAGTCGAGCACGGCCATGCCGGACTCCACCACCAGGCCGGCGGTGCGCTCGTCGCCCTTCAGTGTCAGCTCGACACCCTCGGCCCGCTTCAGCGTGACGGTGAACGCATACTCGGTTCCGCCGACACTGAAGCTGCCGGGCGCATCAGGGCCAACCAGTGTTGCCGCCGGCGGCTCCCGGAAGCGGATGATGTCGCTGCCGTCGTCCCCGTTTCCGGGGTGTCCGTGCAGCAGTTCCACCGTGCGCCGGTCCAGCACTTCCCGCAGGTAGATGTTGTCCGCGAGGAGTTGAAGCAGCGTTGACTGCTGCGTGATGGTGGCGTGCGGGTTGTCGACGACGATGGTGACCTTGGTGCCGCTGCCACCGTCGGGTATCCCGAGCCGGGCGTAGTCCGCGGGGAATGCCTGCCTGTCAGCGCCGTCGTCGTCATACAAGTAGCCGCCATTGCTGCTGCGGAAGATATCGATCCGGGTAAACCGGCCGGCCTGGATGGTTTCGATCCAGCCGTGGCCCAGGCCGAAGATGGCCTGCTTGAGTCCGCGGCCGAAGTAGCCGCGGCCTGCGCCCTCGCCGCGCGCCAGCGGGCTGTGGGCGCCGCCGTAGCTGAGGATGCGGCCGGCTTGCTGGAAGGACATGCCCTCCGCCTGGTCACTGACCGTCAGCACCGCTCCGGAGTGGTGCCGCTGGTAGCCGACCAGGATCCTGCCGGTCACGTTGCCGCCCGCTCTTTCCACCCGCGCGTAACTGTCGTCGCTGTTGGTGATGAGCTCCACGAGCGCCTTCTCAACAGAGGCGAAGCGCCGGGAATCGATCCCGATCACGCGCTGGTCCACCTGGATCTGGGCAACCGTCATGGGTGCTTCCTTCGCTCAACATCCAAAGCTGATTCCCGGCCCTAAGCACAACGGCGGCCCGGCTACGTGGAGCGTAGCAGGAGGCTGGGAGTCAGGACACCCCGGCAAGGACCCCATCGATACGGGCCAGCAGGCCGGGCCAGCCGTTGCCCATGCCTTCGATGGCGTGGCGTCCCATAGGAGTGTCGAGCTGGAACCCGGCGTGCTCGAAGTGGAGGATGGTGCCGCCGTCCACCGGCTCAAGGCGCCAGGTGATGGTGGTATCCAGCTGGCCTTCGGAGAAGAGGAAGCTGATGGACGCGCCGGGGTCAACGGTGAGGACTTCACACTGCTGCCGGCCCCAGGCGTCCATGTCCATGGTGAAACGGTGGCCGACCACGGGTGCGATGTTGCCCTGGGCCCACCAACGGGCCAGGAGTTCCGGTGTCGTCAGCGCGGCCCACACAGCAGCGGCGGGGTGGGGGTAATGGCGTTCAAGCCTGATGGCATTTTCAGTCATTTGGTTTCTCCTCGTCCAGAAGGTCTGCCAGGGCGTCCAACCGCTGGTTCCAGTAGTGCTCGAAGTGCTTCACCCAGCCGCCGATCTCGGCGAGGCGGGCAGGCTGCAGGTGGTACACCCTGTTCCGTCCCTGCCGTTCCTCACGGACCAGCCCTGCGTCCCGGAGCACGGCCAAGTGTTCGGATGCCGCCGGACGGCTAAGGTCCAGCAGGCCGGTAAGTTCGCCGGCCGTCCTGGACCCTTGTCGCAGTTCGTCGAGGATGACGCGCCGCGCCGGGTTGGATACGGCGGCGAAAACATCGGGAAGCACCACCCCAGTATATGTCGGAAATATCCGACGCATAATGCCCGGGAACCAAGTGTGCGGCATGTTCCCCGCATCACATCCGGGGCTACGCTCGGCCAAAACAGGCGTAGGCTGTAATTACATGCATATGCATGAACTTATCCAACGGATCCGAAGGAGATGCCCCATGAAGGCATGGCAGTTCACCGGCACCAACAACCCCCTTACGCTGAACGAAGTGGCTGAACCCAGTGCAGGTCCGGGCCAGGTAGTGGTCAGCGTCAAGGCCGCCGGGGTGTGCCACTCCGACGTCACCGCCATCGACGACGCCGGTTGGATGCCGCTGTTCCCCGAGCCCCCGCGGACCATGGGTCACGAAAATGCGGGCGTCATCACCGAAGTGGGCGCTGGCATGGAGCACTGGAAGGTCGGCGACCGGGTTGGCCTCTCCCCCGTCATGAAGGACGGCGATGCGTTGGGTTATGGCAAGTGGGACGGCGGCTTCGGGCCCCAACTCCTCGCCACCGACGACAACCTGGTGAAGCTGCCGGACGAGGTCTCCTTCGAGCTGGGCGCGATGGCCACCGACGCAGGGCTGACCGCCTACCACGCGATCATGGCCGTGGGCGGGGCGAAACCGGGCATGAAGGTAGGCGTGATTGGCCTGGGCGGCCTGGGCTACATCGGCGCCCGGGTGGCAGCACTGTCAGGTGCGGAGGTCTATGGCGCCGAGGTAACCCCGAGACGCAAAAGCTCGCCGGTGAGATCGGCCTCGCCGGAGTGGCCGAGTCCATTACGGCGTTCAAGGACAAGAACCTGGACCTCATCGTGGACTACGCCGGGTTCGGCACCACCACCTCCGCCGCACTCGAGACCCTCGCCGAGTTCGGCACGCTGGTCCAGGTGGGCATGGGACGCCTCGAAGCGACCATCAACACCTACCCGCTGATCATCAACCAGCTGTCCATCAAGGGATCCAAGTCGGGCACCAAGGAAGACCTCGAAAACCTTTATGCCCTCATGAAGTCCGGCCAGCTGAACCCGCCGATGAACCTCATCAAGCAGGCGGATATCCCCGGCGCCATCGACAAGCTGCGCAAGGGCGGCGTAGTGGGCCGTTTCATCGCGGTCTACGAGGACTAAGTCCGCCACGATCCTTCCCAAGCGGACGACGACGGGCACATCCCGTCGTCGTCCGCTTGCCTTTTTGACGGCTGCTGCGGCGCGCCCGCAGTTCATCCACTAGGCTCGCCTTGGTCCATTGTGGGCCTTGACCCGGCTGCGCCGGACTTCTGGGGGGGCATATCCATGGTGGGAACCGGCAGTACATCCGAGGCGGCATCCAGGCGCGTGGCCTGGCCGCATGCCGCGGTTACGGTCCTGCTGCTGGCCGGGTTGGCGGGGTGTACCTACTCCGACCACCCGGCAGAGCCGGCGGCAGCCGTCCAGTCCACCCCCGCCCCCACCGCGTCTTCGGCCGCGAAGCCCGCGCTGAGCGGGGAAACCGTGCGGGACTCGTTTGGCAATGTGGACTTCTACACCACGGCGGCGGGCGACACGCTCGCAGCAGTGGCGAAGGCCTACAAGCTTTCGGAGGCGAAGGTGGCCGGGTTCAACGGACTCCAGCCCGGAGCCGTCATCCCTGCGGGCACGAAGCTCCGGCTGATGCCGGCCGGTCCAGGGCGGGGCGCAATGGGCGCTGCCACGGGCGACGTAAACGGCATTCCAATGAATTACACAGTGGAACCCGACGACAGCCTGGCCGGCATCACCTACCGGTTCAACCTGACCGAGGAGCAGTTGGCGGAAGCCAATAAGGTTCCGTTCGCCTACGAAAAGGGGAACGTCTTCTTCATCCAGGCCGGCAAAATCATCCAGCTGCAGAAGAAACCGGTAGACAGCCGCTCCGGCTCCGGTACAGAGGTCAACAACTCGTTCGGCCAGACCATCTTCTACACCACGGTGGATGGGGACTCCTTCGACAGCCTAGGCTACAAGTTCCGGTCCACCACCGCACAGATCCTGCTGTATAACCCGTCGTTGTCGGCGGATCAACCCATTCCGGCCGGGACGAAGGTCCGGCTGATACCGGGCGAGCTGAAGATCCAGGGTGCCCAGGGAACCTTCACCACCGACGCCAATGGCATCCCACTGACCTATACCACCGCGCCGGGCGATACTGAGCGGCAAGTTTCGTTCCGCTTCGGCGTTGACCAGCTGCGCTCGGCCAACCGTCCGAGCACGGGCACGGCCGGGGCTTGGTATGACTTCGCCGAACTGCCCAGCGGCGAATTGTTACCGGGCCAGACCATCAGCCTGGCGCTGGACAAGCCGATCAACAAACCCAGTCCCCGACTTGCGCCGGAAGCCGGAGCGGCGCCTTACCCCTGGATTTTTCCTGTACTGCCGGCGGGACTGGACCGCCGGCCCAGCCTGTAGCCAGCCCAGAAGGCGAGCAACAGCAGCCCCGCCACCATGACCGCCAACCCCACCTGGGTGCCTTCCGTGACGAAGGCAGCCCTGTCGGCAACGAACGGCTTATTGCTGAGCGGCGCGTAGGCGAACCAGCCAGTGAAATCGCGGTTCAGGTAGGCGATCAGGACACCTGCCAACACGGCAACAACGCCCAGCAAGGGCAGCGCGGCCCCAGGAACTTTGGTGCGTCCGGCTGATTCATTTTCTTCGGGTGTGCTGTCTTCCCCCATGCCGCCCGAGTCTAGCCCGGACGCCGCCGGCCACACGGCACCTACCCGGCCCGGCACTTCGGGTCTAGGCTGGCCGGATGTTGACTATCGGAACCATTGTCCTCGGCGTCAACGATGTCGCCGCCGCCACGAAGTTCTGGAACGATGCCCTCGGCTATGTCCCCCGGGAGGCCGGTGACGATACGTGGGTGACCCTGGTGCCGTCGTCGGGCCCTGGCGCGGAACTGTCCCTCATGCTCAGCGAAACCCCGGTCCAGGACCATCCGCGGATCCACCTGGACCTGTATGCGGACGACCAGTCCGCGGAGGTGGAGCGGCTGGTCTCGCTCGGCGCCCGGCGCGTGGACTGGGACTCGTACCCGGAGGATCCGGACTTCGTCGTGCTGGAGGATCCGGACGGGAACCTGTTCTGCGTCATCGACAAAAGCCCGCGGTAGAGCTGGAGGGCTGGCACACTAAGCCAATGAACAAGGCACCTGAACCTGCGCGCCGGCCTGGCATCCGTGCAGCGATGTTTGTCGATTTCGACAATGTTTTCACTGGCCTGCAGGCCTTGGACCCGGCCGCGGCGAGGCGCTTTGCCGAGGATCCCAAGCAGTGGGCCGATGCCCTGTCAGATGGCGGAGCCGCTGACGACTCCCGGAGGTTCCTGATCCGCAACTGCTACTTGAACCCCATGGTGTACTCCAAGTACCGCCCCTACTGGACGCGGGCTGGATTTCGCGTGATCGACTGCCCGTCGCTGACGCAGCGCGGAAAGAGCAGCACGGATATCAACCTGGTGCTCGATGCCATGGATGCGCTCTCCGGAAGCGTAGCCATCGAGGAGTTCTTCATCGCCTCGGCCGACGCCGATTTCACCTCCCTGATCCAGCGGTTCCGCGCAGCTGACCGGATGACCACCGTGATCGCCGCCGGCGCCGTTGCCTTCGCTTACCGGGAAATGGCGGACCACGTGGTCGAGTCACATGACTTCGTGGCCATTCTCAACGGCACCACCGCCGAACCCATCAATGCCGTGGCTTCGGCGAAGCTGCCGCCCGGCCCCGCAACAGCAAAGGCAAAGCCAAAAACGGGTTCCCCCGCGGTGGCTGAGGTACTGAAGTTTGTCCGGTCCGCGTCCGGCCCGGTGAAAGGAGCCTTGGTGGCGCACCGGGCCCTGAGTGCGGAGCCGTCCTTGAAGACGGACTGGGCCGGCCTTGGGCGGTTCGGAGCGTGGGTGGCCCAGATCGGCAAGGACATCGAATACTCACCGGCCAAGGGCGGCTGGGTGTGGGACGCCAAGCGCTTCTCCGCTGAGGACCTTCCCGCTCCCGCCGAAGTTCAGCCCGGCGTCGAGGAGCGGGTCACCCGGGTGACGGACGTCCCTGCCTTGTCGGCGGCCCAGTTTCGGCAGATCTTCACCTCCATGGAGGCCCGCCTCCGGGAACATCAGCTCAACCGGAATGAGCTGGCCCGGCAGGTGCGGGATGACTGTGTCAGTGCCGGCGAACCCGTCTCCCGCAATGCCGTGAACTTTGTGCTGCAGGGCTTGGCATACGCCGATTTCCAGCTGCGGGACGATGCGACCGCGGCCGAGATTGCTGCCGCATGGACGGCCAATGTGGAGGAACTCTGCCGGGTGGCGCTGCTGGAGTTCGATGCGTCTGAAAAGCTGGCGGTCCGGCGGTGGGCGAGCGGCGGGTTGCTGGAAAAGTAAGCAGGGCGGACGGCCGCGGATATTCATCCGCCGCCGTCCGCCCCCCCCAACAGTGTGGCCCGGCACGCGTCATCGAGCGCCGGACCGGCTACGCTGCGAGCGGCATGTCGAACAGCTGCTCGGCGAGTCTGATGAGGTGGCGGGGAGCGTCACACTCGCCGTCCACCCTGTCGCGCCCCAGGAACAGGGCAGTCCCCTGGATGGTCCCGTCGAGTTCGATGCCGGCCTCGCGGATGAGCACTTCGGCGCGCGGATTCGTGGTTGGGCTGGCGGCAGAGCTGTCCAGATAGACGTGCCAGTCAGTGCCGGCGAGGAGGCCGACGCCGCCTGACGCGATTTTCTGCAAGGCCGTCTCGTCCAGGTCGATCGGCCGGATGTGCACAGGCTGGGTGAGCCGGGTGGGAACGACGAGGGCGTTGCGGGAGGTCATCATGGTGGTGTCCTTTGGCTGATCCCCCCGCTATGGGTGCGGTGGGGCTTGCCGGGGTGGTGCGGGCGGCCGCGGGCTAGGAGTCCCGGGCGGCCGCCCGCTGGCATGGTCAGCGCTGGTTTTTGCGCGGTTTTATAAAACTGAGCTCGCTGTTTTCGCTTTTAGCTCTCTTTTCGGCACGTTTCTCCAGGATTGACTTGCCGACCTTTTTAGCGGCGCCGCTTTTGGGGGATTTTCCGGACATCGGAATCACGCCTTTCTTTGCTTTGCGTTACCGGATACCATACCTGCTTTTATTTTTTTATCCAGTCCTGCAGGGGCGCATCAGGCGGCTCCCGATGCCCCGCAGGTGGCGAGCGGAGGACCCGGCCAAGGCCATTGGGATAATTTTTGAAATTGGTTGCGTCGCGATGTTTCCGTTTGTTTTGTTTTGCCCGACAAAAGCCGCCGGAAACTCCGTCCAGGCCAAGAAAACGACCCTAAATTCGCATTTTCCACTACTGCCAGAATTTAGTTAGTTTCCCGGCGAGGTCTTTGCCCTGGTTGTATCCGGCGTGAGCCGCGGCCGGACGGAGTGAGGGGTCCATGGCGTTGGCGCCGAACATGTGCTCGGCCCCGCTGCCAGGCGAGATCACTTCGACTCTGCTGCCATGCGCTTGGAGCTCCTCCACCTGCGCGGCGAGCTGCATGCCCCACTCAAGCGGCATGCGCGTCCTGCCACCGAAGGGTGACAGGACCAGGACCCTGCCACACCCGGTGGCCAGGTCGGCGTTTTCATTTCGCCGGTAGCCGCCGTCGATGTAGCTCCTGTCTCCAATCCGGTAGGCGGAGCCGCTGGAACAACTGGCGGCGACCGCGTCGACCAGGTCGATGCCGCCAGACCGGTCGAACACTGCCGGTTCACCGGTACTGGCATCCACCGCTGGGATCAGCAGTTCATGCTCCGGCCATTCCTGTGTCGTCAGCCGGGCCGCCACGGTGGCCCGCCACCGTCCGGAATGGTCGTAGTCCTCCGCCATGTCGATGGCGGCCGCGCCCATCCTCCGACGCATGTCCGCCGCAGTTGCGGAACCGGCGATGATCCTGCCGGTCCGCTCCAGGTGGTTGGGGACCGGACTGCCGGCCGACGAAGTTCCGGCGGCCCGCAGCCGCTGTGGAAGCGGCGCGTCCATGACGGCGGCGTAGAGCTCCGCCGGACTGGCGCCGGCGATCTGCGCAGCGGCCGTGGATCCCGCCGATGTTCCGATGACCCGGTGGGCGCCGGTCACGTCCAGCCCGGCGTCTGCCAGTCCGGCGAGAACGCCGATCAGCCAAGCGTTTCCTGTGGAGCCCCCGCCACCGAGGACCAGGGCGCGCCCGGAAGTAACCGAGGGAACGGGGTGCGGGACGGGGTGCGGGACGGGAGAAGGTGTTGTGTTCATGGGAGTCGCCTTTCGCGAATTTGCCTGTGCGGCGCTCCCTGTGGACGGCTGGGTCAGCCGCGGATCGTGGGCTGCGGGGGAGCACCCATTACGGATACAGCGTTCATGGGTCTCACCTCCTGGAGTCGGTTCACGATCAGGGGAATCTTGGCATACGGGTACCGCTGTGCGCAACGGGTAAGTTTGAGGCGATGATTTCGATAGACCGGGACAGCCCCGCGCGCGACGACGTCCACCTGCTCCTCAGCGAGCACCTCGCCGACATGTTCGCCACCTCGCCGGCCGAGAGCGTGCACGCCCTGGACCATTCGGCCCTGTCCGCCCCGTCCGTCACGTTCTGGACGGCCCGCGAGGACGGCAACCTTTTGGGGTGCGGCGCTCTTAAGCTGCTGGACTCCCCCGCCGGTCCGCAGAGGCATGGCGGGATCAAGTCCATGCGCACCACGGCAACCGCCCGGGGCCGGGGCGTGGCCGCCCTCATACTGGGGCATATCCTTGATGACGCCCGTACGCGGAACCTTGAGCGGGTCTATCTGGAGACCGGAACCGAGGACTACTTCGCGGCCGCGCGGCGGCTGTACGCCCGGCACGGGTTCACGGTGTGCGAGCCCTTCGCCGCCTACGTGTTGGACCCCCACAGCGTCTTCATGGAGCTCCGACTGTAGCTCCCACAGGGAAAGCGGACGACGGCGGGTGGGCGACCGCCGTCGTCCGCTTCCTTTTGGCTGCTACTGGCTGAAGGGGACCTTTTCCCAGCTCAGCACGTCCGCACCTTTGGCGCTGTTGCCGGCCACCGTGAAGCGGACGTAGTCCACGGCATTGTTGGCGCCGTCCACGGTGATGCGCTGCAGGTTGTCCGCGGCCGGTGAGCCGTAGATGCCCAGCCAGGGTGAGCCCGCGGCAAGGGGCTGGTTCTCAGCAAAAACGTGGCTGTCGCCGTTGACCAGGTAGACAGGAGCGTCGAAGTTGTTGGTCTCCTCCACCATGGCCTGGACGACCTCGCGGAAGCCGGATACCGTTGCCGGGTTTGCGGTGGCGTCGGCCAGCAGCGACGGGTCGAACATGTCGGCCTGCTCCATGAGCACCACGGCGCGGTCGTTGCTGCGCCTGGCTTCGGCGAAGGTCTGGTGGATCTGGGCGATCACGGCGTCCGTACGGTGTTCCACCTCGGCGAGCTGCTCCGGCGTGGGGTCAGTCTTGCCCAGCCCGCTCCACGGCAGCAGGGAGTTGTTGCTGCCCTGGACGTTCAGGACGGAGAAAGCCACCCGGTTCTTCTCGAAGCGGACGTCCTCCGGCAAACCCAGGCTCTCCTGCGACTTTACCGGCATGGTGGCGCCCAGGATCTTGCCGGGCTGGTTGAAGAAGACCTCCCGGAGCTTGTCCAGGCGCTCCAGCGGGTTGTAGGCGCCGTTGTTGGTGCGGTGGCAGTCCACCCACTCGTTGTCCCCCGGCGTGTAGACCAGCGGGTGGGTGAAGGTATCGAACTGGATGCGGATGTACGAGAAATACTGGTCCGAGCAGACGGAGGAACCGTTCTTTATGTCGCCCACGTGTGCTACAAACTTCAGTTCCTTGTCCGCGTTGAGATCCTGGACGCGGGACGGGAACTTGGCGATCTCGGCGGCACCGTAGGGGATGTCACCGATGGCAGCGAAGGTGAAGGCTTGGTTGCCGTCGCTGGTGCTGTCCGCCTCTGCTGTTTCGGCGAAAGCGGGCTGGGACGCCAGGAGGCCGAATGCCAAGGTGAGCGCCGCCGTCGTGATTGTCAAAGTCTTTGAAAGCATGGGGTGGTCCTGTTTCTGTTGTTGGCCTGAGTGGGGGCTCAGGCGCCGCGGGCGGTGAGGAATTGCTGGAGGCCGGCGAGGTCGTCGGTGTTGATGTGGTCCACGCCGGCATCGGCGAGTTCGGTCCAGACGGCGTCGCGGGCGCTACCGGGCTGGTCCGGGGTGGCCCAGAAGCGGACGCGGTAGCCGTTGGCGTGTGCGGTGGCCACGAAGGCGCCCAGCTTGGCGCGCTCGGCCTCCGGCATGGGGCCGACGCCCTGCCAGGTGAAGAGCTTGGTCCAGTTGTCGCTGACCAGCGGCATCAGGGCAGCGGGCAGGCCGGAGGTGAGGTCGGTGGAGCGTCCGTCGTAGAAGCTGAAGCGCTTGTCCTGGGCCTGCATGGTGGCCAGCGGATTGTTGCCGCTGATGACGGCGGTGACCGGGCCGGTCTTGACGTTGCCGTTGGTGTAGCGGCTCATGATGTCGCGGTGCTCGGCCAGTTCCTGCTCGATGGCGGCGTAGGTGGCCTCGCCATCGCTCTTGATGTCGATCAGGAGCTGCAGGCTGCCGTCCCAGTTGGGGTAGACGCTGTGGCCGGGGGTGCTGCGGACCAGGTCCTGGAGTGGGTCGAGGTAAAGGCTTTCGAGCGTGACGCCCTGTTTGGCGTCAGCGAGGTCGTGGGCCACGCGCAGCTCACCGTCAACCAGCCATACGTCCGCTTCGACGCTGGTGAAACCGTGCCCCAGTGCGTCGAACAGGGGACGGTCATGCTCATAGTCGTTGTGGGCATGGGTGCCGGCGAGGGGTTGGCCGACGACGACGGGCGCCGGATTGGGTGCCTCGGCCCCGGCTTGGGCAGGGGCTACGGCTGTCCCGGCCAGTGAGGCGAGGACGGCGACGGCGGCGAGGGTGCTTTTCACGAACACGGGAGTACTCCTGGTACCTCGGGGATGTCCGCCCGGTGATGGGGTGTTCCGGGCTTGAGGGTGCTTGAAAAGCCTGCTGGGCCTGGCGAAACGATTCAGGGCGCCTTGGTTGCATCATGGTGAACGTCGGGGAACATCAACATCGGGGGATGAGTTCTCAGCCGTGAAGGGGCAGGCGGGTGTGTCCTCCGCGCAGCCAACTAACGCTGGTTACGAGATCGCGAGATAGTCCACAACCAGTACCTCCAGCGCGCTGGTCTCTCCCGGCAGGCAGCCCGGTGGCCAGATTGTCGGTTCCCGGTCCGGTTGTTCGGCGTTGTAGTGGCGACCGCTGGGAGAAGTCCAGCCCGGTGGCTCATTCTTGGAAGCCGCACCCGGACTCCAGCCGGTCCGATGTTTGAGCCGGTGGTGCTTGGGGCATAACTGTCCCAGGTTGCTGATTCCGGTGGCGCCCCCATGCTCCCAAGCCGTGAGGTGGTCCGCCTCGTTGTCCTGGCTGTGGTTGCTGCACGCCGGGAAAGTGCATTTCCCATCCCGCATCCTCAACCACCGTTTGAGTGACTCCGTGAGCCGGTAGTTGGTGCGGCCAAGTTCCAGCGGGGCTCCGTCGCGGGGGTCCACCAAAACCCGATAGAAAGAGCCGGCACCTTCCGTGACGAGTCTGCGTGCCATGGACGCGGGGATAGGCCCGTAGTTATCCAGGTCGGCAGACTCGTCCGTAGCACCGAGGAGGGAAAGGATTGGCACCGTGACCAGGACATCGGCTTTGAGGGACGGCCAGGGTCCGGCCAGGTCCGTGGCGCCACCGAGTAGCAATTTGGCGGCAAGGTCTGCCTTGAGCTGGGGAAGGGTCCTTGCCTCGTCCGGTCCTTGCAGTCCACGTGCCAGGGCGGAGGTCCTGTTCCAGATGGCACAGGCCTTATCAGCAGCCAGGTAGACCGAAACCCAGGCCATGCCGTCCCGGTCCGGCGAGTATTCCATCCGTCGATCCGACACGGACTTAACGTGCCGGGTTTCCAGGGACTCGGGATGATGGCGTTCCCGCCAGGCACGTGCCTTCCGCCGGAAACGGCCCGGCACAAGCTCTCCGGCAGATGCACCCCGGGCCGCGTTAGGCGCCTCCGGGTCCAGGAAGTGGGCTTCCAAGGCTGCTGCGGCTGCCGAGTCCAGGCCGCTGGTTTCATCGACCATAATTTGGGCATGCCGCCAAGAAATGGCTCCAGCCTCCATGGCCTTGAGCGTAGCCGGAAGAGAGGTGGTGAGCGCATGGGCGTCCTGCAACAGCGCGGACGCGGCTCCCTCGCCGATGGTGAGCGTGCAGGCGACTTCGGCGACGATACTCATCTCCCTGGCCGCCGACTCGAAGGCGCTTTCCGCCGGCGCTTCCATGGCGGCTGCGGCCTCCGAATGTTCTGCGAGCAGCCGGACTTTCACCGCTGCAGTAGCAGCTTCGACCCGGGCCACAATGCCCAGGCTGTCCAGGCAGGACTCTGAAAGTTCATGCAGTGGGTCGTGACCATCCGTGCGGCCCACAGCCTCGGCAGAGGTGTTCACAACTCCCGCTAGCTCGTCCACCAACCCGGTAAGGGATGCGACGGCACCGGCCAGTCCAGCCATGCCTTTCGCATCCACAACCGCTCCGCTTTCCATAAGCAAAGACTGTCACGGGGGTCTGACATTCTAAGTTGCCTTCGGCACACACTGTCTTGGCGGAAGCTTTGCTCACCGGATTTCGGCGCAGCGGATGGCAACATAACGGCAGCATCAACCGGTTGCGTGTAAATGTCACCCGTGCCATGTAAGTTTTTGCTTCATCAGCTTGAAACTGCCACCGGACACGAAGCTGTGTCCGGGTAAGAGCATTCCTGGGGGTAAGACATGGAATTTGCGGAGAAACTTTCAGCGCTGGCAACGAAAGTGCGGCAGCAGAGGGGTGTAATTCAGACCGAGGAGGCAACGAAGAACGCGTTCGTCATGCCGTTCATTTCGACGATTCTTGGCTACGACGTCTTCAATCCTTTGGAGGTGGTCCCGGAGTTCATCGCGGATGTAGGGCTCAAAAAGGGCGAGAAGATCGACTACGCGATCGTCAAGGACGGTGAGGTCCAGATTCTGATCGAGTGCAAGAAGTCGACAGAGCCTGTGAAAATCGAGCACGCCTCTCAGCTCTTCCGCTACTTTGCCGTCACAAACGCTCGTATAGCGATCCTGACCAACGGTGAGGTCTACCAGTTCTTCACAGACCTGGATGCACCGAACCGCATGGATGCCAAGCCGTTCCTCGTGCTCGACCTGAACGACATTGACCAGATGCTGATCCCCGAGTTACAGAAGTTGTCCAAGGATGTCTTTGACTTGGATTCAATCATCAGCGCGGCCGGCGAATTGAAGTACATCGGCGAGTTGAAGAGAACACTGGCTGCACAGTTCAGGGAGCCTGAAGACGAATGGGTCAAGTTCCTGACAGCCAGGGTTTACTCCGGGCCGTATACACAGAAGGTACGGGATCAATTCACCACGCTGGTTGGGAAGGCCACAAAACAATTCCTCAATGACCAGGTCAACGAACGGCTGAAGAAAGCTCTGGGGAATCCTGGATTCCCGCAATCGGAGGACACGACTGTACCCACCGCTGTCACCAGTGCGCCCGTCGCGGAGGCAGACCTCGCCGAAGCTGACGGCCTGGAGACGACGCTTGAAGAAATCGAGGGCTACCAGATTGTGCGTGCAATCGTCTGCAGCGAGGTCAAGCCGATTCGCGTCGCCCAACGCGATGCAAAGTCCTACTTTGCCGTACTGCTTGATGACAACAACCGCAAGCCTATTGCTCGGCTGCACTTCAACCGAACCCAGAAGTACATCGGCATCTTCAACGACAGCAAAGAAGAAACGCGTGTGGCCATCAACTCGCTTGAGGAGATTTACGAACACACCGAGGCCCTCCGGGCGACCGTCAAGAGCTACCTGTGACCCCTGTTAGCAATCGAATGGCGATCATTCAGCGAGGATAGACGGCGTCGCGACAAAGATCGCGATGCCGTCTGCCTGGGACAACTCAGGACGCCGAGCGATATCCTCCAGGATGGCCTCCCTACACCTCCGCCACCGGTGCCGCGAACTGGGCCTCGTACAGCCGCGCGTAGGCCCCACCGGCAGCCAGCAGGGACGCGTGCGTCCCCTGTTCCACAATCTGGCCGGCCTCCATCACCAGGATGAGGTCGGCGTCGCGGATCGTGGACAGCCGGTGCGCGATCACAAAGGACGTCCGGTCGGACCGCAGCGCACTCATGGCCTTCTGCACCAGCACCTCGGTCCGGGTATCCACGGACGAGGTCGCCTCATCCAGGATCAACACAGAAGGCGAAGCCAGGAATGCCCGGGCAATGGTCAGCAACTGCTTCTCGCCGGCGGACACGTTGGAGCCTTCATCATCCAGCACGGTGTCGTACCCCTCGGGCAGCGAGCGCACGAACCGGTCCACATACGTTGCCC
This sequence comes from Pseudarthrobacter sp. CC12, assembly GCF_039907755.1. Taxonomy (NCBI): domain Bacteria; kingdom Bacillati; phylum Actinomycetota; class Actinomycetes; order Micrococcales; family Micrococcaceae; genus Pseudarthrobacter; species Pseudarthrobacter sp. CC12. The sequence continues at coordinate 239,374 of NZ_JARDJH010000001.1, read as the reverse complement.
GTGCCGCCTCCAAAACCTCAGAAGAAGACGCAGCAGGCCGCCCGTACGCGATGTTGTCGCGAATGGTCCCGCCGAACAGCCACGTATCCTGCAGCACCATCCCCATCCGGGAGCGCAGGTCGTGCCGGCTCATGGTGGTGATGTCCACCCCGTCCAAGGTGATCCGCCCGCCGTCGAGCTCGTAGAACCGCATCATCAGGTTCACCAGCGTGGTCTTGCCCGCCCCGGTCGGCCCCACAATGGCCACCGTCTGGCCCGGCTCCGCCACCAGGGACAACCCATGGATCAGCGGCTTGTCCGGCGAGTAGGAGAAGGAGACGTCCTCAAACACCAGCCGCCCGCGCGCAGCACCATCAGGGCTCTGCAAGGCAGCCCCCACAGGATCGGCGGACTGCTCCTCCGTATCAAGCAGCTCAAACACCCGCTCGGCAGACGCCACACCGGACTGCAGCAGGTTGGCCATGGAGCCGAGCTGCGCCAGCGGCTGGGTGAACTGCCGCGAGTACTGGATGAACGCCTGAACATCGCCCAGCTGCATGGCCCCGGACGCAACCTGCAGGCCGCCCACCACGGCAATCCCCACGTACACCAGGTTCCCGATGAACGTCATGGCCGGCATGATCAGACCGGAAATGAACTGCGCCCCGAAGCTCGCCTCATACAGTTCGGCGTTCTTTTGCCGGAACCGCTCCCCCACCTCGCGCTGCCGGCCGAACACCTTCACCAGGGCATGCCCGGTGTAGGTCTCCTCGATCTGCCCGTTCAGCTCGCCCGTGTTCTTCCACTGCTGGACGAACAGCTTCTGCGACCGCTTGGCAATCAGCGCCGTGATCCCCAGCGTCAGCGGAATGGTCACCAGCGCGATCAGCGCCAGCGTGGGCGACAGGATGAACATCATCACCAGCACGCCCAGCACGGTCAGCACGGACGTCACGGCCTGGCTGATGGACTGCTGCAGGCTCTGCGAAATGTTGTCCACGTCGTTGGTCACCCGGCTGAGCAGCTCACCGCGCTGGATCGAATCGAAATACCGCAGCGGCAGCCGGTTGATTTTGGCCTCGATCTGCTCGCGGAGCCCGAACACCGTCCGCTGTACCACGCCGTTCAGCACATACGCCTGCCCCCACATGAAGGCCGACCCCAGAACATACAGCACCAGCGCCCACGTCAGCACGTTGGCAAGCGCGCCGAAGTCGATCCCGGCCCCCGGGGTCAGCGTCATGGCGCTGAGCATGTCCGCCTTCTGGTTGTCCCCGGCCGCCCGCAGCGCCGCTATCAGCTGCGCCTGCGTCATCCCCGGCGGCAACTGCTTGGACACCACGCCGGAGAAGATCAGGTTGGTGCCCTCGCCCAGCAGCCGCGGCCCGATCACCTGCAGCACCACGCCGGCCACGGCCATGGCCAGCACCAGTACCAGCCAGAGCCGTTCCGGCCGGAGCGTTCCCAGCAGGCGTTTGGCGGAGCCGGCGAAGTTCATCGCCTTCTCCGCCGGCACGTTCATCCCGGCGAAGGGGCCGCCCCGTCCGGGTCCACCGGCGGGACGGGGAATGCGTACGACGTCGGCCTGGCCGGGTCCCGAAGCGGAGGCACCTTTGGTGCCGCGTGCGGATGCGGGTCCCTGGCTCATACCGTCTCCTCCGCTGCCAGCTGGGACGAGACGATCTCGCGGTACGTATCCGAAGTCTCCAGCAACTCTTGGTGCGTGCCCTGCGCAACGATCCTGCCGTCGTCGAGCACCAGGATCTGGTCCGCATCAACAATGCTGGACACGCGCTGGGCGATGATCACCATGGTGGCCCCCGCAATGTTGCGCTTCAGCGCCTGGCGCAGCCGGGCATCGGTCCCGGTATCAAGGGATGAGAACGAATCGTCGAAAATGTACAGTTCGGGCCGCTTCACCAGTGCCCGGGCGATCGCCAACCGCTGCCGCTGGCCGCCGGAGACATTGGTGCCGCCCTGCGAGATGGGCGCGTCCAGCGTTTCGTCCATCTGCTCCACGAAATCCCGCGCCTGGGCGATCTCCAGCGCGCTCCAGAGCTCGTCCTCGGTGGCGTCCGGGTTGCCGTACAGCAGGTTGCTGCGCACCGTGCCGGAAAAGAGGTAGGGCTTCTGCGGCACCAGCCCGATGTGCCCCCACAACAGGTCCGGGTCCAGGTCCCTGACGTCCACGCCGTCCATCAGCACCGCCCCGGAGGTGGCGTCGAACAGCCGCGGCATCAGGTTCACCAGGGTTGTCTTGCCCGAGCCGGTGCTGCCGATGATCGCCGTGGTCTGCTCCGCACGCGCGGTGAAGCTGATCCCGGAAAGGACAGGCTGGTCGGCACCCGGGTAGGCGAACCCGACGTCGCGCATTTCCAGCTCACCGCGCCGAACCGCGCTGGTGGCCGGCTGCTCCGGCGGCAGGACGCTGGAATTGGTGCCCAGCACCTCACCGATCCGGTCCGCGGACACCGACGCACGCGGAATCATCACCGCCATGAACGTGGCCATCATGACGGACATCAGGATCTGCATCAGGTAGCTCAGGAACGCGATCAGGGTGCCCACCTGCATGGACCCGTCCTCGATCCTGAACGCACCGAACCAGATCACCGCCACGCTGGAGACGTTCAGGACCAGCATCACGGTGGGGAACATCAGGGCCATCAGCCGTCCTGCACGGAGCGCAACATCGGTAACGTCCGCGTTGGCACCGGCGAACCGTTCGGTTTCCATGTCCTCGCGCACGAACGCCCGCACCACCCGGATGCCGGTGAGCTGCTCGCGGAGCACCCGGTTCACGGTGTCGATCCGTGCCTGCATCTTGCGGAACAGCGGCACCATCCGGGTGACGATCAGTCCGACGGCGATCAGCAGCACCGGGACGCAGACGGCAATCAGCCAGGACAGTTGGGCGTCCTGCCGGATGGCCATGATCACCCCGCCAATGCTGAGCATGGGCGCGGCCACCATGAGCGTGGCGGACATCAGCACCAGCTGCTGCACCTGCTGGACATCGTTGGTGGAGCGGGTGATGAGGCTGGGCGCACCGAACTTGGTGACTTCCTGTTCCGAGAACTCACCCACCCGTTCGAAGATGGCGCCGCGCAGGTCCCGGCCCAGGCCCATCGCCGCCTTGGCGCCGAAGTACACGGCGATGACGGCACACACGATCTGAGCCAGCGTGATGAGCAGCATGAAGCTGCCGGTGGACAGGATGTAGCCGGTATCGCCCCGGGCCACGCCCTGGTCAATGATGTCTGCGTTCAGCGTGGGCAGGTACAGCGACGCGATGGACTGCGCCAGCTGGAAAACCACGACGGCGGCCAGCAGCGGCCGGTGCGGCCGCAGGTATTCGACGAGCAACTTCCAGAGCATACGAAATAGGCCCTCACCTGACGGAGTGTCCACAAAACGTGGTGCGAAGGTCAGTGTACGTCCGTGGAGAGCGGATGATCCTCACAGTTGGCTGGGAAAATGGCAGGTTCTCCCACGGCGTATTCGGCGGACGCGCCGGGGATCCGGCAGCACCGGTGGGTACTTCAGTATGAGAGAACTGGATAGGCGCCATAAGCCCGCCACCCCGCCAAAGGATGGAAGAAACAACGAATGCTTGCCGGCACACGGAACCCTTCCCAGCGCACCGCCAGGTTCGGAGCTGCCTTCATCGGCGTCCTGCTCATCGCAGTCAACCTTCGGGTGTCCTTTGTCAGCGTCGGACCGGTGCTGGTCAACATCAGCAGCGACTTGGGATTGTCCAGTGCCGCAGCGGGATTCCTCACCGGCCTCCCTCTCATCGCCTTCGCAGTCTTCTCACCCCTGGCCCCCGGATTTGCTGCCCGGCTGGGCCTGGACCGGGCACTGTGGATGTCCTTGCTGATCCTCGGATCGGGCATCGTGCTCCGCTCACTACCGGTGCCCGGCTTCATATGGGCCGGGACGGTACTGATCGGCGTGGCCATCGCGTTCCTCAATGTCCTGGTTCCCTCCCTCGTGAAGCGGGACTTCCCTTTGCGGGTCAGCCAGGTCACCGGCAGCTACACCGCCGCCCAGGCTGCGTTCGCAGCGGTGGGGGCCGCCGTCGTCGTTCCCGTGGCGCAAACCTCCCCGGCGGGGTGGCGGCTGGCCCTGGGAGCCTGGGTGGGGCTGGCCCTCATCGCCATGGCCGTGCTCCTGCCCTGGCTGCGCCGGCACGGGACAAGCGCCGTGCACGCCGAAAAGCAGGAACCGGCACACCGGTCGCCCTGGGGCTCAGCGCTGGGCTGGCAGGTGACTGCGTTCATGGGGCTGCAATCGATCGCCTTCTACGTCCTGATGGCGTGGCTGCCTACCATTGAGCAAAGCCGCGGGGTCCCCGCCGCCACAGCCGGCGTGCACCTGTCCGCCTTCCTGTTGATCAGCGTGTTCGCCAGCCTGGGGGCGGGCGCAGTCCTGCACCGGGGACCGGACCAGCGGCTGGTGTCCTTCACAAGCGGGGCGTTGGTGTTCGTCACCTTCCTGGGCCTGGCCCTGGCCCCGGACCTCATCCTGCTGTGGGTTGTCCTGGGTGCTTTGGGCTGCGGGAGCCTCATTGTCATCGCCCTGTCGTTGTTCAGCCTCCGGACCGTGAACCACCCGCAGGCAGCATCGCTGTCCGGCATGGCCCAATCCGTGGGCTACGGCCTGGCCGCGGTGGGCCCGGTGGCCTTTGGTGCACTCCGGGATGCCAGCGGGGACTGGACCCTTCCGCTGCTCGGCACCGCCGGAGCCATGGCCATCCTGGCGCTGGCGGGTCTGTTCGCCGGACGCGACCGCGTCATTACGGAATCAGCCGGTCGGCCCGGTATCGGTCAAAGAGCAAGGTAAAGGCATCCAGCGTCCGGCGATACCCCGTAAAGCCCGCATCCCGGCTCTTGCCCATGTCCGTCACCACCTCGATGCCGCGCCCCAGGTCTCCGTCCGTGTGCCACCAGCTCGCCACGCGGCCCAGGTCGGGTTCGCTGAGGTTGTTCTCCGCGGCGATCCGCCGCCACTGGTCCTCCCGGCCTGCCATTGACTGCCCAAGGGGACGCGGCGCGTCCTGGTAGCCCTCCCATTCCACACCGAAGTACGCGGCAAGCTTCGGCCACATCCAGCGCCAGCGGAACACATCGCCGTTGACGATGTTGAAGGGCTCGTTGGCGCCTGCAGGGGTAGTTGAAGCCCAGAGCATGTGCTCGGCCAACAGGCCGGCGTCTGTCATGTCGGTGAGGCCGTCCCACTGCGCTTTGGATCCGGGAAAGACAAACGGTTCCCCGCTGTCCCGGCAGAGGGTGGCCTGCGCCGCGAGTGTGAGGCCCATGTTCATGGCGTTGCCAACGGCGTGCCCAATAACCGTGTGGGCGCGGTGTACGGACCAGGTGAACCCCTGCTCCCCCGCCGCGGCCCACAACTCGTCTTCCTGTGCGTAATAGAAGTTCCGCACCGGCAGGCGGGGCTCCTCCTCATGGAACGGCGTGTCCGGCATTTCCCCGGCGGCGTAGGCCTCAAACGGTCCCAGGTAGTGCTTGAGCCCGGTCATCAGGGCAACATGTGCCACCCCTTTGCCCCGCAGTGCCCCAAGCAGGTCGCGCACCATGCCCGCGTTGACGGCGATGTTCTCTTCCTCGGTGTCCCGGCGGGACCAGGCAGTAAAGAACACGTGGGAGGGATTTTCCGGAGCAAGCGCGGCGGCCAGCGACTCAGCGGAGGTCAAGTCTGCGGAAAGCCATCTGACGCCTGGCCGCCCGGGACCGGGCCTGCGGGACAAGGCAAGGACTTCCCAGCCTTCGCCGGCCAAAGTATCCACGAGCGCGGAGCCTGAAATGCCGGTGGCCCCTACCACCAGGGCGGTCCGTCCGTTGCCCGCTGCTGTTCCTGATGCTGTTCCTGATCCGATGGTCATAGCGCTCCTCTTGGTAGGTGCTTGGTTTGCATCCGCGCCTCAGCGCGGCCTCACGCGTGGGCGGAGGCCCGCGCGCTGCGTTACGCCGGGACAATGGGCCACCATGGACCCTCTGGCGACAAGTCGGAGCGTCACTCAGATATTCCAGCGCCGGCAAGTGGCGGACAGGAGGTGCCGAACAAATTGCGAGGGACGGGGCAATGACAGGCCGGGTTTCACCCATGGCCCGGGCGGGTCTCCAGCAGTCCCCGGTCCATGTTCAAATAGGAGGGTTGCACCGGCTGCCCGAGTCCAACCGCGGCCTCGGCCCAACGGAAGGAATAAGCACATGACCGATCCCCAAGACCATCCCCCGGTCCCCACTCCCGGGAGCGCACAGGGCCTGGACCAGAAGGTTGAGGGCGGGTGCCCGGTGGCCCATGGCAGTGCCACCGCCCAGGGCAGTGAAAGCGAAAACCCTGCGATCGATTCGCCGGCCCCCAAGGGACACCGGCCGCGAACCAACCAGGACTGGTGGCCCAACCAGCTGGACCTCTCCGTGCTGCACACGCACGGCCAGGCGAGCAACCCGCTTGGCCCGTCCTTCAGCTACCGCGAGGAATTCCAGAAGCTCGACGTCGAAGCCCTCAAGCAGGACATCAGCCAGGTCCTGACCACTTCCCAGGACTGGTGGCCGGCGGACTTCGGCCACTACGGCGGACTGATGATCCGCCTGAGCTGGCACGCTGCCGGCACCTACCGCGTCCACGACGGCCGCGGCGGCGCGGGCGACGGCAGCCAGCGGTTCGCCCCGCTGAACAGCTGGCCGGACAACGCCAACCTGGACAAGGCCCGCCGCCTGCTGTGGCCCGTGAAGCAGAAGTATGGCCAGAAGCTGTCCTGGGCGGACCTCCTGGTCCTCGCCGGCAACGTGGCCCTTGAGTCCATGGGCTTCAAGACCTTCGGCTTCGCCTTTGGCCGCGAGGACGTCTGGGAGCCCGAACAGATCTTCTGGGGTCCTGAGGACGCCTGGCTCGGAGATGAGCGGTACACCGGTGAGGGAACCATGGCGGACAACGTCGGTTCCACCGAAATGGGCCTCATCTACGTCAACCCCGAAGGCCCCATGGGCAACCCGGATCCCGTGGCTGCTGCCGCGTTTATCCGTGAGACCTTCAAGCGCATGGCCATGAACGACGAAGAGACCTTCGCACTGATCGCCGGCGGCCACACATTCGGCAAGACCCACGGTGCCGGCCCCGCAGACGCACACGTTGGCCCGGAACCGGAGGGTGCAGACCTTGAGGCGCAGGGCCTTGGCTGGCTCAGCACCTACGGCAGCGGCAAGGGCGGCGACACCATCACCTCCGGCCTGGAAGTCACTTGGACGGACAAGCCTACGCAGTGGAGCAACCGCTTCCTGGAGATCCTCTTCGAGTACGAGTGGGAACTCGTCAAGAGCCCCGGGGGCGCCCACCAGTGGGTCGCCAAGGACGCTCCAGAGATCATCCCGGACGCGCACGACCCCAACAAGAAGCACCGGCCCACCATGCTGACCACGGACCTGTCGCTGCGCTTCGACCCCACCTACGAGCAGATCGGCCGGCGTTTCCTGGAGAACCCGGACCAGTTCGCCTTGGCCTTCGCCAAGGCCTGGTACAAGCTGCTGCACCGCGACATGGGACCGGTGGGCCCGCACATGCTGGGCCCGTGGGTTCCGGAGGCTCAGCTGTGGCAGGATCCTGTTCCCGCCGTCGACCATGAACTGATCGATGAGCAGGACATCGCCGGGCTCAAGGCCAAACTCCTTGACGCCGGACTGACCATCCCGCAACTGGCGGGCACGGCCTGGGCGTCGGCTGCAACGTACCGCAAGACGGACCGGCGCGGTGGGGCCAACGGCGCCCGGATCCGGCTGGAGCCGCAGCGCGGCTGGGAAGCCCACGAACCGGAGCAGCTCGATACCGTGCTTCCCGTCCTTGAGCGCGTGCAGGAGGAGTTCAACTCGGCACAGTCCGGCGGCAAGAAGGTCTCGCTCGCGGACCTGATCGTCCTGGGCGGCGCCGCCGCGGTGGAGAAGGCAGCAGCCGACGCCGGGTTCCCCGTCACAGTGCCCTTCCGTCCGGGCCGGACGGACGCCTCACAGGAACAGACCGACGTCGAATCCTTCCAGTACCTGGAGCCGCGGGCCGACGGCTTCCGCAACTACCTGCGCCCCGGTGCGAAGATCCAGCCCGAGACCCTCCTGCTGGACAAGGCGTACATGCTGGACCTCTCCGCGCCGGAGATGACGGCGCTCTTGGGCGGCATGCGGGCCCTGGGCACCAACGTGGGTGGTTCCGGCCACGGTGTGCTGACGGACAAGCCGCAGGTCCTGACGAACGACTTCTTCGTCAACCTGCTCTCGCCGGGCACCAAATGGAAGGCCTCCGAGGCCGAGGAAAACGTCTACGAAATCACCGACGTTGCCACCGGCGAGCTGAAGTGGACGGCCACCCCGGTGGATCTGGTCTTCGGCTCCAACTCGCAGCTGCGGGCGCTGTCCGAGGTCTACGCGAGCGAGGACGCCAAGGAGAAGTTCGTGCACGACTTCGTAGCCGCCTGGGCGAAGGTCATGGAACTGGACCGCTTCGACCTGAACTGACCGGGATGACCTGACCCGGGGGTCCGGGCCGGCTGCATCACGCAGCCGGCCCGGACCTGCCTGAGAGCGGCCTACTGATCGGTCGGGAAGCTGATGACTGCCGTGGTTCCGCCGCCTGGAGTCTCTTTCAGGCTCAGTTCCCCGCCATGTGCTTCGACAATGCGCCGGCAGATGGACAGCCCCAGGCCCGAGCCCTGCCCGTCGCCGTCACGGTGCAGCCGGACCAAGGGTTCGAGCACGCGTTGCCGGTCCGACGAGGCAATTCCCTTGCCGTTGTCCGCGACCAGTACGGTGACCCCGTGGTAGTTGGAAATGCCGCTGATCCGGACCTTGAGTTCCCTCTCGGGGCTCCGGTAGTTCACGGCATTGGCCACCAGGTTCTGCAGCAGGGTCCGGAGCTGACCGGGGTCCACCTGGAGCTTTAGTTCCTCGCTGTCCAGGACGGCGTCAGTACCGAAGGACAGCCCCAGATCCCGGGCCACTTCGGCCGCCACGTCCTGGAGGGAAACGTGCTGGCGCTGCAGGATTCCGCCGATCCGGGAGTAGCTCAGGACGTCCTCGAGCATGGCCAGCATCCGGTGGCCGCTGGCGCTGATGATCTGCAGGTACTCGGCCGCCGGGTGGTCGCCCTCCACTTCGTCTTCCGCCATCTCCACGTAGCCCAGCGTGGTGGTGAGCGGCCCGCGCAGGTCGTGGCTGACGCGCCCGGCAAACTCCGCCAGCTTGGCATTGCTTTCCCGCACCTCGTTGAGGGCACGGTTCAGCTGCAGCGTGCGCCGCTGCAGTTCAAGCAGCTGCACTGCCTGGCGGGACAGGATTTCCAGCATGTCCAGCTGGCCGGCATCCGGAGCCGCCGGTGAATCCGAGAAGACGCACAGTGACCCCAGCACGAACCCTGACGACATTTCCAGGGGCACGGAGGCGTAGAACCGGACGGCGGCGATCTCCCCTGTCACGAACGGGTTGGTCGCAAAACGCGGATCCAGCGAGGCGTCCCGGACAACGGTCATTTCCCCGGAGTGGAAGACTTTCGAGCACATGGAGTCCTCGCGTGAACAGACGCCGGCGTCAATCCCAACGGCAGCCACCTGGCGTTGCTCATCGGAGGTGAGGACGTTGATGACCCCGAACGGGACTCCACAGAGTTTGGCGGCCAGCTCCACCAGATTCTCGAGCGGCTCGGTGGACAGCTCGGCCTCGGTGGCCGAAGCGCCGTTCCCGGCGGGGAAGGCGAACCCGTACTCCTGCAGCAATTCGTCCCTGCCCAGCGGATCGCTGGGCGCTGCGGCCGTCGAGTGAGCACCAGCCATTACCGTCCCCTTCCAGACCGCAAAAGGGTCCCCGGGGAGATAGTACAGGGCAGCAGCGGCGTCCCGGGAATACGTCTCCCCGCTCCCCTGCCGCGGGCCGGGATCCCGCATTGCTCCGGCAGGCGGCATAGGATCCAGTCATGGCCCAACTCATCGTCCCGGACCCAACCCTCCACTCTTCCTGGCTGGAAGGAACTGCGGAGTTCCAAGGTGCCCACCTGGACGGTGCAGGCGCGGAGGGCTGGTCGCTGGACGATCTCCGGGACCCCGCCGTCTTTGGCCGCTTCGTCGATATCCTCATCAAAGACGCGCTGCCGGAGACGGTGCGAAAGCCTGGCTACGTGCCCTGCACCTACCTGTGGATTGCCGACGGCGGCACGTTCCTTGGGTCCCTGGCCATCAGGCACGGGTTGAACGACTACCTCCTCAACGAAGGTGGGCATATCGGCTACAGCGTCCGGCCCTCCGCCAGGCGCCGCGGCCATGCCGTCAAAGCACTTGCCGATGCGCTGCCCCTGGCACGGGCGCTCGGAATCGCGCGGGTTCTCCTGACGTGCGACGAGGACAACGCCGGCTCGCGTGCAACCATCGAAAAGAACAGCGGCCGGTACGAGGACACGCGCAACGGCAAGCGCCGCTACTGGATCGACACCGAGTAGCCGGCGAACGCGTGCCAGACTTGGCGGGTGATCAATGAACACGCGCTGCTTCCGGTCATTCCCGGCCGGGAAGAGGACTTCGAGGCAGCTTTCGCCCAGGCCCGGCACATCATCGCTTCAATGCGTGGCTTCCTCGCCATGTCCCTGTCGCGCTCGATCGAATCTCCCCACATGTACCTGCTGCTCGTTGAATGGGAGTCGCTGGAGGACCATACAGAGGGCTTCAGGGGATCCCTTGGGTACCAGCAGTGGCGTTCTTTGCTGCACCGCTTTTATGAGCCGTTTCCGGTGGTGGAGCACTTCGAAACCGTTAGCGCCACGCCGTAAGCCGCCGCGCGGACGTTGGGGGGAAGCCCCCGCGCGAGTCTCGCTCCAGCGCAGGGGCTTCCAGTGCTTCCTGCCGGGGAACTGGCGTTGGAAACAGTTATAAATTACCGGCCGGTAGGTTGCGGGAAGCACAGATTGCAGCGGCTTTGGCCAATCTTGATGGAACTTTGAGGGAGGCCTCGGCCCCTTTGATCTGAAGGGCCCATTTAGTCTGCCGGGCCCGCCGAGGCGTCGGGGTCCTCCTCCGGCTCAAAAGTGTTGGGCTCGGCCCCATCGGAGATCCCGACGCCGTCTTTCCCGCCGGGGATCCCGCCGTCGGGGTTGCCTTTCCTGGCCGCCGTGTCCTCCTGTGGTTCGTCCTCAGGCAGTGAATCAGGTGAATTGATGGACATCGCTCCTCCTTCAGTGGCTGGGCCTCAACGCTAACAGCCGGTGCCGGAAAAGGCTCCGGAACAACTCGAGGTTTTCTGCCCCTCCCCCAAAAACCCGCCGACTGCTAGCTGCCGGATGCGGCTGCCCGCTGCTGCCTCAGGATGTAGCGCTGCAGCTTTCCCGACGGCGTCTTGGGCAGGTCCGCGACGAAGTGGATGCGGCGCGGGTAGGCGTGGGCGGCGAACTGCGTCTTGACCATGGTCTGGAGTTCAACCACCAGGTCATCACTGGCGGCGGTGCCCTCGGCCAGGACCACGTAGGCCTCGAGGACTTCACCGCGCAGTTCGTCGGGAGCGCCCACCACGGCACTTTCCAGCACCGCCGGATGCGTGGCCAGGACGCTTTCCACGTCGAACGGGCCAATCCGGTAGCCGGCCATGATGATCACGTCGTCATCCCGGGAGGAGAAGAAGTAGTAACCGTCCTGGTCCACCATGCCCGCGTCACCGGTCAGGTACCACTTGCCGTCCGCGCTGAACCTTTCCGCGGTCTTCTCCGGCGCATCCTGGTACCCGGTGAACCACATCATGGGACTTTCCGCCACGTTGACGGCGACGCGGCCCAGTTCGCCGGGGGCGGCCGGCCCGTCAGCGTTGTCCTTAAGGACCGCGCAGCTCCAGCCCGGCAGGGGGCGGCCCATGGAACCGGGCCTGAGCTCCGTCCTCACGTCGTCATGCCAGGCGTTGATGATCATCATCCCGTGTTCGGTCTGTCCGTAGTGGTCCCGCACCGGGACGCCCAGCACCTCCCGGGCCCAGCTGATCACCTCCGGGGTCAGCGGTTCGCCGGCGGAGGAGGCGCGCCGAAGTCGAAAGGGTCCAGTGCCGGCGTCGGCCTTGGCGCGCATGGTGCGGTAGACCGTGGGAGCTGCCGCGAAGTTGGTAACGGCAAATGCCTCCAACACCTTGAAGCTGAGTTCCGGGGAGAACCCGGGGCGCAGCAGCAGGTTCCGCCGTCCCGCCGCCATGGGGCCGAGGATCCCGTAGTACAGTCCGTAGGCCCAGCCGGGGTCCGCGGCGTTCCAGAAGACGTCCTCTTCACTGACGTCCAGGCCAAGTTCGATGTACTGGCGGAACGCGGCCAATGCCCGGAGGGGCACCGGTACGCCTTTGGGCGCGCCCGTGGTTCCGGACGTGAAGATCAGCACCAGGGCACCGTCACCGCCTACGACCTCTGAAGCGATCCCCGGCTGCTGCCTGGCCAGGAGGGGCGTGAGCGCCAGGTCCGGCTGGGAAGCTTCCGCGCCGGCGACGAGCACGGCGGCAGAGGTCTGCTGGATCTTCACCCGCTGGTCGGGATCCGTGATGACGGCCTTTGCCCCGGAGGCAGTCAGCCGTAATTCGATAGCCGGCCATGCGAAGGCCGTGAACAGTGGCACATGGACCGCTCCGCGCCGCCAGATGGCCAGGAGCATGACCACCAGGTCTGCCGACTTGCCCATCAGGGTGGCCACGGCATCTCCAGGACCAATGCCCAGCTCCGCGAGGGCGGCGGCTCCCCGCTCCGAGCGTTCCCGGAGCTCGCCATAGGTGATGTCCTCCGCGGAGAGGTCGGCTGCCACCACTGTGAAGGCAACAGCGTTGGGATCATGGCTGTCGCACAGGAGACCGGCCGCGCAGGCATCGGCCGCACCGTAGGTGGCAAGAAGGGCATCAACCGCGGGAACCGGACGGGACATTCGTTCTCCTTCGAACAACGTGGCCTGGAAACAACGGCACCTGTAAACACCGTGGAACAAACCTACTGCACCGGAATGACCGGGAGGTGGCAAGTTTCGCGGTCCTGCGCCGACAGGTCAGCCCTTGGCGCCGGGCGGCCGGATGATCCGCCGCTGTGTGGCGGCAGCGATCGCGGCCGTGCGGTTATCCACGCCGAGCTTGCCGTAGATGTGCACCAGGTGCGTCTTCACGGTCGCTTCCGAAATGAACACCTGCTTGGCGATGGCGCGGTTGGACAAGCCCGTGGCCAGCAGTTCCAGCAACTGCACTTCGCGCGGGGTCAGCGAGGTGCCCGGGTTGCTGATCCGGTCCATCAGCAGTGCCGCGGCCCGGGGCGCCAGGACCGTGCCGCCCGCGGCCGCCTGCAGCACCGCCTGCCGCAGCTGCTCCGGCGGAGCGTCCTTCAGCATGTAGCCGCTGGCCCCCGCCTCCACCGCGGCGAGGATATCCGCATCCGTGTCGTAGGTGGTGAGGATGAGTACCGGCGGCGGTGCGTCGAGTTTCCGGATCTCGGCGGTCGCCGTAACGCCGTCCATTCCCTCCCCCATCTGCAGATCCATCAGGACCACATCGGGTGCCTCGTCCAAGGCAGTGAGCCGCGCCAGTTCCCTCAGCGCCGCCTTGCCGTCAGAAGCCTCGGCGGCAATGGCGATGCCCTCGGACCCGGTGAGCATGGCACGCAGCCCGGCGCGGACCACCGGATGGTCGTCAACCAACAGGACGCGGACCCCACTCACGGTTCCTCCACCGGGAGCCGGATGGCCACAACCGTGCCCTCGCCCGGCGCCGATTCCACCGCCAGGGTCCCGTTCAGGGCGGCCACGCGTTCCCGCAGCGAGCGCAGCCCGAAGCCGCTGCCGTCCGCTGCGCCCGCGGCACCACCCGCAGCCCCGGGATCGAAGCCCCGGCCGTCGTCGTACACGTCCATGGTCACCTCGTTGCCCAGGAAGGCAACGCTGACGACGGCGGTACTTGCCCGGGCGTGTTCGCGGACGTTCGCAAGGCTCGCCTGCGCGGCGCGCAGCAGGGCCACGCGGGCAGGCTGGGGCAGGTCCTGCGGTTCCCCATCCACCTCCAGCCGACAGCGCAGGGATACCCCCGCAGCCGCAGCGTCGGTCTCGGTCCTGCCGCACAACCTGTCCAGGGCCTCCACCAGCGTGGTCCCCTCCAGCTGGGGTGAAGACAGTCCACGGACAAAGCTGCGGGCCTCGGAGAGGTTGTCCGCCGCGGTCTGCTGCACCAATGCCAGCCGGGCGGCAGCAGTGGCGGAGTCACCTTCCGCCAGCGACTGCCCGGCGGCCCGCCCCAGCAGCACGATGCTGGATAGGCCCTGCGCCAGCGTGTCGTGGATTTCCCGGGCCAGCCGCTCCCGCTCGGCGAGGACCCCGGCCTCGTGCTGGGACCGGGCCAGCTCCTCACGCGTCCGCCGCAGTTCATCGGCTGCGCGCCGCTGGTTTTCGGCCTCGCGGTAAAGGGCCGCGTAGGCCAGGCCGGTAATCACGGAAAAAATTGCACCCAGGACAGGCCCCACCACCGCCGCCGCGTGTGGAACCGGGGAGCCGCTGGCGGCCCATTGGGAGCCGATCACCGCCGCCGTCATCAGCCCGATGGCCAGGAGCGCGCCACGCCGCGGGAGCAAATGAAGGTGCAGGAAAAAGATGGGGAAAGCAAGCCAGGCGAAGTCGGCACTGCCGGCGAGCAGGAACGCCCACAAGGCCGTCACAAGGCCGAGCCACAGCACGCTGTACCGGCGGGGATCCACCACGGTCCGTCCCTCGGCATGGCGCTTTTCCAGGACCGTGCCGGCCAGGTAAAGGGCAGCGAGAACGACGGCGGCGGCGGCCCACACCCAGCGAAGGGCGCCTCCCGACATCAGCATCCGGACCAGGCCGACGGCCAGCAGCAGCGCGAACCCCGTGTGAAGTGTGACCCGCAGGACCCGCAGGATTGCCGCCGACGACGCGTTTTCCAGGGCGTTCAATGGCCCACGTGTGGGGATACCGCCGCGCACTTCCGGTGGTTGCGGCAGGGGCGTGGCAGGCATTTCACCAGCTTATGCCGGGAACCCGCGCCGGGAATCAACCAAAAGGTTGACTCCCGTATCAACCGTTCCATTCCCGCAGATCAACCATCCCCGCGATTCCCATGCAGGCTCCGGCCGGGAGAGTGGAACTACAGAACAATCCACCCCTGCAGAGAGAAGAACCAACGTGTTCCTGGCAATCCGCGATATCCGCTTCGCCAAAGGCCGGTTCGCCATGATGGGCGGCGTCGTAGCCCTGATCACCCTGTTGCTGGTCATGCTGTCCGGCCTGACGGCAGGGCTCGCCGAGCAATCCACCTCCGCCATCGCCAGGCTGGGGGCAACTGCCGCGAGGCCGGTGGACGCCATCGCCTTCGGCGCTCCCGGTTCAGGCTCACCCAAGGCGTCCTATACCGAGAGCTCCGTGACCGCCGCCCAGGTGGACAGCTGGCAAAGCCGGCCGGGTGTCCAGTCCGCCGAGCCGCTGGGCATTACGCAGACCAGGGCACAGGCCGCGGACGGCGCGGGAACGGCGAACGTTGCCGTTTTCGGCGTCTCGCCGGGCAGCCCTTTGGCGCCTGTGGAGGTGTCCGCCGGCACGGCCGCGGTGGGCGCCTCAGTGGCGGAAGCCCTGGCGGTGGGCCAGGGGGACAAGGTGTCCCTGGGCGGCGTGGAGCTGTCCGTCGCCGCCGTGGTGCCGGACCAGTGGTACGCGCACACCAGCGTGGTGTGGACGGCCCTGCCGGCATGGGGCAAGGCTGCGCACGTGTCCGACGCCGGACAGTTGGCCACGGTCGTCGCCGTCACCTACGCGGACGGGGCCACGGTGGATGAGGCCGCAGCGAACGGCGCGGCACACACGGTGAGCGAATCCCGCACGGGATCTTTCCAGGCCCTGGGCTCCTTCAAGAGCGAGAACGGTTCGCTGACGCTGATGCAGGCATTCCTGTACGGCATCTCGGCACTGGTGATCGTGGCCTTCCTGAGCGTCTGGACCATCCAGCGCACCAGGGACATCGCTGTGCTGAAAGCCATGGGCGCACCCAGTTCCTACATCCTTCGCGACGCCATGACCCAGGCCGCCATCGTGCTGCTGGCAGGCGCCGGAGTCGGCGGAGCCTTGGGTGTTGGCGCCGGCTTGTTCGCTGCCCGGGCAGCCCCCTTCCAGCTGAACCTGGCCACCTCGGTGGTTCCCGTCGTCGGGATCGTTGCCCTGGGCCTGGCAGGTGCGGCACTGGCCGTCCGGCGCGTCACCAAGGTCGATGCGCTCCTGGCGCTCGGCGGAAACTAATCCCTTCTTCCCTCCTTTGAAAGGAACCCATCATGACCACAACCGCTCCCCTGACCCTGGTCAACGTCACCCTCGAATATCCCGACGGCGGCGGCACCACCACCGCCCTGGACCGTGTCAGCCTCACCGCGGAAGCCGGCCAACTCGTGGCACTCGTGGGCCCCTCGGGGTCCGGTAAGTCCAGCCTGCTGGCCGCCGCCGCCACCCTGGTCCGCCCCACAAGCGGCCAAGTCATTATCGACGGCACCGACACCATGGGCCTGGGGGACAAGGAACTGACAGCCCTGCGGCGCGGGAAAGTGGGCATCATCTTCCAGCAGCCCAACCTGCTCCCGTCGCTCACCGCCGTCGAACAGCTCGTCATCAGCGACCACCTGCGCGGAAAGTCCGCCAAAGCCGCCACGGCGCGGGCCGCCGAACTGCTGGACGTCGTCGGGCTGTCCGCCAGTGCGGGGAAACTTCCGCACCAGCTCTCCGGCGGCCAGCGCCAGCGCGTGAACATCGCGCGGGCGCTGATGGGCAGCCCCAGGGTGCTGCTGGTGGACGAGCCGACGGCGGCACTGGACCACGAACGGAGCGCCTCCATCATCGCCCTCCTGCGGCAGGTGACCAACGAATTCTCGGTGGCAACGGTGATGGTCACCCATGACACCGAGTTCGTGCCGCTGACCGATGTGGTGGCCACCATGCGGGCCGGCAAACTGACAACCCCGGTCCTGGCAGGCGCCTAGGAGGAACGACGCCGGCCGGGACCGGTTGTCTAGTCCTTCGGACCGTTGGCTGCCGCGGCGGCAAGGCGCGGGCCCAGCCTTTCGGCCATAAGCCGGTACCCTGCATTGTCCGGATGGAGGGTGTCCGGCATGTGGGCCAGCGCCTCGGCTTCCGTCAGCACCGCCCCGCCGTCCACCAGGTGGATCCGTGCTTCCCCGGAACGCCGCTGCAGGTAGGCGACCACTCCGGCTGTGGCCTCCCGGTAGTCGGCCAGGGTGGCACCGACCGCATTGGGTGTAGCTTCACGCGGAAGCGACAGGACCGGGGTGATCACCACCAGTGGAACGTCCGGATGGGCGGTCAGGATGTTCGAGATGAACCCCAGCACCTGGCTGGCATAGCTCCGCAACGAGAACGCCGCTGCGTTGTAGGAGTTGATGCCCAAGCACAGGGAGATGACGTCCGCCGGGAGTCGCTGAATGGTCCTTGCTGCAGCCGGGTCCAGCTGGCATTCGCCGGCAAAACCCAGCGACTGCAGTTCCCACCCGAGCTTCCGGGCCACCAGCGCCGGCCAGGTCTCGGAAGGACCGGCCGCCTCCCGGCAGTGGGTGATGGAGCTTCCGTAGGCCAGCCACCGCTTGCCTGGCTCTTGCACCGACTGGACATCCTCGCCTTGCAGGGATGCGTCGAGCACCCTGACCCGGCCGAACTGCGGGAGCCACAGTTGCACCTTGGCGCCGGCCGGCAGCGTTCCCAACTCCAGCGTGTGGCTCAGCCGCCCGGCAGCGGGGATCCGGTGGGCCAGTTGGCCGTCAACCAGCACATCAATGGGAGAGCAGTCCGCGGTACCTTCCGCCTTGAGGGTCAGCCTGCCGGACGAAGCCGTCCACGTGGCCCGGATACCGGCCGTCATCTGTGCCATGTCCGCAAGCCCGTCAGTGAAGGGCGGCATCAGCAGTTCGGTGTCAAGCCGCCTGAACTCCTGCCAGCCCTCCACGTCCTGGACGACGTCGAAAGCCCCCGCCCAGTGCGCGTGCACTGATTCCACTTTCGTCATCCCTTCGGTGTCACCTGCAAACGGTCAAAGGCCACCTGTTTGCCGTCCCTGTCCAGTACCACCACGTCATCGCGGCCGTTCTGCACGTCCGCTGGGAGGATGAATTCCACCGTGTTACCAGTGGTGGGAAAAATCCAGCCAATCCGGTAGCTGCGCTTGTTCAGGTACACGTAATACCACTGTCCGTAGTCGAGGCCCCCGAGGACCACCTTCTGGCCGTTGCGGTACTTGTCCGCGGTGCCGAGGTCCCACGGAGGTGTCAGGCCCTCAAAGTCCTGGACTGTGAGCGCCGGAACGGATTCGGGCTGCGCGGGCTGCAGGTTGAGCCGGATGCCCCCGCCGGCCACCGACGCCGTGATGCGCTTGGCACCGTTGTCCGCGGTGGCCTCGAAGCTGACAGGTGCCAACTGGCCGGCCGCAATGTCCGCGGCAGTCAGCACGTGAGCGCGGGTGGCGGTCACGTTACTGCCGGCAGCCAACAACTGTTCGCTGATGCCCGCGTCCGGGGCGGAAACCGCCGTCAGGTCCACGTTTCCTGCGTTGCCCAGGGTGTAGGTGTACGTGATGGTGTCGCCTGCGGAGGCGTAGCGGTCTCCGTCCAGGTCCGTCCATTCCGCGGCGACGGTGCCTTCCATCCTGGCATCGCGGACCTTCAGGTCTACCTCGCCGCCGTTCACGGCGTAGGTCCGGGTGGTCTGGCCGGTGGCGCTGACCTCCCAGGAGGTCTCGGGGACGAAGAAGCCTTGGCCCGCTTCCACGGCGGTGACAGTGTGGCGTGGCGTGGCACACGTGTAGGACTGGCCGGCGGGTAACACGCTGTACCGGCAGTTCCCGGGGCCGTCCGGCATAAACGGGCTGAAATTGCCGGCCGTGGGGACCACTTTCTCCACCAGCGGGCTGGTGTTGGTCACGTCGAACTTGTAGGGGAACGCCTCCCCTGCGCCGTACGGCTGCGCAGCCAGGTCCCGGCCGGCGTCGCTGCGGCTGCCCGTGATGGTGGCGGCCACCAGGCCATCGCGCAGTGCCACGGCCGCGCCGGTGAAGGAAACCGTCCTGGTGAGCGACGGCGTCGCGCTGGCCGTGATGCTGAAGGTTGCCTGCGGCATGAAGTAGCCGCGGGAGATGTCCTCGGCCGTCAGAGTGTGCTTAGCCGTGGTGCAGGTGTAGGAGGCGCCGGCTGCCAGGTTGTTGTACCGGCAGTTGGGGGCCGACGGCGGCAGGAACCCGGCGTCGAAGGTTCCGGCGAGCGGCACTGAGTTGGCGGTGACGTTGGCCGTGCTCTTGATGGTGAACGTGTAGCTGAGCACGTCGCCGGCCTGGTACGGGCTGGCCGCGACGTCGCGGTCCGGCGCGGAGCCGGTGACGCTGAGGCCCACCTGCGGAGCCACCGGGACCGTGGCGGTGAAGGTGGCCTGCGAGACCCGGCCGTCCGCCGTCGTGAACGCCGCGTTGAGGTTCTGCGGGCCGCTGGCATTGGACGGAGCGGTCAGGTCCACGGTGACGGTGGCGGAGGCACCGGGTGCGACGTCGGGCACAGGCACCGTGGTGGCGGACCAGCCGCTGGGGGTGTACACGGTGGCGGTGGCGCCGGAGAGCGTGGCGGTTTCCTGGTTGGTGACGGTCACGGCAACCTGTTTGGTGGCGCCGGGTGCGGTGGTGACGGCGGGGACTGCCAGCGGGGCGCAGGCGTAGTTCAGCCACGCGTCGTCGAAAGCGGCGAACGGCATATTGTCCGTGTAGTTGCCTTCGTACAGGACGCCGAACCTGCCATCGTCCAGCCGGGTCACGGTGGAGTAGGCGGAGAAGCCTGGGCCGATGGTGCGCACGCCCGGCCAGGTGGCGCCGTCGTCGCAGGACACCCGGGCGGAGACGTTTTCGCGGCCGGTCTTGGAGTTGGCGTTGGTGAAGATCAATTTCTTCGCGTCGGCTGAGGCCTGCGGGGCGTTGGGGAACATCCGGGCGATGGCACCGTTGTTGGCCGGATCCGGCAGTTCGGTGTCCTGCGTGACCGGGCCGTAGGTGGCACCACCGTCGGTGGAGACCGCCATCTTGCGGTAGCCCTGGTTCGCGTTGTCCCGGGAGTTAAGCAGGACGCGCCCGTCCGAGAGTTCCACGGTCTTGTTCTCGTCCATCCGGTCGCCCACGTTGGCACCCTTGTGCCACGTGGCCCCGTGGTCGTCCGAGTAGACGCTGTAGGCCTGAATGCGGTTGGTGCCGTCCGCCTGGCGGACATCGCCGGCGTACTGCTGGATCAGGCGGCCCTTGTAGGGTCCGTACTTGAGCTGGATGCCTTCGCCGGAGGACGCGAAGTTGGAGCGGACGTCGCCCGCCACGGGGCTGGTCTTGCTGGTGCCCGGCTTGGTGACGCCGGTGATGAGACGGGGCTGGCTCCAGGTGGCGCCGCCGTCGGACGATTCAATCACGGCGGAGGAAATGACGTTGCGGTCCGCGTCATCGTTACCGAACCCGCTG
Organism: Pseudarthrobacter sp. CC12; assembly: GCF_039907755.1. NCBI lineage: Bacteria > Bacillati > Actinomycetota > Actinomycetes > Micrococcales > Micrococcaceae > Pseudarthrobacter > Pseudarthrobacter sp. CC12. The sequence continues at coordinate 218,870 of NZ_JARDJH010000001.1, read as the reverse complement.
CCGCCGAAGCCCTGGTCCTTGGAGTAGACAAAGAACGCGAAGACCTTTCCGGCCTCGGCGTCGTAGATATAGGACGGGTCGCTGTAGCCGTACTTCGGTCCAGTGGCATCCGCCACATGACCGGCTGCAATGACCTGTACCGGTCCCCAGGTCCTTCCGCCGTCAGTGCTGCGGCGCTGCACGATGGAATTGGGGTTGGGGGCGTCGGCAGCACTGCCGGGCCGGCCGTCCCAGGCGGCGAGGACCACGCCGCTGCCGAGGTAGGTCAGCGCGGGGATCCGGTAGAAGAAGTTGGCGGCCGTTCTGTCCGCTGCGAGATTCACTTCCTGGAAGCTGCCCGGCGGAGCGGTAGGGCTGGTGGAGGGGGTGGGGGCCGCCTGCGCCGGCAGCCCGCTCCCGGCCAGCAGGGCCAGGGCCAGTGCGCCCGTGCCCGCGGCCTTCCCCATTGATCGTTTCTTGGTTCTTTTGGTGGTAATTCGCAAACCCATGTCCTTTCTGGACGCCGCGCTGCGGCTCGAATGGAAGTGACGACGCCGTCGAGGCTGTAGACAAATGTGATTCTTGCTACATACGACGTCCTACCACCCTAAGGTGGAGCCACGTGGAAAGCTAGACTAAACATGTGACGTCCTACCTTTTTCCTGAATGGCCCATTGCCGTGCCGACCGTGGAGCGTATCCTCGCCACCCGCGGCCGCGGTGGATACCGCCAGTACCGCATCCCTGCGCTCGCCGTCACCACCAGGGGAACGCTCCTGGCCGCCTACGACGGCAGGCCGAACCTGGACGACCTGCCGAGCCCCATCGATCTGCTGCTCCGCCGCAGCAACGACAACGGTGAGACGTGGAGTGCGCAGGAAGTGGTGCGCCGCGGCACCGGCCTGGAAGGTTTCGGCGACCCCAGCCTGCTGGTCGACGCCGGGACCGGGCGGATCTTCCTTTTCCACGCCGCCGGAACACGCGCCGGGTTCTTCGAATCGACAGCAGGAATGGCCGCGGAGGACGAGTCCGTCCAGCACTGCGACCTGAGCTGGTCCGACGATGACGGCGTGACCTGGCAGCACCGGCGCCTCACCGCCGAGTTGAAGGGCAGCACCCCCGCAGGCCAGGACATCACAGGCATGTTCGCCGCGGCCGGCCAGGGAATCCAAGTCCATACGGGGCCGTTCCAAGGCCGGCTGGTGCAGCAGTTCGTGGTCCTGTGCGACGGCGCGATCATGGCAGCCTCGGCCTACAGCGACAACCACGGAGACAACTGGACGTTCGGGGAGCTCATCGGCGCCACTACCCATGGCGCCGCCCCGAACGAGAACAAAGTGGCAGCCCGGGGCGACGGAAGCCTGCTCCTGCACAGCCGCGCCACGCCGCGGCGGCTGGCTGCCACGTCCAGCAACGGCGGCCAGAGCTGGAGCACCCTGGTTCCAGTCGAGGACCTCCCGGACCCGAGCGATAACGGCTCCCTAACCCGCTTTGACGGCCTCCCTTCCGTGCCCCGCCTTGCCACGCCGGAGACGGACCCTTGGCTGCTGGCCACCAACAACCAGGACACCAGCCTGCGGCGGAACACGGTCTTGAGCCTCTCACCGGACAACGGCCGGACCTGGCCGGCACGGCTGGTCCTGTGCGCGGGCAGTTCCGCCTACTCCACAGCCACCCGGCTGCCGGACGGCAACATCGGTGTCCTGTACGAGCGCCAGGGGTACCGGGAGATTGTGTTCGCCTCCATCCCGGCAGGGCAACTGACGGACCAGTTGCCGGCGTCCCAGACCCCACCCGGCACCAAGGAACTGAACGCCGGCCTCACTTTCAACATGGAACTGCGGTCCGTCACACCGGGCCTGCCGTCCGAGTGGCAGAACCTTGGCGAATTCCATGTCTTGGCGGCCGATTGCGGCGACTGGGGCCCGGCGTCCAAGGAGATCGGCCAGGGCTACTCCGCCGGGCAGGCCCAGGTCCTGGGCACCCGGGAGGCGCAGGACCTCAACTACGGCCCCATCGTTCCCGGGTACAAGGCCGGGGACATCCTTGCTTTCACGGGCAGGGCAAGGAACGACGGCGACACAACGGTCACGCAGGTCCGTCTCGCCGGGCCCGGAGCCGGCGGTTTTCCGGCGGCCGACCTGCCGCCGGGCGGGGAGGCGCTCTACTTCACGCCCTCATACACCGTGACGGCAGAGGATGCCGGGCGGGACATCCTGGAACTCGAGTTTTCGGTTGAAGGGATGTGCGCTGCCTCGCCGGTACGTCGACGCAGGACGTTCCGGTTCGATATCACCACCGGCTGCGTTAGCCCGGAAGATCCCCTTCAACCAGCGCGCACATCTGCCTGAGCCGCTCCACCCTTTCCTCGACGGAGAGCCCCTGGCGGGGCAGGCCGATCTTGAACCCATGCATGGGTACGTTCCCTGCGGCCTTGTTGCAGCGGCTAATTTCCGCACGGTTCAGCAGGGAGCTGGACGGCGCCCCTTCAACTTCCACAGGCGGGAGGTGGGCATCTATCCAGGGATAACCAAATTCCGTCTCCTCCGGGGAACACCCGGAGAAGATCAGCCCCGCCAGAACCCCTGCCTCGCGGGCGTTCGCGATGTGCTCCACGGCGGTGTCCCGGTCCCGGGTTTCGATGACCGACCGTGCCCAGTTGATAACGAGTCCCACCCGGCCACCCGCCTGTTCCCGGAGCGAGCGGAGCACGTCCACTTCCTCGCCGAACGGCAGGAAACCCTTCTCGGGCGTGCCTCCGGGCCGGGGCGCATCACAGTGCTCCACCAGCAGTCTGGTGGCTCCCCACTCCCATTCGAGGACCTGCTTCAGGGACTCCGCGAACCTTGACGGGTCAGCGCCGGGGTACGGGGCGGAGTGCAGCTCGACGGCCTCCACCTCCCGGCCCTCGTTCTTCAACTGAAGCACCAACGCGTGGATTCCCGCGACGAAGTGCAGCGCTTCCGTCCTGCCCGCGGCATCGCCGGACGCAAGTCCGAACGTTGGCGACGCCTTGAGCCGCTGCATGGTGCCGGGAATGGCGGTAACCACAGCGGACCAGTTGCCCGGAGCGCCGGCGGGCCACCGGACTCCACCGTATGGCCCATAGGGAAGTTCCAATCCGCGGACGGAAGGTACTCCGGCGAGCGCTTGATAGAACTGCTGCCGCAATTCGTCAGGGTGGGCAGCGTAGGCACCGACGATCAGGGACACGGAACCTCCAATTGCTTTGTCATGCGGGAACCACGGCCACGGCCGCGGGGAAAAGTCCACTTGACGTTGCCTGTGATGGGACTTACAGTTTTTCTTACGAGCTAGGACATCCTACATCCGATAAACATCCTTCTGAACGGTGAGGCACATGAACAACATCAAGAACCTGCCGCTGGTCAATGACGCCAGTCGCCGGAACTTCCTGAAGCTCGGCGGGGCCATGGGCCTGGCCGCAGCCTTCGCCAGCTCCCTGGCCGCGTGCGGCGGACCCGCCGCGACCACCAAGGGGGCAGCTGAAAACACGGCGCCGATCAATAAGGACCTCATCATCGAGGCCGGGATCTCCTACGCCCTCTCCACCGGCTTCGACCCCATCTCGTCCTCCGGCGCAACCCCCATGGCCGCGAACCTGCACGTCTTTGAGGGCCTGATCGAGCTGCACCCAGCCACACGGGAGCCCTACAACGCCCTTGCCGCTTCCGATCCCAAGATGGTAAATGCCACTACCTACCAGGTGGCCATCAGGGACGGCGCGGTGTTCCACAACGGCTCCCCCGTTACCGCCGAGGACGTGGTGTTCTCCTTCACCCGGGTAATGGACCCGGCCAACAAGTCGCTGTTCTCGCAGTTCATTCCGTTCATCCAGGAGGTCAAGGCGCTCGACGCCAAGACCGTGGAGTTCACCCTTAAGTACGCCTTCCCAGGCTTCGGTCCGCGCATCTCCGTGGTGAAGGTGGTACCCAAGGCACTGACCAACTTCCCGGCGGGCTCGGACCAGCTGAAGTCCTTCGACGCCAAGCCCGTGGGCACCGGACCCTACAAGCTGATCTCCGCAGTCAAAGACGACAAGATCGTCTTCGAGGCCAACCAGGCCTACAACGGACCCATGCCGGCACTGGCTAAGGGCATGACCTGGCTGCTGCTCTCCGATGCCGCCGCCCGTGTCACCGCCATGCAGTCAGGCCGCGTCCAGGCCATTGAGGACGTCCCCTACCTGGACATGCAGGGCCTGAAGTCCGCAGCCACCGTTGAATCGGTGCAGTCCTTCGGCCTGCTGTTCATGATGTTCAACTGCAACGCTGCGCCCTTCAACAACAAGAAGGTCCGCCAGGCCCTGCACTACGGCCTGGACAAGGACTCCATCATCAAGAAAGCCCTGTTTGGCAATGCCAAGCCGGCCAGCTCCTACTTCCAGGAAGGCCACCCGGATTACGTCAAGGCCAAGAATGTGTACGGCTATGACGCCCAGAAGGCAGCGGACCTCCTCAAGGAAGCCGGCGTCACCAACCTGGAGTTCGAACTGCTCACCACGGACACGGCCTGGGTCAAGGACGTGGCACCCCTGATGCTCGAATCCTGGAATAAGATCCCCGGCATCAAGGTCACCCTCAAGAACCTGCAGTCCGGCGCCCTTTACACGGACCGCGTGGCCAAGGGCGACTACACAGTTGTTGCCGCACCGGGTGATCCCTCGGTGTTCGGCAACGACGCGGACCTGCTGCTGAGCTGGTTCTACGCCGGCGACACCTGGATGAAGAACCGCGCCTTCTGGGGTGCAACCCCGGAGCGCGCCCAGCTGGTGGACCTGATGTCCAAGGCGGGCCAGGCCACCAAGGAAGACGCCAAGAAGCTGACCGGCCAGATCGTGGACCTGGTGTCCGAAGAGGTTCCGCTGTATCCCCTGTTCCACCGCCAGCTTCCCAGCGCCTGGGATGCAAAGAAACTGAGCGGCTTCAAGCCCCTTCCCACCACCGGAGTGTCCTTCGTTGGTGTGGGCCGCACCGCCTAGCCCTACCCACCGGAGACTACATTGAGCACCATATTGCGACTGCTGGGCCGACGGCTCGCAGCCCTGCCGCTGATGGTCCTGGGCATCACCCTGCTGGTGTTCCTGGTCCTGCAGGCAGCCCCCGGAGACCAGGCAAGCAGCGCCCTGGGCGAGGGTGCCAGCGAGGAAGCCAAGGAACAGTACCGCCAGGCGAACGGCCTTAACGATCCGCTGCTGCTGCAGTATGTGCGGTTCCTGGGCAAGCTCCTCCAGTTTGACCTGGGCGTCACCACGCCCCCGGCCAAATCCGTGGCGAGCATGATCGGCTCGGCGTTCCCCTTGACGCTGCAGCTGACCTTCCTGGGCGTCATCATCGCCGTTGTGGTCTCCTTGGTGTTCGGCATCATCGGCGCCTTGTACCGGGATAAATGGCAGGACCAGCTGGTCCGTGTCTTCTCGATCGCCGCGGTGGCAACGCCGTCGTTCTGGCTGGGCATCCTGCTGATCCAGTGGTTCGCACTGGGACCGGCAGCGATGTTCCCGTCCGGCGGCATTGCCACCCCGGAGTCCGGCTTCGGCGGGTGGCTGAACTCCATGGCACTGCCCGCCCTGGCCCTCGGCATCCCGGTCTCGGCGTCCCTCATCCGGGTGGTCCGCACCTCCATGGTGGAAGAGCTGGACCGGGACTACGTCCGCACGGCCATCGGCAACGGCGTGCCGTACCGCGAGGTCGTCTCCAAGAACGTGCTCCGCAACGCCCTGGTCACTCCGGTGACCGTGCTGGGACTGCGCATCGGCTACCTGCTGGGCGGCGCCGTCGTGATTGAAATGATCTTTGCCTTGCCCGGCATGGGACAGCTGATCCTCAACGGCATCACCAACCTGGACGTAAACCTGGTGCAGGGCGTGGTCCTGACCATCTCCGTCACCTTCGTCCTGGTGAATATCGCCGTGGACCTGCTCTACCTGCTCATCAACCCCCGAATCAGGACCGTGTGACCCATGCGCAGCAAACTCGCTGAACGTCTGAGCGCCCCCGGCCTCCGCCTCAAGGCCCTGCCCTGGGGCTCCCGGCTGGCCCTCGCCTTCCTGGTGGTGATCGCCCTCGCCGCCGTCTTCGCCCCGGTCCTGGCACCGCACGATCCGCTGGAAACCTTCATGCCGGCCACTCCCCCGGGCGCCGAGCACTTCTTTGGCACCGACCGGCTGGGCCGCGACATCTTCTCCCGCCTGCTCTTCGGATCGCAGTCATCGCTCATGATCGGCCTCGGCGCCGTAGGCCTGGCAGTCCTGGCGGGCGCCCTCCTGGGGTCACTGGCGGCCACCTCCAGCAAGGCCGTCAACGAACTTCTCATGCGCCTGATGGACATCCTGATGGCCTTCCCCGGCATCGCCCTGGCCGCGGTGCTGCTGGCGGCCTTCGGCAACTCGGTGCCCACCATCATCATTGCCATCGCCATCATCTACACCCCGCAGCTCGCCCGGGTGGTCCGCGCCAACGTGCTGTCCCAGTACGGCGAGGACTATGTCCGTGCCGAACGGGTCATCGGCGCCGGCCGGTTCTACATCCTGGTCAAGCACATCGTGCGCAACACCGCGGCCCCCGTCCTGGTGTTCGCCACGGTGATGGTGGCCGACGCCATCATCCTCGAGGCCTCTTTGTCCTTCCTGGGCGCCGGCGTCCAGGATCCCGCCCCGTCCTGGGGCAACGTGATCTCCTATGGCCGCAACCTTGTGCTGTCCGGCGGCTGGTGGGCCACCACCTTCGCCGGCCTCACCATCCTCCTCACCGTCCTGGCGCTGAACATCCTCGCCGAGGGCCTCACCGACGCCATGGTCAACCCCCGGCTGCGGCGCGCGCCGGCGGTGAAGGACGACGACGGTGCTGCCGCTTCGGTGGCCGGCGCCGCCGTCACCGGCTCCGCGGTGGACACGGAAGTGGCTACCTCAGTCGCCCAGCCGTCGGTCGTGGAACAGCACGAACTCGACGGCGTCCGCGAGGCAACAGCTGCGAATGCGGGCGAGCGCGAGCTGGCCCATTCCACCCTGCTGACCGACCGCCGCGTGGCGGCGGCCAACCCGCACGCCCTGCTGGACCGCGAACTGGAACTGCTCGCCGCCGTCGAGGCCACCCGCACTGACCGGCTCCCCCAGGTCTCCGCGGGCGCCCGGACCGTCCTCGAGGTCAAGAACCTCTCCATCCGCTTCCCCGGCCGCTTCGGCGAGACCGCCATCGTGGACAACGTCTCCTTCACGGTCCGCGAAGGCGAAACCATGGGCCTGGTGGGCGAATCCGGCTGCGGCAAATCCATCACGTCGTTGGCCATCATGGGCCTGCTGCCCAAGACGGCCCGGATCACCGGCTCCATCCGTTTCGACGGCAAGGAACTGCTGGACCCGGACGCAAGCCACAGCAACGCCAAGGCCTACCAGGGCCTGCGCGGCGAGCAGATCGCCATGGTCTACCAGGACGCGCTCAGCTCGCTGAACCCGTCCATGAAGATCAAGGACCAGATGCTGCAGCTGACCCGCCGCGGCGGCCGGAAGACCCCGGCCGAGCTGCTGGAAATGGTGAAACTCGATCCCGTCCGCACCCTGGCCAGCTACCCCCACGAGTTGTCCGGCGGGCAGCGGCAGCGCGTGCTGATCGCCATGGCCTTGTCCCGTTCACCCAAGATCGTGGTGGCGGATGAGCCCACCACTGCCCTGGACGTCACCGTCCAGAAGCAGGTGGTGGACCTGCTCAACGAACTGCGCGAGCAGCTGGGATTCGCCATGGTGTTCGTCAGCCACGACCTCGCACTGGTGGCCTCCCTGGCGCACCGCATCACGGTCATGTACGCCGGCCAGGTAGTGGAATCCGCCCAGGCCTCCGAGCTGCTGCGGAACCCGAAGCACGAATACACCCGCGGCCTGCTCGGCGCGGTTCTCTCCATCGAGGCAGACGCCGCCCGCCTGCACCAGATCCCCGGCACGGTCCCTTCCCCCAACGATTTCGCCCCCGGGGACCGGTTCGCCCCACGTTCCCTGCGCAGCGACGCCGACCCCAACCAGCAGCTGGTCCTCACCGCCGTGGCTTCAGCAAACGGCGGGAATTCGGACCACTTCTGGGCCAGCCACCTGAAGGAGGACGCCAAGTGAGCGCATCCACCGGACAGCCGGTCATCGAACTCAAAGACGTCAAAGTCCACCACCGCACCCGCACAGGCGGGCTGTTCCGTCCCGGGACCGTCAAGGCCGTCAACGGCGTGGACTTCACCATCAGCCGCGGCGAAACCGTGGGCATCGTGGGTGAATCCGGCTGCGGCAAGTCCACCCTCGCCTCCGTACTGGTGGGTTTGCAAACGCCCACCTCCGGGCAGGTCCTGTTCCACGGCAAGCCCGCCATCAAGCGCAACGCCGCCATGCGGAAAGAGTTCGGCCGCTCCGTGTCCGTGGTGTTCCAGGACCCCGCCACCGCGCTGAACCCGCGCATGACCATCCAGGACATCCTCACCGATCCGCTGCAGGTGCACGGCATCGGCAACGCCGCCAGCCGGGCTGCCAAGGTCCGGGAACTCCTCGCGCTGGTAGGCCTGCCCGCCTCAGCGGCGGAAGTGACGCCGTCGCAGGTGTCCGGTGGGCAGCGGCAGCGCGTGGCGATCGCCAGGGCCCTGGCACTGGATCCGGACATCATCGTCGCGGACGAGCCGACATCAGCCCTGGACGTCTCCGTCCGCGCGCAGGTCCTGAACCTCCTCTCCGACCTCAAAGCGCGGCTGAACCTGGGGATGGTCTTCATCTCTCACGACATCCAGACCGTCCGCTACGTTTCCGACCGGATCTGCGTCATGTACTTCGGCGAAATCGTGGAGGAAGGACCCGCAGCCCAAGTGTTCGACAACCCCACCAACGACTACACCCGCAAGCTCCTCGGCGCAGCCCCCAGCCTGCTGCACACCTAGACCACCCATCCTTCTCTTCTACCAACCCAGTTATCGGAGTTTTCCCGTGTCTTCCCAGTTCTCCGGCGTCATCCCGCCCGTCGTCACCCCCCGCCACGCAGACGGCAGCATCGACACCGCCTCGCTGCACAACCTCACCAACCACCTGCTCGACGGCGGCGTATCCGGGCTGTTCGTCCTCGGTTCCTCCGCCGAGGTGCCCTACATGACCAACGCCGAGCGCGACCTGGTTGTCAGCACCATCGCCGAAGCCAACGCCGCAGCCGGCGCCAAGGCAGTTCCGCTGATCGTGGGCGCCAACGAGCAGACCACCAACCGGGTCATCGACGAGGCCAAGCGCGTGATCGACCTCGGGGCCGACGCCATCGTGGCCACCTCCATGTACTACGCAATCGGCAACGCCGATGAGACCGAGACCCACTTCCGCAGCATCCACGCTGCCGTCGACGTTCCGGTTTTCGCCTACGACGTGCCGGTCCGCACCCACTACAAGCTGCCCACCGATCTTCTGGTTCGGCTGGGCCGCGAGGGCGTCATCGCGGGCGTCAAAGACTCTTCCGGTGACGACGTTGCCTTCCGCCAGCTCCTGCTCGCAGCCCGGGACATCGACAACTTCGACATCTTCACCGGCCACGAGGTAGTGGTGGACGGTGCGCTCCTGGGCGGCGCCCAGGGTGTAGTTCCCGGCCTGGGCAACGTTGACCCAGCAGGCTACCGCAAGCTGGTGGATGCGGCCGAAGCCGGGGACTGGGCAAAGGCCGCGGCCGAACAGGACCGCCTGGCCGACCTCTTCGAGATCGTCTACACCCCCAACGGACGAGTCTCCGGAGGGGCGGCCGGGTTGGGCGCCTTCAAGACCGCCCTGCAGATCATGGGCGTCATTGAAACCAACACCATGAGCGCACCCATGCAGGCGTTGAACGAAGAAGAGACCACCGCGATCAAGGTCATCCTCGAACGCAACGGCCTCGTCTAGGCATCCCGATGATGTATGCAGTTGGTGTTGACCTTGGGGGTACCAAGACCGCTGCCGGCGTGGTTTCGGCCGACGGGGAGGTGCTGTTTTCGGACACGGTTCCCACACTGAGCCGCGACGGCGGGGAGGCCATTCTCGACGCCACGGCCAAACTTGCCGCCGGACTGATCAAGAAGGCGGCCGACGACGGGATCGCCGTTGAGCGCGTAGGCGTCGGTTCCGCCGGGGTCATCGATGCAGCGCGCGGCGTGGTGGTGTCCGCCACCGATGCCATCCGCGGCTGGGCCGGGACGGCACTCACCGCGGGCCTGGCCACACGGCTGGGCCTGCCGGCGTCGTCCGTCCGGGCGGTGAACGATGTCCACGCCCACGCACTTGGTGAGGCGTGGGTTGGAGCCGCAGCGGGAACCGCAAGCTCACTCCTGGTGGCCTTCGGCACGGGCGTGGGCGGCAGTTTCGTGCTCGGCGGACGCCCGCTGCTGGGGCACCGCCATGCGGGAGGACACGTGGGTCATTTCGCGTCGCCCTACGCGTTCCACGAGGGCACCGCCATCCCCTGCGTCTGCGGCGGAGCCGGGCACGTCGAGGCCGTTGCCTCGGGACCCGCCATCCGCGAGGCGTACCTGCGGCTGGGCGGCACGGAGCCTGTCACGGACGCCCGTGCCGTCTTTGCCCTCGCCGGCCGAAGCGATGCCGCCGCCATCCGGGCCGTAGGAATCGGCGCCGGAGCTGCCGGGCAGGCCATGGGCGGCCTGGCCAACATCCTGGACCCCGAGGTGGTAGTTGTCACGGGCGGACTTTCCGACGCCGGCGCCCCCTGGTGGCGGCCGATGGAACGGGCCCTCCGCGCCGAACTCCTGCCTGCCCTGGCCGGGCTCCCCGTCCTACCGGCTACACTCGGCAACGCAGCCGCTCTGGTGGGCGCGGCACGGCTGGTCCTCCTTCCGCCCGCCTGAAACGTCCTCACACGTACCCGCCCAACCGCCACCCTTCCAGAGGAACCCGTTATGCTCCTGACCCCCGAAGCCCTCGAATCCCTGCGCGGACGGCTCATCGTGTCCTGCCAGGCGTATCCGGGTGAGCCGATGCGTGATCCCCGGACCACAGCGCAGGTGGCCGCTTCAGCAGTGGTTGGCGGCGCAGCGGCAGTCCGGGTGCAAGGCCTCGCCGATGTGCAACACACCCGCTCCGCCGTCGAGGTGCCGCTCATCGGGCTCTGGAAGGACGGGCACGACGGCGTGTTCATCACCCCAACGCTCCGGCACGCCCTGGCGGTGGCCAACTCCGGGGCCCATGTAGTGGCAATCGATGGAACCCGCCGGGACCGGCCGGACGGCCTTACCCTGGCGCAGACGGTAGCCGGGATCCATGCAGAATCCCACGCCCTTGTCATGGCCGACTGCGGCTCGTTCCAGGACGCAGCTGCCGCCGTCGAGGTCGGGGCCAACCTGGTGGGCACGACGCTGGCCGGGTACACCGGCGAGCGGCCCAAAACCTCCGGCCCGGACCTGGACCTGCTGGAGGAGATCGCCGCGGCCGGCTTTGGTGTCCCCCTGATTGCCGAGGGCCGCATCCACTCCCCCGCCCAGGCCCGGCTGGCTTTGGACGCCGGCGCTTTCGCCGTGGTGGTGGGAACGGCGATCACCCACCCCGCCACCATTGCCGGCTGGTTTGTGGACGCGCTGGCATGACGGCTCCTGACGGGCTGCTGCTCACCGGAACGCTCCTGACGGATGGCACCACCGTGCCGGACGCCGCCGTCGCGGTTGTAAACGGACGGATCGCTTACGCGGGTCCGCGGACCGGACTTGCCACTGCGTCGCTGCCATCGTTGCCTGAACGTGCGCTGCCTTCCGGGAACATGATCCTCCCGGGACTGATCGATCTGCACTGCCACGGAGCGGCCGGCGGGGACTTCCCCGGCGGTGAACTCGATGCCGCCCGTGCTGCCGCAGAATTCCTCCACCGGAGCGGCACCACCACGCTGCTGGCAAGCCTGGTCACGGCCTCCCGGGAGGACCTGTTGCGGGGCGCGGCAACGCTGCGCGTCCTCGCCGAGGAGGGCATCGTCGCCGGGATCCACGCCGAAGGCCCTTTCCTGTCGCACGCCCGTTGTGGGGCCCAGGACCCACGCTTCCTGCTTGAGCCCAACCTCGGATTGCTTGATGAACTGGTCGGGGCGGCCGGCGGGCACTTGCGCACCATGACGTACGCGCCGGAACTGGCTGGGGCAGCCGACCTTGTGCAGGCCCTCGTGGCGCACGGCGTTGTTCCGTCGCTGGGGCACACGGACGCAGATGCGCGAACGACGGCTGACTCGCTCACCCTGGCCGCCGGGCTGATGGCTGCAGGCGGCGGCACAGGCGCGCGGCCCACGGTCACGCATCTGTTCAACGGCATGCCTCCGCTGCACCACCGGAGCCCCGGCCCGGTGGCGGCGTGCCTCCGCCTTGCCGCAGCCGGCAGCGTGGCGGTGGAGTTGGTGGCAGATGCGGTGCACCTGGACCCGGAGACTGTCGGCATGGTGTTCGCCCTGGTGGGCGCTCGCAACGTGGTCCTGGTGACCGATTCCATGGCCGCCACCGGGCTGCCGGACGGCGACTACGACCTCGGACCTGCAGCCGTCCGGGTCACCGGCGGCGAGGCGCGGCTCCGCGGCAACGGCTCCCTGGCCGGCGGAACCGCAACCCTGCTGGACGTAGTACGCCGGACCATCGCCGCAGGCGTGGACGCGGCAGGGGCTGTTCTGTCCGCTACCGCCGTGCCTGCCCGGATCCTGGGACTTTCAGATGAAGTGGGCAGTCTCCGTACCGGGCTGCGCGCCGACGTCGTAGTGGTCGATGCCGGCTTCAATCCCGCGCTGGTTGTTCGTCGCGGAAAAGTCCTGGCGCCACAGTGAGTCTTCGAGGAAATTGCTGCGGCGTTTTACGGCACCTCGAATGTGGCGGTAAGCCGGGCCCGTCCTATCGCATGGCTGAAAAGCTGGAAGCCCAGGTAGGCGGGGCTTGCATCGGCAGGGATGTCGAGTTCGTCCACATCCACTGCGTGGACCACGACGTGGTAGTGGTGGGGACCGTGCCCCGCAGGCGGAGCCGCGCCGACAAATCCCGGGAAACCGGCATCGTTCGCCAGTTGCACCGCTGGCTTGGGCAGGCCGTCCTCGGCGGCACCCGAAGGAAGCGATGTGGTGGACGCAGGCAGGTTGAAGGCTGCCCAATGCCAAAACCCACTGCCAGTGGGAGCGTCCGGGTCCAGAACCGTCACGGCAAAACTCTTTGTCTCCGGCGGGAAGCCCTCCCAGGACAGTTGTGGAGACCTGTCTTCTCCGCCGTCGATTCCCATCTTCCCGCTAGCCTGGGCAACGGGAAACGGCTGCCCGTCCTGGATGTCGGTGCTGGTCAAGGAGAACTCGGGAAGCTGGGGAAGGGCGGCGTACGGATCGTGCGACATCTCTTTGGTACCTTTCCTAGACAACGGGATTCGAATTACCGGCAAACACGATGGAAACAGGTTTACTGGTGCACACTCTAACGCCGGTTTCGGTGGATAAGCCGAAATAATCAAGTGGAAACCGGTTCAGCCCAGAACGCATGCCGGCTGTGTGGCCGGGTCCGGTACCTCCACCTGGATGTCCCGGCACACCAGGGGCCCAGAACAGCGTAAACAGTGCAGGCGGAACGTCAGACGCTGATGGCGGGGCCGGCCACGCGCACTGTAACACCGGCCTTTTCGGGCGCAAGCTGCGAGGCTGCTGATTCGTCTGCCACCACGGTGACATGCGGATGGCGCTGCAGGACTGACGCCGGGCACTCAGCGGATACAGGACCACTCAGTGCCTCGGCCAGGATCGCTGCCTTGTCCTGCCCGTGGACCACCAGGAGAAGGTGCCTGGCTTCCATGATGGTCCCCAGGCCCTGGGTGATGCACCGCTCAGGGACCTCCGACAGGGAACCAAAGTAGCGGGCGTTGGCCTCCCGGGTACGGGCGGCCAACGTCTCGACACGGGTACGGGAGTCGAGCGCTGACCCCGGCTCGTTGAAGGCGATATGTCCGTTGTGGCCAATGCCCAGCAACTGCAGGTCGATGCCGCCGGCGGCACGGATTGAAGTGTCGTACTCGACAGCTGCGCGCTCAGGGTCCTCCGCACCGCCGACAGGCACCCGCACGTGCCCGGGGTCCAGGCCCAGGCGTTCGGTGACCTCACGACGGACAACCTCGCCGTAGCTTTCCGGATGCCCGGCCGGCAGCCCCACGTATTCGTCAAGGGCAAAGGCCCTCACGCGCGACAAATCGAGCCGGTGGCCGGCGAGGGCTGCGTAGACAGGCAGCGGGGAGCCTCCTGTGGCAACACCGAGGACCGCGTCCGGCTTGCTGCGGACGACAGCGGCAATGATCCCGGCAGCGACAGCACCAATGGCGGCGGCATCAGGGACGACGAAGATTTCCAAGGCGGGGCCTCTTTCTGGGGGTTGGACTGCAGCAGGGCATGCAGCGGCCGGGCCGGGACGGGCCAGCCCTTCATGGACATAGTGGTGGTGGCCGAAACGCCACCTCACGTGGCCGTTAGGCGGATGCCACGTCCTTGAGCTTTTGGCGGATACCGTCAAAGTGTCGCTGGAGCCGCTCGGCAGCGAGGGCTTTGTCCCTGCTGGCAACGGATTCGTAGATATCCCAATGGATACGGACCTGCTCATCAAGGTTGACCGGCCCATGGCCCAGGGCTTCATGGATCTGCCGGTATACCTGCCAAAACACGTCCATGAGGTTAATGAGGAGTTCGTTGTTCAGCGGCGCGTAGAGCTTGCGGTGGAATTCCGCATCATGCTCAGCCAAGGGCTCACCCTTCGCGGCAGCCTCCTGCATGGCCTCCATCGTCCGCCGGAGATCGGACAGGTGCTCTTCCGTCAGCAAATCGATGGCGGAGCCGATCAGACCGGACTCGAGCGCCTGGCGTACATCGATCAGCTCCATGGCTTCTTCGCCCTTGTGCCGAAGGGACAGCCGGCCGCGGAATGTCAGTCCCGACACCAGGGCGCTGAAGTTGTTCGGGGCAACGAACATGCCAAAGCCATGGCGGATTTCAATGACACCAAGGGCCTGGAGGACTTTGAGGGACTCCCGGACGGTGTTTCGTCCCACGCCGAGTTCGCCGGACAGCTCGCTCTCTGTAGGGAGGGCGTCCCCGACGTCCAGCCCGCGCTCAAGAATGAGCTCCATGATTCTGTTCTGGAGGGCGTGGGAGCGGATTTGCGCGCTGAATCTTGCGGGGGGAACCGCTGCTGATGCTACTGTCACGTCATCTCCTTCGACCGCGCCCGGCGGCGGCCTCTCGTCTGGGTTCAGTGTACAGGAGATGGGACGTCCTTCATCCGGTAGTTGGTAATGAATCTTCAGGGGTCGGGTCGCAGTCCCTGGGCGCGCTGCTTCATCCTTTGGACACCGGCGCCCCCACCGCGCAGAATTGATGCGATCTTGAGGCAAACCTTGCCATCCCTAGACGTTGCAGGTCCACGCTGGAGCAAAGAGACCAACCAGCTTGTGGGGAGCAGGAAGTCATGGCAAGCAGAGCAGCACTGGACACCGACGTCACAACCGTGGGAGGCGTGCTGACCGACCAGCAGCCCCTCGACTTCCACACGCTGGGGCTCGCCGGCTGCATTGACCGGCTGACGGCACCCCTGCGGCAGCGCGGAACCGTGGTCCACTGGGATACTCCGCACTGGGGCATTGAGATCCCGGCAGGCTCCGCATCCCTCCTGTACCAGTCCGCCCGGGAAGCCCTCAGCAACGCCTTCAAGTACTCCGCGGCGCACACGCTGACCATTCAGCTGGCGGCCGTTGACCATGGCATCAGGCTGGTGGTGGCCGACGACGGCACAGGCTTCGACAGCAGCCTCGCCACGTGCGGGCGGCACCACGGTTATGGCCTGCGGCTGATGGCCGTGGCCGTGCAGGAGGCCGGTGGCGCGGTGGACATCAGCGCCTCACCCGGGAGGGGCACCAGCGTGACGGTCACGTTGCCGCTGGACTGACCCGAAGGTTCCAAACCGCAGGCGCGAAGGACGGCCCTGCCCATAGACCCGGAGGCCCGCCGTTGCTGGGACGGCGGGCCTCCGTATGTCCAGGGAGAGGAACCTAGCGGGAGAGTTTTTCCGCGTCCGGCTCCAGGTCGCCAATATGGCCCGGCGCGTTGGCAGCGAGGACCCTTGCCACGAATGCCGCATATTCGTCCATGAAGTGGCTCAGGAACTTCGCGGTCGCTTCATCCTTGACCTCACCGTCGGCGCCAAAGACATCAGGCTTGTAGCTGATGTAGGCCTCCGGGGAATTCAACTGCGGGGCGTCCAGGAAGCTCAGGACGCTGCGCATGGAGGACTGCATCACGGCCGTGCCGATGCTGCCCGGCGAAGCGCCGATGATACCCGTGGGCTTGCGCGCGAATGAGTTGGTGCCCCAGGGCCGGGAACCCCAGTCGATGGCGTTCTTCAGTGCGCCGGGAATGGACCGGTTGTACTCGGGCGAGACGAACAGGATCCCGTCCGCAGCCTCAATGGCTTCCTTAAGGGCGCGGCCCTCGGGCGGAAAGTCGGCGTCGTAGTCATAGCTGTACAGCGGGAGGTCCTTGATGGGGATCTCGGTGAATTCCAATTCCGCGGGCGCGAGCTTGATCAAGGCATTGGCCAGGACCCGGTTGATGGAACCGCTCGCCAAGCTGCCTACGAAATATCCGATCTTGTACGTTGCCATGAGTGATCCTTTCCAACAGCCGGTCCGTCCCGGCTGGCTGAGTGTGGCTGGAAATGTGCCGGCCCCGCACCGGACGGGAACGGCGGTTGGTGCTCACTGCTTCATCAGTCCAGCACATACAGGAGGCCCCGGCCAGAGGGCGCACGTTGCCCTTGAGGCTCAACGGCGCTGGGGATGCCCCGACAAGCCAAACCACCCCGTCCGCGACACCCCCAAACCGTGGACCGCCCCTTGCGGGGATAAATCTCACCTACTAATTTGAAACGTATCAGAAAGCGTTTTCAGTGCATGTGGCAACGGAATTGGATGACATGACGGACAACGTCCTTATCAGGTGGATTGACGGACAAGCCCCCACGGAAATCAGCGGCGGGACCACGTGGGGCATGCCATTCCCCCGCGGCTCGGTCCAGGGAACAGAGGCGCTGGCGGTGACGGATGCTGCGGGCACCCCCGTGCCCAGCCAGGCGTGGCCACTGGCCACCTGGCCTGACGGATCGCTGAAGTGGGCCGGCGTCGCTCTTCCCGCGACGGGATCGCCGTCGGACACCTACAACGTGACGGCCGACGCCGGCACAGCCAGCGCGGCCGGCCAGCCGCCGTCGCACGGCAGCTCAGTCACCGTCACCGAAAGTGCCGACGCCCTCACCATAGACACGGGTGCACTGCAGATGGTGATCGACCGCGTCGGCCCGTCCCTGTTCCGCAGCCTCTCCCGCCACGGTGAACCTGTTGCCCGGGACGCCCGGCTGGTCAGCTTCCTGCAGGACGGCGTGCCCGAAGGCGCCGGGACTGCCAGCCGCGACGCCTTCACCGGCGAGGTCACCGCCGTCGTCCTTGAACAAAGCGGACCCGTGCGCGCCGTGGTGCGGCTGGAAGGGCGGCACCGCCAGGACGGCGCCGGAGGCAAAGGGCGCAGCTGGCTGCCCTTCGTGGTGCGCTTCTACTTCTACGCCAACGCCCGCAGCGTGCGCATGGTGCATTCCTTTATCTGGGACGGCGACGCCGGGCGGGACTTCCTGGCCGGACTTGGGGTGCGCTTCACCGTGCCGCTGGAGGCCGAACTGCACAACCGGCACATCCGCATCGCGGGAGCCGACGGCGGGTTCCTCACCGAGGCGGTCCGCGGCCTGACCGGGCTCCGCCGGGACCCGGGCGCTGACGTACGCGGCGCCCAGGTTGCCGGACGCACCACTCCCCCGGCGGAGACGTGGAACCCTGAGGTTTCCCGCCGGCTGCACCTGATCCCCGCCTGGGGCGACTACACGCTCAGCCAACTCAGCGCCGACGGCTTTGAGCTCCGCAAGCGCACGGCAGCCGGCCATGGCTGGGTGGGAATTTCCGGCGGCACCCGCGCCGCCGGATTCTGCTCGCTCAGCGATACCCGCGGCGGGCTGGGAGTAGGGATCAAGGACTTCTGGCAATCCCACCCGGGCCAGCTGGACATCCGGGGAGCGGCCGGCAGCGAAGCCTCCCTGACGGCTTGGCTGTTCTCCCCAGAGGCCCAGCCCATGGACCTGCGGTTCTACCACGACGGCATGGGCCAGGAGACGTTTGGGGAGCAACTCGAGGGCCTCGAAATCACCTACGAGGACTACGAGCCGGGCTTCGGAAATCCCACCGGCATCGCCCGCACCCATGAGTTGACGCTGTTCGCCTACGAGGCCACGCCGTCAACGGAGAGCCTGGCCGCGGACGCGGCAGCCGCCTCCACCCCCGCCCTGCTGCAGGCCACCCCGGAATACCTGCATTCTGCCGGAATCTTCGGCGACTGGTCCCCGGTGGACCGGAGCACCCCGGCCCGCGCCCGCCTCGAGGACCGCCTGGACTTCCTGTTCGATTTCTACGCCGGGCAGGTGGAGCAGCGCCGCTGGTACGGGTTCTGGAACTTCGGCGACGTCATGCACACCTACGACCTTGACCGGCACGTGTGGCGGTACGACGTGGGCGGCTACGCCTGGGACAACTCCGAGCTCTCGCCGGACCTCTGGCTCTGGTACTCCTACCTGCGCTCCGGCCGGGCGGACATCTTCCGCTTCGCCGAGGCCATGACCCGGCACACCGGCGAGGTGGACGTCTACCACCTGGGCCCGTGGAAAGGCTTGGGTTCCCGGCACAACGTGCAGCACTGGGGCTGCAGCGCCAAGCAGCTGCGCATCAGCACGCCCGCCTACCGCCGCTTCTACTACTACCTGACGGCTGACGAGCGCACCGGCGACCTGCTGTCTGAACTGGTGGACAGCGACCAGAACTTCCTGGGCCTCGACCCGGTCCGGAAAGTCCGCCCCGACGCCGCAACCTACCGGCCCAACAGGGGCGCGTTGGGCGTGGGCCTCGGGACTGACTGGGGCTCGCTTGCTGCAACATGGCTCACGGACTGGGAACGCACCGGCAACCCGCGCTCACGGGACCGGCTCCTGGGCACCATGGCGGACATCGGCGCGCTCAAGTACGGGTTCCTCACCGGCGAAGCGCTGTACGACCTGGACAGGGGCAGGTTCGACACAGGCCGGGAGCAGATTTCGGTGTCACACCTCAGCGCGGTGTTCGGGCTGGTGGAGATCTGCAGTGAGCTGGTGGACCTGGTGGATGATCCGGCGTTTGAACGCGCCTGGCTGCAGTACTGCCGGCTGTTCCTTGCCAGCAAGGAGGAGCAGGTGGAGGCCGTGGGCCAGGCGCTGGAGGGCATCTACCTCACCCAGGCGCACAGCCGCCTTACCGCCTACGCTGCCGCACGGCTGCAGGATGCCGGGCTGGCGGCCCAGGCGTGGGAACACTTTGCCGGGGGCGGCGAGCACCTGAACCACGGGGCGGCGTTCTCGCTGCGGAAAATGGAGCCGCCCTTCGTCCTGCTGCCGGTTGATGAAGCGCCCACGGTCTCGACTAATGACGCGGCGCAGTTCGGTCTCGCCGTCATCCAGAACCTGGCGCTGGCGGGCCGGCACCTGGACTGACACTCATGCGTTGCACAAAACCTCGACGGCGGCACCTGGCGGGTGCCGTCGTCGTCCGTTTCCCCTCACGCCCACGTTGGACTCTGGAAACATCCGCGATCAAAAGGTATGTTACTAAGCATGCTGATGATTCTTCCCGAGTCATTGGTTTCCGGTAGCAAAGCGAAGGAGACGTTATGAGCACGAAGGTGGAAAAACGCATTCTGGTGAACGTACCGGTGAGCACCGCTTATAACCAGTGGACCCAGTTCGAGGAATTCCCGCACTTCATGGGCGGCGTCAAGAGCGTGACCCAGCTCAGTGACGACCGGCTGGAATGGGTGGCCGAGATCGGCGGCGTCCGCAGGCAATGGGAAGCCAAAATCCTGGAGCAGATCCCGGATCGGCGTGTGGCCTGGGCCGCCACCGAAGGCGCAACGAACGCCGGTGCCGTGGACTTCGAGGATGTCGGAGGCGGCCAGACCTCGCTCCGGCTGACCCTCGAATACGAGCCCGAAGGCATCGTCGAGAAGGTGGGCGACAAACTGAACGTCGTTGACCGCCAGGCCGAATCCGACCTGCAGAAGTTCAAGGCATTCATCGAAGACGAAGGCTATGCCAGCGGCGCGTGGCGCGGTTCCGTCAACGCCGGAACCACTGTGGGCACGCCCGGTGTTGAACACGCAGGCGCTTCCCGCGGCGATTCCGGCAAGGCCGGAATCTCGGGCAAGGTTGCGGCCGGCGTAGGCATCGCAGCGGCAGCAGGCGCAGCAGCGGCGATGGCTGCCGGCAGCAACAAGGACGACGCCGAAACGCGCGACGTCACGGTCACGCAGACCACGCCCGCGGTCCCGGCAGAACCGGTGGTTCCCGCAGAGCCGCTCACCACCGGCGCCACCACCGGCAGCGCCTACCCGGGCACGGGGACAACGGACACCACAACGGCAGGCACGACGTCGGGGGCCGGCTCCTCCGGTTCCGTCGCCGATCTGGGTGATGACAGGATCGGGCACGCCTTTGACCAGACCAATGGCCTGGTGGACACCACTGGCGAGTCCGACGAGACGGCTGCCGGCGAGAACCTGAGCGCTGGCGAAAGGCGCGGGGACGACCGCAACGCCGACGGGGGCCTCCCGCCTGTGGGTGGCAACCTCGGCGGCCACTGACCCGGCCCCACCCAAGAACCAGCGCCGCCCGCCTTCCTCCCAAGGCGGGCGGCGCTTCCGCGCCTTCGGGTAGGTCTACTACTTTTGGGCTGCCGCTTGGAGCAGCGGCACGGTGCGGGTGGGCATGACTTCCACTAGGGACATGGCCGTACTGGTACGGACCACGCCGTCAATCGCCAGCATCGCGTTGGTGATCCTGTGCAGGTCGGCGGGGTCCCTTGCGGCCACCTTGGCGAGCAGGTCCGCATCCCCGGTGGTGGCGTGCATCTCGATGATCTCGGGGATCGTCTGAAGCGCCGACACGGCAAGGTCGCTGGAGGACTGGCTGATGGAGATCGAGATAAAGGCGATGAGCGGCAGGCCAAGGGCCTCGGTCCGGACCCGCTGGCTGAAGGGCGCCAGGCTGCCGTCGTTGACCAACCGTCGGAGCCGGGCGTGCACGGTATTGCGGGCCACGCCCAGCGTCCGGGAGAGGGACAGGACGGTAGCCTGCGGGTCCCGGTCGAGTGTGAGGAGGATCTCTGCGTCCAGGGCATCAATAAGGTGCATATTGAGCATTTTGCCATCTGGCTGACCTCCAACCACAGGATCTGTCCTGTGGGATCCTGCCCTGTTGCGCAGACGTCCTGAAATCGCTGATCATGCTGTCCATGACCAGCACCCTTCCCGAAGCCACGGCACCGACGGTCCGCGCCGCCGTCGCCCATCTGCCCGCCTACGTGGCAGGCAGGAGCGCCCAGTCGGCCCTGACCGCCGCCCTGGCCTCGAACGAAAGCCACTTCACCCCCCTGCCCTCCGTCGTCGACGCGATTGCTGCGGAGGCCGGCAGGATCCACCGGTACCCGAGCATGGGCGCGGTGGAGGCGCGGGAAGCGATCGCCGCGCACTTCGGCGTCAATGCTGACGAGGTTGCCGCCGGACCGGGAAGCTCCGGGGTGCTGCAGCAGGTCATCTCGGCAGTCTGCGGACACGGCGACGAGGTGGTGTTCGCCTGGCGCTCGTTCGAGGCCTATCCCATCCTGGTGGCGGTGGCCGGCGCCGTATCGGTCCCCGTCCCGCTGCTGGCGGACGAACACCACGACCTTCCCGCCATGGCTGACGCCATCACTGAGCGCACCCGGCTGGTCATCCTGTGCTCGCCAAACAACCCTACCGGCGTGTCCATCAGCCCGGAGGCGCTGGAGGCATTCCTCCAGGCCGTTCCGCCACGTGTGCTGGTGGTCCTGGACGAGGCCTACATCGAGTTCCAGCGCGGCAACGGCATCGACTCCCTGGACTTTTACCGCCGCTACCCCAACCTGTGCATCCTGCGCACCTTCTCCAAGGCATACGGGCTGGCAGGCCTACGGATCGGCTACGCCATCGCCCGGCCGGAAATCGCCGAAGGCCTTCGGCGCACGGCCGTCCCCTTTGGCGTCAACAGGATGGCCCAGGTCGCCGCGGTGGCGTCGCTCGCTGCGGAGGACGAGGTTCTTGAGCGCACCGAGGCGGTGGCCCAGGAACGGACCCGCATGATCGGAGCCCTTCGCGGCCACGGCTGGGACGTCCCGGACAGCCAGGCCAACTTCTACTGGCTGCGCGCTTCCGACGGGCTGCGCGGGCAACTCCTCGACGCCTTGGCCCAGGCAGACATCCTGGCCCGCGGCTACGCTGCCGACGGCGTCCGGATCACACTGGCAGACAAGCCAACCAATGACCGTGTGCTTGCCGTCCTGGCGGACCGCGGAAAGTTTGCGGCCCAGTGAGCACCTCCACGGAAACACGCGCTGACGCAACCACCGCTGCCCCGGCCACGCACCCTGAAGAGCCGACGGCGGGAGGTTCCGTTCCGCCGTCGGCCGTCCGCCATTCGGTGGTTGAGGACGTCCTGGGCATCCTGACCGGCACCTTCGCCGCATCGCTGGGGCTGTTCCTCCTCAAGTCGAGCGGGGCCGTCACCGGCGGAACCGCGGGCTTGGCCCTGCTGGTCAGCTACTCGGTTGCACTTCCGTTTGGTGTGGTCTTCTTTGCCGTGAACCTACCATTCTTCGCGCTGGCCGTCTGGAAGAAAGGCTGGAACTTCGCGCTCCGCACGGGCGCCGCGATCACGCTGGTGTCCCTGATGGCCAGCGTGCACCCCGCCGCCTTTGGGTCCATGGACCTCGACCCGGTGTATGGGGTGCTGGGCGGAAACCTGCTGGCTGGAGTCGGCCTCCTGATCCTCTTCCGGCACCAGTCAAGCCTGGGCGGTTTCAGCATCCTGGCGCTGCTCCTGCAGGACAAGTTGAACTGGCGTGCAGGATACGTGCAGATGGTCCTGGATGTGGCCATCGTCCTGGCTTCGCTGGTCCTCGTTGCACCATTGGTGGTGCTGCTGTCCGCTGCCGGCGCCACCCTGCTCAACCTCGTCCTCGCCCTCAACCACCGGCCCGGGCGCTACACGGGCAACTAGGCACCGGAAAGCAGGCACCGGCCCCTTTTATTCCCAAAAGCCGGCTGAAATATCCGCCCGGGGACCGGTGTTGGCGCCACTATGACAACAATCGGAATCATCGGTGCAGGACATATTGGAAGCCAGGTTGCACGGAAGGCCGTGGAGCAGGGCTACGACGTAGTCATCAGCAACTCCCGCGGGCCGGAAACCCTCCAGGACCTCGTGGCTGAGCTCGGCCCCAGAGCCAAGGCGGCAACGCCGGCTGAAGCGGCCGCCGCGGGCGACTTCGCCGTGGTCACGGTGCCGCTGAAGAATTACAAGGACGTCCCTGTGGAACCGCTGGCCGGCAAGATCGTGATCGACACGAACAACTACTACTGGGAGCGGGACGGCAGGATCCCCGCCCTGGACACCGGCGAAGCCACCACGTCCGGGATGCTGCAGGAGCACCTCCCACAGTCGAAGGTGGCCAAAGGTTTCAACCACATCATGGCCAAGGACATCACCACTGATGGCTCACCCGCCGGCAGCGAAAACCGGCGCGCCCTGGCCACCGCGAGCGACTACCCGGAAGCTGCCGAACTGGTGACGCGCCTGTACGACGAATTCGGATTCGACACTGTCAATGTGGGCCCGCTCTCCGAAAGCTGGCGCGTGGAACGTGACCGTCCTGCGTACGTGAAGCGGCAGAATGCCGTTGAGCTGAAGGACAACCTGGAAAAGGCTACGCGGACCATCTGACCCGTCAATCCGAAGGTTATCGATACGGGACTGGCCGGCAGTTGCAACTGCCAGCCAGTCCCTTGTCCCTGTGCTGCTTCCGGCCTACTTTCAGGCAGGAACCAGCACCACTTCGAACGGGCTGGCCGGCCGGTTGAACTGGGCGTTCACAGCGGCCACGGTATCGTCGAACTTGGCCACAGTCGTCGGAATGTCGAACGCCCCGGACTTGATCGTGTTCCTCTCATCGGCGGAGGACAAATCGCTGGAAAGATCCAAGCGCTTGATCTGGTTCAGCTGGTTCTGGACGGCCCAGACGTTATCGCCCTCCACCAGGATGCCGTCCACGAACGGAACATCGGCACCTTTTATGACGGCGCTCCTGCCGTTTTTCGGATTGACGGTATACAACGCCCCATTGCTGGTGTGCGCCACAATGAGGGTCTGGCCATCCTCAGTGGACGCAATGCCGTTTAGGTTGAATCCGGGTTGGAGGTCCGCTGCCGGCCCGCTCAGTTTCAGGGTCTTCACCTTGCCCAGCTCCCCGTGCTCCCCCACCGGCAGGAAGTAGAGTTCGGCTGCGGCAGAGTTGGTGAACCAGGCGCCGTCGCCGGTCAGTGTGACGTCGTTGATGAATCCCTTTGCCAGGTCGAAATCGGCAACGGGCTTGCCGCTCCGGGTGTTGTAGACGAATGCCTTGCCGGTGCCGCCGCCCGCCACAAACAGCAGGTCGTGGCAGGTATCAGCCTTCAGGCCCGCGGCGGCCCGCCCCGCAGGGGCATGGATGAATCGGGTGGCGGTACCCTTGCGGAGGTCACCGCGGAAGATGTCTCCGGTGGTCAACTCCCCGGCGTAGAAAGTCTGGCCCTCCCCTGCCGCGATGCCTTCTGCGGAGGTGGCGCCGTCGAGCACTATTTCCCCTCCTGGCGGCGCTGCGGACGCCGGAAGGGCTGTGGGGAGAAACAGCGAAAACAGGGCGGCAAGGCCCACGGCCGCGTGGCGGCGCAGTGTCTGGCGCATGCTGGTTTCCTTAGTCTGGAATGATGCGCGCGGGGCCCCATCTGCGGAAGCTCCGCACGATTGGTACTGCCATTCTAGGCGCGCGGATTGGGCATGCGAAGGCGCCGGGCTACCCAATCTGCTTACAATCGAACCCTCTGACCACTACCGAGGGACCCATGAAGAAATTCGCCACAGCCCTGTTTGCCGCCGGCCTCATTGCTTCCGCTACGGCCTGCACCGCCACACACCAACTGACCACCGCTGAGACCTGCGAGCGGATCCAGGCCGTTGTGTCGAACCCCGCCAACAACGCCGGCAAGACGGGCATGAACAACCTCGCCAACCAGATCCGCCCCATCCACGCGGTTGCCTCGGACGACCTCAAGCCTGCACTGGGCCAGATCCTGGCGTACACGGATGAACAGGCCAAGGAGAACCCGGACAAGGACAAGCTGGCCGATCTCCAGTCGGGCTACCAGGAAGCCGGCACCACCTACAGCAAGTTCTGCGGCCAGGGCGGCGCCCAGTAGCCTGCTGACCCAGCCCGGGCGCCGCGTCGGCCGCCTGGGCTGGGCTAGAGCGTAGCCGGGTCCGTGTTTGCGCCGCACAGGATGACCGCCACCCGTTCATCGCGGGCCGGCACGTAGGCTCCGGTGGTCAATGCGGCGTAGGCGGCTGCGGCGCCGTGTTCCACCACGATCCGGTAGTCGTTCCACAATGCGGAGCGGGCTGCGACGATGTCCGAGTCCGTGACCAGGACACTTTCGACGCCGCAGCGGACCGCCACTGAGAAGGCAATCCCGCCGGCACGCCGGGCGCCCAGGGAGTCGGCAGCGATGCCCGATACCGGGACGTCCACCGGCTTCCCGGCAGCCAGGGCAGCGTGCAGCGTTGGCGCGGCCCCAGGTTCCACCGCAACCACTTTGGCGGAACCTTCGACGGCGGCGGCTACCCCGGCCATCAGCCCGCCACCTCCCACTGCCACCAGGACGGTGTCCACGTCCGGCACCTGGTCCAGCAGTTCAGAGCCGACAGTTCCGGCGCCGGCAACGATTTCGGGCTGGTCGTAGGCGTGGCAGTAGACCGCGCCGGTTTCCTCGGCATGGACCACGGCGGCCTGGTAGGCGGCCGCGTATTCCGCACCACCCTGGACCACGGTGGCGCCGATCGCCTTCAGCTTGGCGACCTTGACGGCCGGCGCGGTTTCCGGAACGAACACGGTGGCCGGTACGCCCAGCTGCTTCGCTGCATACGCATTGGCCAGTCCGGCATTCCCGCCGGAGGCAACCACGATGCCCACGTCTGCCCGCAGTTCCCCGCGCTCCCGGCTGGCCAGAATCCGGTTGAAGGCGCCGCGGGCCTTGAACGTGCCCGTGTGCTGCATGAACTCGCACTTGAGCCAGACCTGGCCGTCGGCCAAGCCCGGGTCCGCCGCCACGACGGGCGTCCTGCGGAGAAGGCCGGCCGTCCGCCGCTCCGCCTGGTCAATATCGGCGCGGGTGACCATGCTCAGACTTCGTCGTCCCAGGTGCCCGGTTCCTCCAGCGCCTCCTCCGGTTTGTGGTCCCGGGCGGCTTCTTCGCCTCCGACGTACGACGCCGGCACGGTTCCGGGCGCGTGGGCCTGCTGTTCCTCGCGGATGTTGGCTGCCCCCGGCTGTTCGGGGTGCTGGCCGGACTGGGGAGCCCTGGTGGCTTCTCCCTTGGCTTCGTCCGGGTCGCCCGGGCCCCGGAGGTCTGCGGTGTTCTGGGGATCGTCGCTGGAAACGGTCATGGTCCTGCCTTTCACCTTGGGAACTTCCTGTTGGCCGGGGGAACCCCGCCCGTCCTCCAGCCTACGGTCTGGTCACCTCCCTGGCCGTTCCCGCGCGAGGTTCAATGGCGCGCCACCACGGGATTCATTGGAGGCGCGCCCGGCGAGCTGCCTCCCGGCGTCGTATCCTGCTGTGGAGCCACAGACCCGGAGCCTGACATGACTTATATCCAGATCATCCCCCTGGTGATCCTCGTGGTGATGTTCGTCGTCGCCACCAGGTAGCCACTGAACATTGGTGTGATGGGGCTGGTGGCCTCGTTCGGCGTCGGCTATTTCCTGCTGGGCTTGTCGGACAAGGAGATCCTGGCCGAATTTCCGGCCAGCATTGTCCTGACCATCATTGGGGTCACCTACTTCTTCAGCATGGCGCAGCGGAACGGCACCATCGGCATCATCGTGCAGGGCTGCGTCCGGATGGTTCGCGGAAAGACCATGCTGCTGCCGTGGGTGTTCTTCCTGATTGCCGCCGCCCTGACTTCCCTGGGCACCTTCTCACCCGCCGCCATCGCTTTGCTGGCTCCCGCGGCTATCGGTTTTGCCTACGAGTCGCGCATCCACCCCGTCATGATGGGCGCGTTCATTATCAACGGCGCCCACGCGGGAGGCTTCTCCCCGCTGTCCGTGGCCGGAGTCCTGGTGCATGACATCTCGCTGAAGAACGGTTTTCCCATCTCCCAGGCCAGCCTCTTCAGCGCCAGCTTCGCCCTTAACCTGGTCCTCTCGGTGCTCACCATTGTCCTGTTCGCCCTGTTCGGCAAACTGCGTGACGGTGCCCCCAGGCAGCATGTGGACACCGACACCCCGCCCGTCGGACGCCCCCACGGCCAGCAGATCATAACTCTGGTCCTGATTGCCGTGATGCTGGTGGCCACCCTCGGTTTCCACCTCCCCATCGGCTTCGTGGCCCTCTCAGCCGGGCTGCTGCTGGCGTTCATCAACATCCAGGAACACAAGACTTTCATCGGCGGCATCTCCTGGTCCACCGTCCTGCTGGTGGCAGGCATGATCACTTATGTCTCCCTGTTGGAGCATGTGGGGGTCATCGACACCTTGGCCCAGCAGGCCCTGGCCCTGGGCGCCCCGCTGCTGGTCGCGCTGGTCCTTTGCTACGTAATCGGCGTGGGCTCTGCCTTCGCGTCCTCCACGGCATTACTCACAGCGTTCATCCCGCTGGCCGCCCCCCTCCTGGCCACGAGCTCGCTCAGCGCCTCCGGAACCGTGGCCGCGCTGGCCATCTCGGCCACCGTCGTCGACGTCTCCCCCTTTTCCACCGATGGTGCGCTGGTGGTGGCGAACGCGCGGGACGACGACCGGCAGCGGGTCTACCGCCAGCTCATGTTCTACGCGGGCGGCGTGGTGCTGGTGGCCCCGGCGCTGGCATGGGCGCTGCTCATCCCTACCGGGATCATCTAGGGCCTGGTTTCCAGCCCCACCCAGCCAGCAGGGTGAGGGGGGCTGGAACAGGTGCGGGGACTTGGCCGCCGCTACCGGGAGGCGGTGGGAGAGGCCGACGACGAGGCGCCGCTGCCCGAGGACATCGTCGCCGAAGAGGTGGACGAAGCAGTGGACGACGACGAGCTGCTGGGCGAGGACGTGCCCATTGAGCCGGACGAACTGGTGGAGGACGGGCTTGACGTTGCGCTGCCGCCCTCGGCCTTCTTCAGCACGTCGTTGATGAGGCCCTCGAGTTCCTTCTGGTCCGTGTCACCAAGGTCGGTACCGCTCTTGGTAGCCACCACCAGGAGGCGCCCCTTCGCAGCGGAAACCTGCATCAGCTTCTGCTGATTGTCGCCGCTCCGGGTGCTGACGGTTGCAAAGGTCTTCTCAGCGTCAGTGTCGGCCTTGAGTTCCTGGCTTGAAACGTCGTATTTCTGCCCGAGCGCCGAGACCGAGAATTTAGCGCACTGGTCCATCTTGCCGCTGATGTCGCTGAGGGTCTTTACTGCGTCGGGGCCGCCACTTCCGGACTGGGCAGACAGGCTGCGCGGCTGCTGGCCTTCGGAAAGTGCGACGGCGACATCACCGTTCTCCACTTTGTCCAGCAGGCCGGCGGTTGCGATGTCCTTGCAGTCCTTGGGATCGACGGTTGCGGCGCTCATCAGCAGGTTGGCGATGTTGCTGCCCTGGGCAACCTGGTCCTTGGAGTACAGCTTGAGCTCATTGCCGTCGTCGTCCTTCATGCCCGAGATCAGGTTTCGGAGCTCATCCTCCGAATACACTTTGGCTTCGGCAGTCTGGCTGGCGGAAGCTGACGCCGTCGACGAACTGGAAGGACTGGCAGTTCCACTGCCCCCTCCCGAACAGCCGGCCAACGCCAGCATTGCCGCAGCCACAACTCCAAGCGCAGATACTCTTCGCATTAGATTCACCCTCCCAAATAGACAGCATGCTTAGTACTTTCACTGTAGAGGTTCCCTTTGGAAGTGTGAAGTAACGCCGCCAGGAGGGAATTGGGGATCCACGTTAAATGTCAGTGGGTCGTTGGATGCTGTGGGTATGGGAATCGGCGGTGGTGTTGGCGTGGTGTTGGAGGGTGTTCGTGCCTCTGTTGCTGCCCTGGATGCGCTGGAGCGGGAGGACGCTTCCCTGGCAGCCGGTTTGGATGTTGGTTTCGGTGTTGGTGCTGGTGTGGATGTGTTGCAGCGGCGGTATGAGATCCGGCTGGAGCGGCTGCAGCTTACGTCCCGTTTGGAGGCGCAGCTTGCAGCAGTGAAGGCACAGGATGCCGCCGACGCCGCCGGGTTCCAGGAGGCGATGACCCCGCCGGACGCTTCGATCGAGGACCGCACGTACGCGCAGATGTCGGTGGTGGAGGAGATCGCCGGGGTTTTGACGGTTAGTTCCGGGGCATCGGGCGCGTTGGTGGAGCAGTCCGGCCGGATTTGTTCCCTGCCGCTGGTGTTCGAGGCCCTGTCCACCGGGGACGTGTCGTGGCAGCATGCACGGATTGTCGCGGACGAAACCGAAGGCCTTGACGCTGTCGGGGCTGCGGCTTTGGTGGCGCATTTCTTCGACCCCGACGCACCCGATCCGGCCCGGGGTGCCGCGCCCGGTGAGCTGGTCCCGTCCCGGTTCCGGGCCAAGGTCCGTGGGTGGCGGGAGCGCCATCATCCGGAATCGATCGAGAAGCGCCATGCGAAAGGGGTGGCGGATCGTCGGATGGAATACACCCCCGACCGGGATGGCATGGCCTGGGTCTCCCTCTACCTTCCCGGGGACACCGCGTGCGCCATCTGGAACCGGACCACCGCGACCGCCCGCGGCCTCCAGGGACCAGACGAGCCCCGCACGCTTAGCCAGCTCCGCCCCGACATCGCCGCATCCCTGTTGCTCGGTGCCGTCCAAGCGTCGGGTGAGGGGTCCACCGGCACCGCCCCGGGCACGCAGGGTGTCACCGGGATCGGGAAGGTCCCTGCGCCGCGGGCCGACGTCCTGGTCACCGTGCCTGTGTTCGCCCTTCTCGGCCTTACCGACGAACCAGCAGTGCTGGATGGTTTCGGCCCGATTCCGGCGTCCATGGCACGGAAACTCGTCGCCGGTGGGGCGGAGTCGTTCTACCGGGTCCTCGTCGACCCGCGGGACGGGGCACCCCTGGAGATCGGCAGGAAGAACTACCGGCTTACCGGGTCCATCAAACGCTGGATCAGGCTGCGCGATGCCCAGTGCACGTTCCCCGGCTGCACCAACAAGACCCCCGACAACGAAACAGACCACCTCCAAGCGTGGGAACACGGCGGCACCACCAACGTCAGCAACCTGGCCCAGCTCTGCCGTAAGCATCATCGGCTCAAACATCACAGCCAATGGGCCCCGGCCCCGCCACGAGCAAGGACCCACCGGGCTGGACCTCACCCACCGGGCGCTTCTACAAACCCGACCAGCAGGATTCAGAACCAACCCACTGGCCACCAGGAACCTGGCCACCGCCACTTCAATGGGCCGCGCCCCGTGAATGCCAGTGCCTGGCGGCGAGCCTCGAAAACCTTCCGCAGTGGGAACCCGACGACGACGGCACATCCATAGATCCGAGCGACCTGTCACCCGACGATCCACTCTGGGCCGAACTCCTGGCCACGCCATTCGCGCTGTCATCGCAAGGGTGAACCCCGCGCTGAGGCCATCCCACCCATCAGCCGCTTCATTACCCGGCCTCGGCAGTACAGCTACGCTGCTTCGGGCGCTCCTGCGATCCGCCGTCGACGTGCCATGCGTTGCGCCTTCTCCTTGGCGGCCGCGGCCCGGAGCCGGGGGACAACCTCCATGGCGATGGGCTGCCCATGGCCGGGGGCCAGCAGCCGGGGCCCCAATTCTGCCAGCCGGGCCACGGAGTCCATCGCCGTCCTGCGGCTCCACGTGGTGTACCAGGGCGGACCGGAAACATGTGATGCCCGGAGCAGGAGACCGCGCGCCGAGTTCAAGTCCACGGTGGTTACCGCATCACCGGTCATCAGGACGCCATCTTTGGAACGCCAATACGCCACGTGTCCGGGGGTGTGCCCCGGCGTGGGAACGGCGGCCCAATCGGGCAGGCCGGGCACCTCGCCGCTTCGTGGAAGGCCATGCACAACGTCGGTAATGTCACCTGCGGCCTCAATCCGCCGCCGGACGCGGGCAGGCAGGGACCATACAAAGGGTGCAACCAGCCACCGGTCCAGCGGCATTGAATATCCGGGAACGTAGCGGCCGGCAGCCATCGGCAGTTCGGCGCGGTGGACATAGGCCGGAATCTTCCAGGTCCGGGCAAGTGTCCCAGCAGCCCCGGAGTGGTCAGGATGCAGGTGCGTCAGGAAGATGGCTGCAGGAACTTCGCCGGGACCGAGCAGTTGCTCCACTGCCGCGCGCAGCGGTTCCGCACTGGCCGCCCATCCGGAGTCGATCATCGCCCATGAGGGGCCGGATCGGACCAGGTAGACGTTTGATGCCAGCGGGCCAGAGCCAGTGGTCATCAGCACCACACCGGAAGCGATCTCCTGCGGTTCCGAAACACGCATCACCGTGACCTCACACAGCTCCGAAGACTGCACTGAAGTGGGCGTACGGGGGGCACGAAGCCTCGCGAAATTGCCCCGTTGATCTGCGGCGGGGCATGGCCGGACCATTCCACTCCACTGGGCCTCGCCATACCCCCAGTTTTACGCCGGTCTGCCATCGATGGTAGGGCCGAACGGCCTCTCTAGCCGTCCGCCCCGGGCAGGCATACTTCGACGAGATCCCCCGTTACCCGGGTTTCGAACAGCGGCTGCCGGGAAGTTGCCGGGCCGGACCTGACCTCGCCGGTGCGCAGCGAGAATGTGCTCCGGTGCCACGGGCAGACGACGCACGGGTCCCCGCCGTCGTCTTTGATCTTTCCTTCGTGAAGCGGCCCGGAAAGGTGGCTGCAGACGTCGGACAATACGTTGACCGTCCCGCCCTCGCGGTGGACCAGCAGGGGGATGCCGGCGACATCGCGCTTGTGCAAGCCGCCCTCGGGCAGCTCCGCCAGGGGTGCCAAGGGGTGCCAGCCGGCGGGGAAACGGTGCGGAATTTCCTCGCTGTGGTTTACTCCGGCCGCCTGACGGTAGGAGAGGTGGCCGCCCAGGAAACCCCCGGCGCCCACCGTCGCGAGCCCGAGGTACGCGAGCACCTTGCCACTGCCTACTCCGCCGGTTGCCCGCCGCACGAGGGACGCCACGTAGAGGCCAGTGGCGGTGACGTTTGCCGCGGCGTGCACCAACCCGACCCGCTGCTGCTGCGGGTGCAGCTGGGACCAGTCGGTAAACCCGGCGAGCGCAGACGGAATCACGGTGGCGGCGCCCACTCCGATGAGCAGCCTGGCCGCCTTCTCACCCCCCGGTACCGCATCGAGCACGCCTGCGGAGACCCAGGCGCCGATGGGCACCTGGACGGCAAGGGGGTGAACCGGGTGTCCAATGGGAACGCCATGGAGGACATCACGGGCCCACCGGGGCTTGATGACCTTCAGGACGACTTTCCGGACGCTCTTGGCCAGTGGATCGAGCCACTCGGCCTCCTCGAAGCGGGTGACAAGCTCAAGTGCGGGCAACGGTTTCATGTGTCCTCCCTTACCCCGATTACTGCAATCCACTCACCGCAACGGCGACCCCACCACGGTGAACCGGTGGGCTGCTGTCTGCCCGGAAAGGAGAGGCATCGCCTCGGCGATCGCGGCCCGTGTGCTGTCCAGTTGCAGCGACGCCTGGTGGGCCTCTGCAGACTCCCACAGCTCGGAAACGAACACGGTATCCGGCATATCCGCATTGACTCCCACCTCATAGAGCAGGCACCCGGCTTCCCTCATCCCGGGTTTCGGCCGGAGCAGGATCGCTACCAGGGCATCCCGCTGGCCGGGCTTCGTTCCAAGCATTCCCATATTCGCGAAGGTCATAAGGACAGTCTGCGGCAGGAGACCGGGAGTCGGGGAGGGCAGGCCTTGTTGGGCACTCAGCCCAGGCATTTAATCCATACGCTGTATTATTGCGTTGGCCTTGCCATTCGGCGGCCTACCTGCGATCAAAGGGCGTTTCTTGGCAAACACAGGACTTGGCGTGGCCGGCTCAGGGGAACGCCGGTACGGCCGGACACCTGCTGCGGAAGCGGCCTCTGCTGCCCTGCTGGGAGTCCTCGGAGGAATCCTGGGGCTGGCACCCTGGCTGATCACAGGAGCACAGCTTCCTGTGCAGAACCTCTGGGGAGCGGAAACACAGCCCCGCGACATGCCACTTGCCCTCCTGCCGCTTAGCCAGTACCGCACCACTACCCTCGTTGCCCTGCTCACCGTGGGTGCATCCGCCACTGGGCTTGCCCTGCGCGCGTTGAGGCCTGCCCGCCGCGGGGCCGCTGCTGCATGTGCCGTGGGCGGTGTGCTCCTGGTCCACGGCGGGGCTGCCGTCCAGTCGTTCGCAGTGCTCAGCAGCGGCCTGGACCCGGAGCCAAGGTCTTCCATCTACATCGCCGGCCTGCTCGGCGGCACCATGGCCGCGATAGCGGCCGGAGTGGTTGCCCTCCTGGTGCTCGCCTCGCCGTCCCGTCCCGTCGCGGCCTTGGGCGTTGGCCTGATGGCGGTGCCGTTTGCTTCATGGCTGGCAGCTGCCGCCGCATTCCTGGCCGGCCCGGGCGGGATGCCAATTTTCCTGGCAACCGTGTGGCACTGGCTTCCTGCCGTCCTTGTGGGTGCCGCATTGTCCTGGTGCGGCTTCAAACCTTCCGCCCGCCTGTGGGTGTGGGCGGCAGACCTTGCACTGCTGTGGCTGGTTCCTGCCCTGTTCACCAGCGTCAATTACGTCCTGGGGACCCGCGTATACCTCGGCAACTTCTCCGAGATGGCCGTCCTGTCGCGCGAAATCCTCGCCGCCACTTTGGGCCCTGCAGGCGGAGCGGGACCCATCGTGCTGCTGGCACTGGCTGTGGGGCTGGTCGGGGCGCTTTTCCTCGCCGTTCTGGAGCGGAAGAGCAGGCGTTCCGGACCAGCACCGCAGGGCGGTGGCGGTTAGCGGTAGTCCGCAACACTCACTCTGCGGCGCCCAGGCTTCCACCATGAACGACGGCGCCACTCGCCGTCGTATCTTCCTTCAGCATCCAGCCCACGCGCTTGACCGTCCTGAGCATCACGGCACTCTCGACAATTTCTATGCCGGGCACCTTCTGCTGCAGCGCCAACTCGGCGGACATGACGTCTGCCAGCGTGTGCAGCCACATGATGATCACGAAGTTGGTGGGGCCGGTAGTGGAAGCGCTCAGCCGCACGTTGCTGATGCTGCGGATCTCGGCGGCGGCTGCCTCGTGCTGGCCCGCCGGGACGTTCACGAACCATTGGCAGGTTACCGGAAACGACGAGTACCGTTGGGCGATTTCGCAGCGGAAGGACAGGATGCCGCTGGCCAGGACCCGGTTCAGCTGCCTCTGCACGGTGGCGGGATGGCGGCCAAGGGCGCGGGCAATCTGGGCAGCTGTGGCACGGCCGTCGCGGGCCAGGAACGGCAACAGGTCAAGGTGGCTCTGCGGAAGCTGCCCCGCAATCCGCGCCGGTTCGAGGCTTGCAGGTGGTCCGAGCGTGCGAAGGGTGGCCAGCTGGGAACGGCTCAGGACATTCAGCCGCCAGTCGTCCCCGCTGCTGTGCAGCCGGGTGCACAGGGCCACCTGGTACTTGGTCAACCCATCAATGGTCTTCAGGTGTGAAACCACGCGCTCGCTGAACTCCTCCAGCGAGCGGGTAATGACTGTCAACATCAGGTCCCGGTTGCTCGCAGCCTCCTCCACAGTGACGATCTCCGGAACCGCAGCAAGCTGCGCCGTGACGCTGTCCCGCCGGTTCATCTCGCAGTCAACGGCCACATAGGCCAGGAGCATCTGCTTCGGGTCGCCCGCCAGGTGCGCTGTCGCCCATGCCGCCCCCTGGGACGTCAGGCGGTCCCAGCGGGCCGCGAGGGTGGTGGCGTGCACGTCCAGCACCTTGGCAGCGTCAGCCCAGGCGATTCTCGGGGATGCCTGCAGCACCTGGATCAGGGCAAGGTCGTCCTCGCTGAGCTCCATCTGCACCTTTCTCTCCCTGCATAAATTCTGCTTGAACCTGTCGGTTGACGAATAATTTCTGCGCTTTGCGCAAATGTGAACCATGCCACTTCAGAATAGTCCCCAAGCCCTGATGCCGATTGCCAAGGAGTAACACATGCCCATTACCGAGGACGCCAAGGACCTGCAGGATGACCTGGTACGCCTGCGCCACGACCTGCACAGGCAGCCGGAAATCGGCCTCCACCTCCCGCGGACCCAGGAGAAGGTCCTTAAGGCCTTGGATGGGCTCCCCTTTGAGGTCACCCTCGGCAAAGAGACGACGTCGGTCACCGCGGTCCTGCGTGGCGGCAATCCAGGTGCCGGCGCGCAGCGGCCGGCCGTGCTGCTCCGCGCCGACATGGACGGGCTGCCCGTCCAGGAGAAGACCGGTGTCGACTTCACCTCCCAGGCCGACGGCGCCATGCACGCCTGCGGCCACGACCTGCACACCTCCATGCTCGCCGGAGCCGCGACCCTCCTGGCGGAGAAGAGGAACCAGCTCCAGGGCGACGTCGTCCTTATGTTCCAGCCGGGTGAGGAAGGGTGCGATGGTGCCAGCTACATGCTCCGGGAAGGCGTGCTGGACGCCGCCGGTCCCCGCGTCCAGGCCGCCTACGGTATGCACGTGTTCTCCTCACTGGAGCCGCACGGCACCTTTTGCACCAAGCCCGGCGTGATGCTCAGCGCCTCGGACGGGCTGGAAGTCACGGTACTCGGCGCCGGCGGCCATGGTTCGGCTCCGCACTCGGCCAAGGATCCCGTCACCGTGGCTGCCGAGATGGTGACGGCCCTGCAGGTCATGGTCACCCGCCAGTTCAACATGTTCGATCCCGTGGTCCTGTCCGTGGGCGTGCTGCACGCGGGGACCAAACGGAACATCATCCCGGAGTCGGCCCGCATCGAAGCAACCATCCGGACCTTCTCGGAAGCATCCCGCCTGAAGATGATGGACGCCATTCCCCGCCTGCTGAAGGGGATTGCAGCCGCGCACGGCGTGGAGGTCGCCGTCGACTACCTGCAGGAGTACCCCCTCACCATCACCAGCGAAGACGAAACCCACACCGCCGAAAAAGTGATCACCGAACTGTTCGGCGAGCGCCGCCTCTCACGCTGGGCCACCCCGCTCAGCGGCTCCGAGGACTTCTCCCGGGTGCTGGCGGAGGTGCCCGGCACCTTCGTGGGGCTCAGCGCCGTTGCACCGGGCGCCGACCACACCGCTTCACCCTTCAACCACTCACCGTACGCAACGTTCGACGACGCCGTGCTGGGGGACGGCGCCGCACTTTACGCAGAACTCGCCATCTCTCGGCTGGCCACGCTCTCCCGGGCCGCATAGGCGCCCCTCCCCTATCCGGTTGCAGTGCTGCTGCCCCCATCCAAGAACGAAATGACCAGGAAGAAGACCATGTCCGTTGCAGTAAACAAGCCCCGGGCGGGGCGCATGTCCAAAGCCAAGACCGTCGTCGGCACCGGCATCGGCAACGCCGTTGAATGGTACGACTGGGCCATCTACGCCACTTTCACCCCCTTCATCGCCAGCCAGCTGTTCAGCAAGGAGGACCCGGCGTCGGCCGTACTGTCCACCCTGGCGATCTTCGCCGTCGGCTTCGTGGCCCGGCCCTTCGGCGGCTTCCTCTTCGGCTGGATCGGCGACCGGGTGGGACGGAAGACCTCGATGACGTTCGCCGTAGGCCTTGCCTCGCTCGGCAGCCTGATGATCGGCGTCGCCCCCACGTTCGCCAGTGTCGGCGCGTTCGCCTCGCTGATGCTGCTGGTGGCCCGGCTGGTGCAGGGCCTGGCGCACGGCGGCGAGCTGCCGTCGTCGCAGACCTACCTGTCCGAAATGGCACCCAAGGAGCACCGCGGCTTCTGGGCCACCCTGATCTACACGTCCGGTACCGTGGGCATCCTGTTCGGCACATTGCTGGGCGCCGTCCTGAACATGTCGTTGAGCACCCAGGCGATGAACGCCTGGGGCTGGCGGATCCCCTTCCTGATCGGCGCCGCCATGGGCCTGTACGCGCTGATCATGCGGTCGCGCCTGCACGAGACCGAAGCGTTCCAGGACGAGGCGGTCACTACCAAGCGCGCTCCCATCTGGCCGCAGATTGTCCGCTACCGCAAGCAGGCCATGCAGGTCATCGGACTGACCGTGGGCCTGACGGTCATCTACTACATCTGGGGCGTCGTTGCGCCCAGCTACGCCACCACGGCACTGAAGATCGACCGCGGCGAAGCACTGTGGGCCGGCGTGATCGCCAACATCGTCTTTATCGCCGCCCTGCCGGTGTGGGGAAAGCTCTCGGACCGGATCGGCCGCAAGAAGGTCCTCTGGGCCGGCGCAATCGGATCAGCGGTGCTGCACTTCCCCATGACCTGGCTGCTGAAGGACTCCGCCTGGCAGCTGGCCGTGAGCATGTCCGTGATGCTGATCTTCGTGGCCGCGAGCGCCGCCATTGTTCCGGCCGTGTACGCCGAGCTGTTCCCCACCTCCATCCGCACTGTGGGCGTCGGCGTCCCCTACTCCATCTGCGTGGCCGTGTTTGGCGGTACCGCCCCGTACCTGCAGCAGTGGCTGGGATCCTCGCTCGGGGCGCCGCAGGTGTTCAACATCTACGCGGTGCTGCTCCTGGTGGTCAGCGCAGCGTTCGTGTTCACGATTCCTGAAACTAAGGGCAAGGACCTGACCCACTAGCTCACGGATTCCCAACAAACATCCCCGGCGCGGTTTTCCGCGCCGGGGATGTTTGGCGTTTCCGGGGATTCGCGGCAGCCTGATCGAAGGGCGGCCGAATCGAAGGGCAGGCAGGTTTGGTGGCGGCCTGGCTACGCCGCGGTTGGAAGCACCAGGAGGTAGCCGGTGGCCAGGCCACTGCTCCAGCGCCGCGGTTCACGGACCACGAACTGCGTGGCCAGCTGCTCCGGAGTCAGCAGGGTATTAGGCGCCGGCGACGGGCCCCACTGGCCACTGCCGTAGGGATAGAGCGGATCGAGGACGCGGATGCCGGTCACTGAAAAATCGGGGAACTGGCGTGGGTCGCCCACCGATTCGAATCCGCTCATCACCCAGGCGTGGCGGCCGCTCCACATCACCAGGCCCACCGGCCTGCCCGTCTCCGTGATGGCACGCGCCGCCGTCCGCACCGCTTCCCCATAGTCCGGGACGCTCACCACCGCGTACGGCCCCATGCCAGCCTCCGTCAGCACCTGCGCCCAGCCAAAGGGATTGGCACCGTTGAACGAGTCCGAGGAGTGGGCGCGGGCCCTCTCCCACAGCTCACTCTGCTGCGTGCGGTCGGCCCAAGTGCCGCCGCCGGTATCGTCAATCAGGTTGTGCGCCATCTGGATGCTCGCTGCAACGCACCAGTCGAATGTGTACTGCGGGACGAAGTCGCCTTCCCGGTACAGGTTGAGGGCGAACGGCTGGGGTGCGGGGGCGGGAGCCGGCGGGGCAGCCGATGTCGAGTCAGGTACTGCCACTGGGACCGGCGCCTGCGGAGGAGCGAGGGCGACGTCGGCCGCATCCGGCGCGGAGCTTGCCGAACCGGCCGCCGGGGTGGGCACCGTCGCGGTCGCCCCAGGTGAAGGGGCCGCGGATCCAGACACGGCCTGCCCAGAGCCCATCCCGGACGTGCAGCCGGCAAGGAAGGCCATCAGGGCAATGAGCCAGGCCAGAAGCCGGAGGCGGGCAGCGGTCATGATCGCTCCAGTTCCTTCACGGTGGGCGGGCGTACCTGCTACCAGTCTCCTGCCCACGACTCCCCTTGACTACCCCCGCCCTACTTCCCTACACTTTTCATAAAGCAGAATCTAAATTCCACAAAGCGGAAACGGTGACCAGGCCGGAAGCAAAGGAAGATAGATCAAAGCCCCTCCTCGGAAGGACCTACGATGACGTACACAGTGAACTGCTCCATCCTCCTCACGGAGCTGCCCCTGCTCGAGGGCCCCGCCGCAGCCAAGGCAGCCGGCTTCGACGCGGTTGAGTTCTGGTGGCCTTTCGAGTCCTCCGTCCCGGCCGACAGCGAAATCACCAAGTTCGAGAACGCCATCACGGACGCCGGCGTCCAGCTCACGGGCCTGAACTTCAACGCCGGCAACATGCCCGGCGGCGACCGCGGCCTGGTTTCCTGGAAGGGCCGTTGCTCTGAGTTCAAGGACAACATCGACGTCGTCACCGGCATCGGCGAACGCCTTGGGTGCAAGGCGTTCAACGCCCTCTACGGCAACCGGCAGGACGACTTCACCCCCGAAGAACAGGACGAGCTCGCCGTCAAGAACCTGGCAGCGGCAGCCCAAGGGGTCGCCCGCATCGGCGGCACCGTCCTGCTCGAACCCGTCAGCGGCGCACCCAAATACCCGCTCCTGACCGCCAACGATGCACTCGACGTCATCTCCCGCGTCAAGGAAGAGACCGGCGCCGGGAACATCAAGCTGCTCGCCGACTTCTACCACCTGGCCGTCAACGGCGACGACGTCGAATCCGTCATCGAAAACCACGCCAAGGACTTCGGCCACATCCAGATCGCCGACAACCCCGGCCGCGGCGCCCCGGGCACGGGCACCCTTCCCCTCGGCGAATGGATCTCCCGCAGCCGCGAACTCGGCTACCAGGGCTACATCGGCCTCGAGTACAAGGAACCGCAGGAAACCGCCTTCAGCTGGGCCATCCGCGAACACGCCGCCCGCTAACCACCGCCGCACACACGCAAGACCTCAAGACTTCAGAAAGAGAACCATCATGAGCAACGTTGCAGTCATCGGACTCGGAATCATGGGCCTGCCCATGGCCATCAACCTGGTCAAGGCCGGCCACACCGTCACCGGCTTCAACCGCAGCCAGGACAAGATCGACAAGCTGGTTTCCGAAGGCGGCCAGGGCGCCACCAGCATCGCGGACGCCGTCAAAGAGGCCGACGTCGTCATCACCATGGTGCCGGACTCCCCCGACGTTGAGGGTGTTGTCAGCGGCCCCGACGGAGTCTTCGCCAACGCCAAGCAGGGCACCTTCTGGATCGACGCCTCCAGCATCCGCCCGGACGTCGCCGTCCGCCTCGCCGCAGACGCCAAGGAAGCCGGCATCCGCCCCCTCGACGCCCCGGTCTCCGGCGGCGAACAGGGCGCCATCGACGCCGTCCTCTCCATCATGGTGGGTGGCGACAAACAGGACTTCGACGACGCCCAGGACGTCCTGAACGCCGTCGGCAAGACCATCGTCCATGTGGGCCCATCCGGCTCCGGCCAGACCGTTAAAGCTGCAAACCAGCTGATCGTCGCCGTCAACATCGAGGTCCTCGGCGAGGCCATCGCCTTCCTGGAGGCCTATGGCGTGGACACCGACGCCGCACTCAAGGTCCTCGGCGGCGGCCTGGCCGGCTCCAAGGTCCTCGACCAGAAGGGGCAGAAGATGCTGGACCGCAACTTCGACCCCGGCTTCCGCCTGGCCCTGCACCACAAGGACCTGGGCATCGTCACTTCAGCTGCCCGCGAAGCCAATGTCGCCATCCCGCTCGGCGCCGTGGCCGCCCAGCTCGTCGCCGCCACCGTCAACCAGGGCGACGGCGCACTGGACCACTCCGGACTCTTCAAGCAGGTCCTCCAGCTCAGCGGCCGGAAGTAACCCTCACGCCGCCCAGCCGGCCGCCCCGAAAACGGGGCACATTGACACGGACACGCC
Source organism: Pseudarthrobacter sp. CC12 (assembly GCF_039907755.1). Taxonomy (NCBI): domain Bacteria; kingdom Bacillati; phylum Actinomycetota; class Actinomycetes; order Micrococcales; family Micrococcaceae; genus Pseudarthrobacter; species Pseudarthrobacter sp. CC12. Next base: position 177,968 of record NZ_JARDJH010000001.1, on the reverse strand, counting down.
GGCCGCCGTCGTAATTTGCGACGCCGACACTCCCAAAGTGCCCCGCGACCGCCGGGCCTTCCTTCAGCACACCCAAAAACAGACTTCCCAAGCTTTCAAGGAGCACCCCATGAGCAAGATGCGTACCGTTGATGCAGCGGTGGCCATCCTGGAAAAGGAAGGCGCCATCGAGGCGTTCGGCCTGCCAGGCGCCGCCATCAACCCCTTCTATTCCGCAATGCGCGCCCACGGCGGCATCCGCCACACCCTGGCCCGCCACGTTGAGGGCGCCAGCCACATGGCCGACGGCTTCAGCCGCGCCAAGGACGGCAACATCGGCATCTGCATCGGCACCTCCGGTCCCGCCGGTACAGACATGGTCACCGGTCTCTACGCCGCCTGGGCCGACTCCATCCCCATCCTCTGCATCACCGGCCAGGCTCCGGTGGCCAAGCTGCACAAGGAAGACTTCCAGGCCGTGGACATCGAGTCCATCGCCAAGCCCGTGACCAAGATGGCCATGACCATCCTGGAACCCGGCCAGGTTCCCGGCGCTTTCCAGAAGGCCTTCCAGCTGATGCGTTCCGGCCGCCCGGGCCCCGTGCTGCTGGACTTGCCCATCGACGTGCAAATGGCCGAGATCGAATTCGATATCGACGCCTACGAGCCCCTTCCCGTCGAGAAGCCCAAGGCATCCCGCAAACAGCTGGAAAAGGCCCTGGACATGCTCCTCGCCGCCAAGCACCCGCTGATCGTGGCCGGCGGCGGCATCATCAACGCAGGCGCCTCCGCGCAACTGGTTGAGCTTGCCGAGACCCTCAACGTTCCGGTCATCCCCACCCTGATGGGTTGGGGCACCATTCCCGATGACCACCAGCTGATGGCCGGCATGGTGGGCCTGCAGACCAGCCACCGCTACGGCAACGAGAACTACCTGCAGTCCGACTTCGTGATCGGCATCGGCAACCGCTGGGCCAACCGCCACACCGGCGGCCTGGACACCTACACCGCCGGCCGCAAGTTCGTGCACATCGACATCGAGCCCACCCAGATCGGCCGCGTGTTCTCCCCTGACCTGGGCATCGCGTCCGACGCCGGTGCGGCGCTGGCCGGGCTGGTAGAGCTCGCCAAGGAGCGCAAAGCCGCCGGGTCCCTGCCGGACTACAGCGATTGGGTTGCCGAATGCGCAGACCGGAAGGCGTCCCTGCACCGCAAGACGCACTTCGAGAACATCCCCATCAAGCCGCAGCGCGTCTACGAGGAGATGAACAAGTCCTTCGGCCGCGACACCACCTACGTGTCCACCATCGGACTGTCCCAGATCGCCGGCGCGCAGATGCTGCACGTCTTCGGTCCGCGCAAGTGGATCAACGCCGGCCAGGCAGGCCCGCTGGGCTGGACCGCCCCGGCAGCCCTCGGCGTCGCCCGTTCCAACCCGGACCAGACCGTGGTGGCCCTCTCGGGTGACTACGACTTCCAGTTCATGATCGAGGAACTGGCCGTGGGCGCGCAGTTCAACCTGCCGTACATCCACGTGGTGGTGAACAACTCCTACCTGGGCCTGATCCGGCAGTCGCAGCGCGGCTTCAACATGGAGCAGAACGTGTCCCTGGCGTTCGAGAACATCAACAGCTCACACCTGTCCGAGGACACCCGCGGCTACGGCGTTGACCACCTGAAGGTGGCCGAAGGCCTGGGCTGCAAGGCCGTCCGCGTGGAGGACCCCAGCGACCTCGCGGCCGCGTTCGACAAGGCGAAGGCCCTGGTGGGCGAATTCCGGGTTCCCGTGGTGGTGGAGGTGATCCTGGAAAAGGTCACCAACATCTCCATGGGCGTGGAAATCAACGCCGTGAACGAGTTCGAGGAACTGGCGGAATCCGCCGCCGACGCTCCCACCGCCATCCTGGCTCTGCAGGCCTAACCATGCGGATCGTGATTGCCCCGGACAAATTCAAGGGTTCGCTGTCAGCCCCGGAGGTGTGCAGCCACCTGGAAAAGGGCCTGCAGCGCGGGGCCGGCGGAAACCTGGACATCGTCCGGATTCCGGTGGCCGACGGCGGCGAGGGTACCCTCGACGCCGCCGTCGGCTCCGGCTTCACCCGCCGCACGGCAACGGTCACCGGCCCCACCGGACAGCCGGTGGAGGCGGACTTCGCGGTCAGGGGCCACGAGGCCGTGATCGAGATGGCGACGGCCTCCGGGCTCGCCCTGGTGCCAAGCGTCCGGAACGGACGCCGTCCGGATTCGGCGGATGCCACCACGGCCACCAGCCTGGGCACCGGACAGCTCATCCGCGCAGCGCTGGACGCCGGCTGCCGCCGGATCATCCTCGGTGTGGGCGGCAGTGCCAATACCGACGGCGGCGCGGGCCTCCTGCAGGGCCTCGGCGCCAGGTTCCTGGACAGCAGGAACAACGAACTCTCCCCGGGCGGGGCTGCGCTGGCCAACCTGCACAGCATCGATTTCACCGATTTCGAGCCCCGCCTGGTGGACACCCGCTTTGTGCTGGCGTCCGACGTGGACAACCCGCTGCTCGGTGCCCAGGGCGCCGCGGCGGTGTTTGGTCCGCAAAAGGGCGCCGCGCAACAAGACGTCGGCATGCTCGACGCCGCCCTGGCCAGGTTCGTCGAAGTCCTGGCCAGGGAAATCGGATTCCGCGCCGTCAAGGCTGCCGAGGCTCCAGGAGCCGGGGCAGCCGGCGGGGTGGGCTACGCCGCCATCGCCGTCCTGGCCGCAACGCGGCGGCCAGGCATCGACGTCGTCCTTGAATTCACGGGGCTGGCGGACCGCCTGGCCGGTGCCGACCTGGTGATCACGGGCGAAGGCAGCCTGGACGAACAGAGCCTGCTGGGCAAGACGCCGATGGGTGTCGCCCGGGCAGCGGCAGGCCAGGGTGTTCCCGTCGTCGCCGTCTGCGGCCGGACCACCCTGGACCAGGACCAGGCCGCGGCTGCCGGGTTCGAGGACATCCATGCTTTGACGGCGCTCGAAACCGATGTAGACAGGTGCATAGCAGAGGCAGGGCCGCTGCTGGAGCAGCTTGGCACCCAGATCAGTGCGGGGCTGGCGGCCAACAGGCCTGCCACCGCAAGTACCAAGGAGGACCTCCGTGTCTGAAGAACGCTTTGACCTCGTCATCCGTGGCCGGCGCATCCTGACCACCGCCGGCATCGCCCCGCGCGAAGTGGGGGTGCGCAACGGCAGGATCGTGGCCATCGAGCCGCTGGGCAACGGCCTGGCCGGCGCCGAGGTCATCGAACTGGCCGACGACGAGACGCTGCTTCCGGGCCTGGTGGACACCCACGTCCACGTCAACGAGCCCGGCCGCACCGAATGGGAGGGCTTCGCCTCAGCCACCCGCGCCGCGGCAGCCGGCGGCGTCACCACCATCATCGACATGCCGCTGAACTCCGTTCCGCCCACCACCACCGTGGAAAACCTCAAGCTCAAGCGCGAGGTGGCCGAGGACCAGGCGTTCATCGACGTCGGGTTCTGGGGCGGCGCCATCCCCGGCAACAAGGCCGACCTCCGTCCGCTGCACGACGAAGGCGTCTTCGGCTTCAAGTGCTTCCTCCTGCACTCCGGCGTGGACGAGTTCCCGCACCTCGAGGCGGACGAGATGGAGGAGGACATGGCCGAGCTGAAGTCCTTCGATTCGCTCATGATCGTCCACGCCGAGGACTCGCACGCCATCGACCGGGCACCGCACCCGGGCGGGGACCACTACGAAACCTTCCTGGCCTCCCGCCCCCGTGGCGCCGAGAACAAGGCCATTGCCGAGGTCATTGAGCGGGCGCGCTGGACCGGTGCGCGTGCGCACATCCTGCACCTGTCGTCGTCGGATGCGCTGCCCATGATCGCCAGCGCAAAACGCGACGGCGTCAAGCTCACCGTGGAAACGTGCCCGCACTACCTGACCCTGATGGCGGAGGAAATCCCGGACGGCGCCACCGCCTACAAGTGCTGCCCGCCCATCCGCGAGGCCTCCAACCGGGAGCTGCTGTGGCAGGGCCTCCTGGACGGCACCATCGACTGCATCGTCTCAGACCACTCCCCCTCCACGCTGGACCTGAAAGACCTTGAGAACGGAGACTTCGCCGTGGCCTGGGGCGGCGTCTCCTCCCTGCAGCTGGGCCTGTCCCTGATCTGGACCGAGGCGCGGCACCGCGGCATCCCGCTGGAACAGGTGGTGTCCTGGATGGCGGAACGGCCTGCCAACCTCGCACGGCTCACCAACAAGGGCCAGCTGGCGCTGGGCTACGACGCCGACTTTGCCGTGTTCGCCCCCGACGAGGCCTTCGTGGTGGACGTGTCCAAGCTCAAGCACAAGAACCCCATCACCCCGTACGACGGCAAGGCCCTGTCCGGCGTGGTGCGCAAGACCTTCCTCCGCGGTGCCGCAGTGGACGGCCAGACCCCTACGGGCAGGCTGATCCGCCGCGGCGGCGTCTAGGGACGCGCCATGGCAGTGGAAGCACACCATCCCCGGACGGCGGTACCGCATCGGGTCCATCAGCCGGTTCCGGCCCGGCGGGCCACCGCCCACGGGCTGGCCGTCTGGGTGGTTCCGGCCGAAGGAACCACCCCGGACCTCCTGCGCCACGCCGCCCAAATGGTCCTCGCCAGGGCCCTCGAAACTGCTCCGGAGGCGGAAGTCCATTGGCCTGCCGCCGGAGCCCCCATGTCCGGGGTCTCCGCCGGGACGGAAGGAGCCGCAGCCGACTCCTCTCGCGCTCCTTCCGCAGCGGAGAACCCCGGCGCAACCGGGCCCGACGGCGGCACGCGCCTGCCGCCGTCGGCCGGCCCCGTCAGCCGGGTCGCCGTGGACCTTGCCGCCGACTCCGTCCTGCTGGACGGCAGCCCGGTGGCGCTGACCGGCGTCGAATACAAGGTGCTGCGCTACCTGGTGACGCACCTGTCCCGCACGGTAGGCCGCGAGGAACTGCAGGAGTTCCTGGAATCGCTGGATTTTCCCGGCGCCACCGCCCGTTCCATCGACGTCTACGTGGGCAGGATCCGCAAGAAACTGGGCAATGCCCGCCACGCCGTGGCCACCGTCCGCGGCGGCGGCTACCAGTTTGTGCCGGGCCCGCACGCAGCCGTTCGGGGTCCGGCGGAATACTGCATATGACGCGCTGGTTTGTATCAGTAAGCGGTGACCCGCTTCACTTGATGTTTGGCCATCACTGACCGAGTCTTACAAAGGAACGCCATGAGCCCCACCCTGACCACCAAGCTTCAGCCCGGTACCCCGGCTCCTGATTTCACCCTCCGGGACGCCCAGGGCCGCGAGACCTCGCTGGCCGACTACCGTGGCAAGAACGTCATTGTCTACTTCTACCCGAAGGCGGCAACCCCCGGCTGCACCACCGAAGCCTGCGATTTCCGCGACAGCCTGGCCTCCCTGCAGGGCAAGGGCTACGAGGTAGTCGGCATCTCCCCGGACGCCCAGGAAGCCCTGGCCGGCTTCAGCGGCGACTTCTCCCTCACCTTCCCCCTCCTGTCCGATCCCGACCACGCGGTTGCCCTGGCCTACGGCGCCTGGGGCGAAAAGCTGGTCCACGGCGAAATCCATGAGGGCATCGTCCGCTCCACGGTTGTGGTGGACCCTGAAGGAAACGTCACCCTGGCCCAGTACCAGGTGCAGGCCGACGGCCACGTCGCCCGCCTCAAGGAAGCCCTGGGAATCTAAACCCGCCACCATTTCCCGCAACATTTCCACGGACGCCCCAGCACCTTGCGTGCTTGGGCGTCCGGGCTTAATCCGCAGTTTCCATTGCCGCCTGCGCATACGACGCCGACACCCGGCGGTAGACCGGGGAAAGGAAGGCGAGCAGGGCGGCCAGGATCATGATGATCCCGGCCACCAGGAATACCAGGGCGATGCCGCGCGAGGTGCCCTCGCCCAGGAGTGGCGCCAGGAGCGCGGCACCGTCCGCGGACCGGGCGTACGGGATGATCCAGTACTGGGCAATGGGGGCGATGAGGAACGCCGTGACGGGAGCGGCGGCGGACTCGAAGGCCATGGCGAAGCCAAAGACGCGTCCCTGCCGTTCCAGCGGCACCATCCGCTGGATGACCGTCTGTTCAGCGGCCTCCACGAATGGCACCAGCACCAGGTACAGCCAGATCCCCAGGATGTAGAGCCATGGCCACTCCCGCAGCGTGAACACGGCGCCGAGCACTCCCATGGCCGCCACGGCAACCAGCAGGGTCCGCAACGGGTTGGCGCCGAGCCCGAATTTCCCGATCAGCGCGCCGCCGATGATGAATCCCGTGGATCCAACCGCGAAGACGGCACCCCACATCTCCACCGAAAACATCTCCAGCCCGTAGGGGTCCATCAGCGCCATGTAGACGCCGCCGATGAAGTTGTTGAACGTGGAAAACACGATCAGCGCGAACAGCCCCGAGATGGCCAGGACGGCAGTGAACGAACCCCGAAGGTCGAAGCCGCCATGGGCATCCGATGCCGCCACGTGTACCTCCTCGGGCATCCGAAGGGTCAGCAGGTGCGCCGCAGCCAGCGCCGTGAGCACCAGCGCGACGGCGATGGTCCAGCCCATGCCCAGCAACCCAATGGACAGCCCGGACAGCAGGGAGGTGACGATGAACATCAGCCCCTGCACCATTCCCACCAATCCGTTGGCATTCGCCCGCCGCTCCGGCTCGATGAGGATGGTCACCGTGGTGGACAGGGCGATGTTCCGCATGTTCTCCACCACGGCGCCGATCAGGATGATCAGCGTAAAGATCCAGAACCACGGCTGCCCCAGGTCCAGCAGGGACGGGGCAGGAGTGAGCAGGAACATCACCCCTGACACTAAGAACATCACCAAGGTGAAGGCGGCGGCGAACCGCATCACGGCCAGCTTCCGGCAGCGGTCCACGAACGTGCCGAAGCTGATGCTGGACAGGGCAATCAGCAGCATGTAGGCGCCGCCCACCACACCCGTGGCAATCACGTTGCGCGTCTCCAGGTACAGCCAGAACGTCAGCGCGAACCACAGGTAGCTGGTGGTGATGTTGGCCAAAGCCGTGTTGACCAGGATTCCGGCGAAGGTGCGGGAGCGCTCAGCCGGCGTTCGCAGGGCGGCGGCAACGGTATCCGGATCCGCGGCAGCACTGCCCGGTTCCTGCTGGGTCATGCGTCCCAGTGTAGTGACGGGCAACAGGAGCCAACAGTGGAGATCAGCCCGGCAGGCGGTTCCCGGCCAGCGGCGGCTAGGATCGCAGCATGGCCATTGAGGTGCGACCCGCAACGGTCTTCGAGGACGTCAAGATCCTCGTGGGCCCCAAACGGCCCGACGCCACCGTCTGCTGGTGCCTGAGCTACCGGATTCCCTCGAAGCAAAACGTGTCATTGCGGGGCGAAGAGCGCGGGGAACTGGTCCGGGAGCTGGTGACGCAGGATCCGCCGCCAGGCGTGGTGGCGTACGACGACGGCGAACCGGTCGGGTGGGCAGCGGTGCACCCTCGGGCGGACACCAGCTTCGCCCGCAACAGGCGGGTTCCCCACGTTGACGACCAGGACGCCTGGTCGGTGTGGTGCCTCCGCGTCCGGCCCGGCCACCGCGGCAAGGGAATCTCACACCATCTGCTGGCCGGTGCCGTCGCCATGGCCCGCGCTTACGGGGCGCCCGTAGTGGAGGGCTATCCCGTGGACAACGGCGGCCACAAGGTGGACCTCACCATGGCATACGTGGGTACCCGCAAGCTCTTCGAGGCTGCTGGCTTCACCAAGGCTGCGGACACCACCTCGGTGCTCAACGGCTTCCCCCGGGTGCTGATGCGGCTGCAACTGGAATAACAGCGCTACTTCCGGCGCCAGTACTTTCGCCAATCGACTTCCATGGCCCACAACGCCAGCAGCATCGCGTCCATGGTCATGAGTCCAGCCATCAGGTACGACCAACCGACAAACAAACTCACAGCAATCTCCTGACTATCCCCAGCCAATCGATTGCTGCTAAGTGTGGCACCTACAAGGCGGGTACGGAATGCCCTCGGCCCGCAGTCTTTAAAAGGCCCTCCAGCCTGCCATGCGCCTCGGTCTCCAGCTTGAGCCGATGCGTGAGTTTCTCCACCTGCCTGGACATGTGTTCCCCCACCTGCAGCCGGTCCCCGGGCCAACTGGAGACCTCCCGGGATTCGGCGAGGGCCTGCTCCAGTTCCCTGGCAGCGGCCCGCACCTTCCGTGAGTGGAAGAAGACGCGCAGGAAAGCCCTGGCTTTGTCCATTCCGTTTTGTTTTACGTGTTCCATTGGCTTCCCCGCCTTCCGCAACCTTGTCAGCTTCCGCGCGGTCGTCGTCGTACCCTGGTTCCTGGAAAGCTGCTGCGTTATGTCGAGTGTGACCGGCGTTCCTCAACGTCCCGGCAAGCGGACCCCAAGATTCCCGCAAGATCGGGGTGTGCGTGGTTCCCGCACGATGCACTTGTCAGCGACGTCACCGGAAACTGTGAAGCCTAAGACATGCCCTGTGCGCCTTAATACGGTAGAAGTAGAGCATGGTCTCTCCCTCCGAATCGTGCCGTGCGGTGGTCATCGAAGATGATCCGGACATCCGCGGACTGCTGGTCCGTGTCCTGGTCAAGCAGGGCTTCGATGTCACCCACGCGGGCGCCGGCCTGCCGGGCGTGGAGGAAGTCCGCCGCCGCAAGCCGGACCTGGTGACGCTGGACCTGAACCTGCCGGACCTTGACGGGCTGGAGGTGTGCAAGCTCCTGCGCGAATTTTCGGACGCGTTCATCGTGATGCTCACCGCCCGGGCAGACGAACTGGACAAGCTGACCGGCCTGGACAACGGCGCCGACGAATACATCAGCAAGCCGTTCAGCCCCCGTGAACTGCAGTCCAGGATCAATGCCCTGTTCCGGCGCCGGCCCTCCGCCGCCGCGGAGTCCGCTGCCCGGGGCGAACTGGAACGCGCCACGGAGGTGCAGCAAAGCCTCCTGCCGAAAGAGGACATCCGGGTGGACGGCTACGACGTGGCAGGCCTCTTCCGGCCCTCCCGCAACGTGGGCGGCGACTTCTACGACTGGTACCAAACCCCTGACGGGCTCCACCTGACCTTCGCTGACGCGATGGGCAAGGGCATGGGCGCCGCTTTGATCGCGGCCACTGTCCGCGCCGTCATGCGTTCCACCGGCCTGCGCCAGGACCTCGACGCCGGGTTCGCCTCCGCCAGCAAGGCGATCGCCGCGGACCTGGACTCCTCCAACTCCTTCGTGACCCTGTTCCACGCCCGCCTGGACGCAGCGTCCGGCAACGTCAGCTACGTCGACGCCGGGCACGGCCTGGCACTGCACGTCCAGCCCGCCGGGCCGGCCGACCGCCTCCCCTCGGGCGGACCACCGGTGGGAGCCTGGCCGGGGACGCAATGGCCGCAGGCCAAACTGGAACTGGCACCCGGCGACTCGCTGGTGGTGGTCAGTGACGGCGTGCTGGACGTCTTTGAGTCGGTCGAGGACTTCACCGACGCCGTGCGGCAGGCCACGCAGGCGGCAGGTTCGGCGCAGGAAGCCACCAACTCCATCCTGGCCCTCGCTCCTGCAGAGACCGCCGAGGACGACGTCACGGTGGTCGTGGTCCGCCGCCTCCCCCACGGAGTTGCCGCGTGACCCGCTTCTGGACGCGCCTGGTGGTGGTGCTGACTGTCCTGACCGGCCTGAACTACATTGCCTGGCGCTGGATGTCCTCGCTCAACTGGGACGCCTGGTGGATCGCCCTCCCCCTGGTGGCGGCCGAAACCTACAGCCTCATCGACGTCATGCTCTTCGGCATGACGGTGTGGAACCTGAAAATCCGCAAGGGTGCCCCGGAGCCGCCACACGACGCCACCGTGGATGTCTTCATCACCACCTACAACGAGGACCTGGACATGGTCCTCACCACCGCACTGGCGGCCCAGAAAATCCGGCACCCGCACAGCACCTGGATCCTGGACGACGGCGCGCGGCCCGAGCTCAAGGCCCTGTGCGAACAGCATGGCCTGGGCTACGTCACCCGGAGCGGGGACTGGACCAAGGACCTGCCCCGGCACGCCAAGGCGGGCAACCTCAACAACGCCCTCATGGTCACCCACGGTGAGTTCCTGCTGATCCTGGACGCGGACCAGATCCCCGAGCCGGACATCCTGGAAAAGACTTTGGGCTACTTCAACAACCGCCGGGTGGCCCTGGTCCAGACACCCCAGTACTTCAGCAACGTTCCGGACAGCGACCCCCTGGGCAGCCAGGCGCCGCTGTTCTACGGCCCCATCCAGCAGGGCAAGGACGGCTGGAACGCCGCCTTCTTCTGCGGCTCCAACGCCATCCTGCGCCGCGAGGCGCTGATGCAGCTGGGCCTGGTGGGCTACGTCAAGGAGACCGAGAAGAGCATCCGGCGCGCGCTGGCCGCCTCCCGGGCAGCGATCAAGCAGGCCCGGAAGTCGGCGGACGTGGAGTCGCCCCTGGTGGCGGACGTCCTGGACGAGGTGGAGGCCGCCACCCGCGAAGCACAGGAGGAAGTGGACGCAGGCCAGCCCCTCAGCGAGGTCACGTACCGGGTCCGCCGCCGCGTGGACGCCGCCGTGCAGACCCTGGTCCAGGCCGACGTCGCAGCCCTGCAGGCGGACCTTGAGGAAATCGCTGCCATGGAACTGGCCCATGTGGGCGAGTCCGGCGTCCCGGTGGTGGCGGACGACGCCGTGCAGCGAATGTCGGCCCGCGACTGGTCACCCCTCGGTGCCCTGGAATCCGTCCAGGCCGTGCTGGATGCGCTGACCGTGGAACGCAGCAACGAGGCACAGCCCGTGATGCCGCTGGCCACCATTTCGGTCACCGAGGACATGGCCACGGCGATGCGCATGCACGCCATGGGCTGGGAGAGCGTCTACCACCACGAAATCCTGGCGTATGGCCTGGCGCCGGAGGACATCGCCACCATGCTGACCCAGCGCCTCCGCTGGGCCCAGGGCACCATCCAGGTGCTGCTGCGGGAGAACCCCCTGGTGCAGAAGGGCCTCAAGCTCGGCCAGCGCCTGATGTACTTCGCCACCATGTGGACCTATCTCAGCGGCTTCGCTGCGGTCATTTACTTCGCGGCCCCCATCATCTACCTGCTCCTGGGCATCCTGCCGGTCAGCAGCCTCAGCTGGGACTTCTTCATCCGGTTCATCCCGTTCATGGTGGTTAACCAGCTGCTGTTCGCCGTGGCCGGCCGCGGGATCCCCACCTGGCGCGGGCAGCAGTACAGCCTTGCGCTGTTCCCCACCTGGATCAAGGCGTGCACGACGGCGGCCCGCAACGTTTGGTTCGGCCGTCCCCTCGGGTTTGCCGTCACCCCCAAGGCGCGCCAAAGCGGCGGACCCAGCTGGAGCCTGATCCGGCCCCAGATCGTGGTGTCCATCCTGCTGGCCGCCGCCGCCGTCGTCGGGATCGTCCGCCTGGCCACCGGGCTGGCCGAGCCTCTGGGTACCCTGGTCAACGTCGTCTGGGTGGTCTTTGACCTGGTGGTCATGAGCATCCTGGTCCGCGCCGTCCTCTATAAGGGGTACGAACCGGCCGCAGAACCTGAAAACAGAGAGGAATCCTGATGGAGTTCAGTTATGAGGTCAAAGACTCGTACGCGGAGGTCAAGGCGGACGGACGGCTCAACATGGTCTCCGCGCCGAAGCTGCGCGAGTTCGTGACGGACGTGATCGCTGGCGGATCCAACCGGATCGTGGTGAACCTCGAGAAGACAGCATTCATGGATTCCTCGGGCCTCGGCGCCCTGATCGGCTGCCTCAAGGCCGCGCGCCAGGCCGGGGGCGACCTCCGGATCGCTGCCGTGCAGCCGCAGGTGAACATGGTGCTGAAACTGACCAGCATGGACAAGGTGCTGACCGCCTACCCCACGGCCGAAGCAGCGTTCAGCAATGACTGAGGTCCTGGCCTCGCGCAGCTTCCGCGGACCGGCTGCCGAGGACGCCATCGAAGCCGTCCATAACGGCCTCGACAGCCTCTGGCGGGACGTCCCCTTCGTGGACGACATGGACCAGATGACGTTCACGACGGCGGTCATCGAGTCAGCGTCGAACATCGTCCAGCACGCTGAGCCGGCCGGTGAGCAGGAGGTGGAGCTCGGGGTGGAGACCACCGTGCAGCCGGCGCTGCTGCAGGCACGGGTCAGCGCTTACCACGCGAAGCCGCCGTTCGGCCCGATGGAGGCCTCCACCCCGGACGACAACGCCGAGTCCGGACGCGGCCTGGCGCTGATTGAAGCCCTGGTGACTACAGTGACCTTCGAGCGGCAGGACGGCACCAACACCTGGGTGCTTTCCAGGACGTCCTCGCAGGGCTAAGCGCTGCCAGTCACATCTCAGCCGGATGCCCTGTGCTTGACAGCACGCAGGAGCTGCCCTTGAATATTGCGTATGCTGAAATAACAGTTCCATGATGCGGAAGCCTGCTGGTGGTATTGCCACAAGCAGGTGTCGGACTCTCCGGCGTCCGCATAGCCGTCACCATGGATGCCAGCATCACCCCAAGGATTACTGCCAGCATGAAGCTTGCCGAATTCAACAGCGCGGATACGGCCTCCGCCCAGGCCCTCCTGCGGCCCTGCATCGACGTCAGCCGCTGGGTGGAGGCGGTGGCCGGGGCCCGGCCCTTCGCCGCCCGCAGTGAGCTCCTGGAGTTCGCCGCCCAGGCCGCCAGCCCCTTCACCCCGCCAGAGGTTGAAGCCGCCATGGCCCACCACCCCCGGATCGGCGAACGCCCGACGGCGGCCAGCACCGAGGCCTCCATGTCCCGTTCGGAGCAGGCCGGTGTGGACCCGGCCGACGCTGCTGTCGCCGGGGCCCTGGCGCGCGGGAACCGGGAGTACGAGGAGAAGTTCGGCCGCGTGTTCCTGATCCGGGCCGCCGGACGCAGCGCCCAGGACATCCTGGCGGCACTGAACCAGCGGCTCACCAACTCCGCGGATGAAGAAGACAGGATCGTGGCCCAGCAGCTGCGCGAAATCGCCGTACTGCGGCTCGAAGGACTGATCAGCGAATGAGCGTCTCCCACGTGACCACCCACATTCTCGACACCGGTGCCGGACGCCCGGCGGCGGGGGTCGCCGTCGTCCTTTCCCGAAACGACGCCGGCACCTGGCGTGAGCTGGCAGCGTCCAGCACTGACGCCGATGGCCGGGCCAAGGACCTGGGGCCGGAGCGCCTGGAACCTGGCCATTACAAACTGAACTTCGCCACCGGCGCCTATTACGCGGGCCTGCAGACGCAGACGTTCTTCCCGGAAGTGGACCTGGTCTTCGAGGTCACCGGCCCCGAGCATTACCACGTGCCGCTGCTCCTAAGCCCGTTCGCCTACTCCACCTACCGGGGCAGCTAGGGCAATCCCGGCTGCCGCAACCGCCGGGAGCCTGACGCAATGTCACGCCCATCACATCAACCGGCATAGGATCAGGAAGTATGGCTCCTAAAAATGAACCGGAAACCGATACCGATGCCGACGGCGGCCAGTCCGGCGGGGTCCAGTCCGTGGAGCGCGCCCTGACCGTCCTGGAGATCCTGGCACGCGAGGGACATGCGGGCGTGAGCGAAATCGCCGAAGAAATGGGGATCCATAAGTCCACCGTGTCCCGGTTGATGGGTTCGCTGGTGACGCGCGAGATGGTCCATCAAAACAGCGAGCGCGGGAAGTACCAGCTCGGTTTTGGGATCCTTCGCCTGGCCAGCTCTATTCCCGGCCGCCTGAGCCTGGTTCGTGAGGCACGGGCCGTCCTGGAAAGCCTGGCCGAGCAGTTTAAGGAAACCGTCAACCTCGCTGTCCTGCGCTCCAACTACGCCGTTAACGTGGACCAGGCCATGGGTCCCTCAACCCTGGCCACCTACGACTGGGTGGGAAGCCTGACCCCGCTGCACGCCACTTCCAGCGGCAAGGTCCTGCTTGCGGCGCTGGAGGCGGACGAGCGCGAGCGCATCCTGAAGGAGACCGGACTGTCGGCGCGCACCTCCCGCACCATCACCAGCCGGAAGGAACTGGACGCCCAGCTGCTCGACGTGGCGGCCAAAGGGTACGCCGTGGTGCGTGAGGAGTTCGAAATCGGCCTGAACGCCGTGGCGGTACCCGTCTACAACCACCAGGGCACTGTGATCGGTTCGGTCAGCATCTCCGGGCCGGCGTTCCGCTTCGACCCCGAAAAGATCCCGGGCCTACTGGAAACCCTCAAGGATGCTGGCCTCAAAGTCAGCGCGAATATGGGGTACACGCACCGCTGAAAGACCCCTGACTCACCATCACAATGGCCCCGAATCCCAAAAGGCTCGGGGCCATTGCCTGTCTGCACGCCGTTGCCCGGGGCTTCCACTACGGCAAGCGCCTACCGAAAGCACCCTCCAAGCGGCGCCTCCTGCGCAACTTGAATCACTAAATGCAACATGCTTAGCCCTGACAGCCGGCGTGTCAAGACCCTTGCGCAGTTGTTATCTGCCGCCCCGTAACATCGCGGCGTTCTCCGGAAAGCCTTGACAATACGAATGGCATAAATCACTCTGTTGCGTAATACGAAGTCCGTTGCGTCATCTCCTGGGAAACCAGCTTCGACAGAAGAACTCCGTTTTACCGGGCATGCCGCCCACCAGCGTCACCCAATGGCAGGTAAGGCACACAGGAGCCGTGCCTCTCCTGCCACAGATTCCCCCTGATAAGCACGGCCCGAATACCTCCCCAACGTCGGTACCAGTGCCAGCTCCGGATTCGCGAAGCATCAACACCTGGCACAGCTCTGCCTTCGGCCCAGCCATTGATTACAGCCTCCACACAAGCAGGAGTACAGCAATGAACAGCCCCGCAATATCGGTCCGCAACCTTTGGAAGGTCTTCGGACCAGGGGGAGAGAAGATCCCGGGAAACCGGGAACTGGCCACCCTCGGCTCCGCAGAATTGCTTGAACGCACCAGCTGCGTAGCCGCGGTCCGCAACCTGGGCTTCGACGTCGCAAAGGGCGAAGTCTTCGTGGTCATGGGATTGTCCGGATCAGGCAAATCCACCCTGATCCGTTGCCTTACCAGGCTCATCGAGCCGACGTCCGGACAGGTCCTGGTGGACGGCAACGATGTCCTGCGGGCAGGCGTGGCTGAACTTCGGGAGCTCCGGCGGCGGAAAGTATCGATGGTTTTCCAACACTTCGGCCTGCTGCCGCACCGCACGGTCCTGGACAACGTCTCGTATGGACTGCAGATACGCGGAACGGCGAAGAACGAACGCCACACCAAAGCCCGGGAGATCATTGAACTGGTTGGGCTCAAAGGCTACGAACAGCACTACCCGGACCAACTGTCCGGCGGTATGCAGCAGCGCGTCGGCCTGGGGCGAGCCCTTGCCGGAGATCCGGACACCATCCTTTTCGATGAGCCCTTTTCGGCTTTGGATCCGCTCATCCGGCGTGACATGCAGGCAGAAGTCATCCGGCTCCACAAGGACATGGGCAAGACCATGGTGTTCGTGACCCACGACCTCGCCGAAGCGCTGAAACTCGGAGACCGGATCCTGATCATGCGCAACGGAGAGCCTGTCCAGTGTGGCACCGGTGACGACCTTGTAGGCTCCCCGGCGGACAAGTACATCGAGGACTTCGTCTCGGAAGTCCCCCGTGCCGACGTCTTGACCCTTAAATGGATCACGCGGCCGCTGGCCGACACCACGCCCAGGGATGCAGCAGTGCTCAACTCCAGGATGATCATCCGCGACGCCATCCCGGCTGTCATGCACTCCGCCTGCCCGGTCCTTGTCGAAGAGGGCGGCAGGATCACCGGACAGATCGATCGCGACAGCATTCTTTCCGTGCTGCAACCGGCAGAAGCGGCGGCCTGATGTCTGCCCTCCTCGAAAAACAGAAAACCGTCCCGGCTGCCCCCATCATCCTTGAAGCACGCCGCAGGCCGAGCCGAAGGACAGTCCTCCTGCTGGCCGCCGGCGCACTCTGGATCCTGGGATTCCTGCTCCTCAACGGCACGGCAACCCTGGCGTTGCCAGCCTCGGAACTGACGGACCTGCACCGCTCGCTGAACCAACTCAACGCCTGGGTGGCGGCAAACCGGGCTGACAACCCGGTCTTCCTCTACTTTTTCACGCCGCTTCGGACCGCCGTGGATGCGGTGGCGAACCTGTTTACCACCACCTTCGCAGCAACGTCCACCGGCCTGCGCCTTCCGGAAATCGGTTGGCTGGGAACGGTAGGCCTGCTCACCTGGATCGCACTGGCTGTCGGCAACGTCCGGGTAGCCCTGCTGACGGCTGTGGTCTTTGTCTTCTTCGGATTTCAAGGCCTGTTCGTGGAAGCCACCTACACGTTCGCCCTGGTTCTGACGTCCGTGCTCCTGACCCTGCTGGTGGGCGTCCCGCTTGGCGTACTGTCCGGCATCTACGGCAGGGTAGCCCGGGTCATCACTCCCGTGCTGGACTTCATGCAGACGCTGCCCACCTTCGTCTACCTCGCCCCGCTTGCCCTGGTCTTCCTGATCGGACCGGCATCGGCAGTGATCGCCACGGTGATCTACGCTGCTCCACCCGTCATACGCCTTACCGCACACGGTATCCGCCGCATTCCAGATAACACCCGCGAAGCGTCCGACTCGCTCGGCACCACGGGCCTGCAACGGCTGCTGACATTGCAGCTCCCCATGGCGCGCCGGACCATCGTGATGGGCATCAACCAGGGGACCATGGCCGCCCTGTCCATGGTGACCATCGCCGCCCTGATCGCCGCTCCGGGCCTTGGCCAGACGGTGGTCCGGGCCCTGCAGTCCCTGGACGTTGGTACTGCAGTCAATGCCGGGCTCTCCATCGTCCTGCTGGCCATCGTGCTGGACCGGGTGACCACAGCAGCCAGCCGCCGCGCGGAACCCGGCGCAGCCGCCAAACGCCGCCTGGGCCGCAAGGCCCGTGCCGGACTACTCGGGATCGCGCTGGCTGTGGTCCTGGTCATGGTGCAGTTGTCCAGGACCATGCTGTGGGCAGCAGCCTTTCCCCAGGACCTCAATGTTGGACCGGCCATCGTCCAGGCCGTGAACACCGCCAGCCACTGGCTGCAATCGAACGTGTCGCTGTTCACGGTATCCCTGCGTGAAGGCGTTACCGGAACAATCCTCAACCCGTTCCAGTCGTTGCTGACCGAGACGCCCTTCTTCATCCTCGTCGCAGTGGTCGCCATCGTGGCCTACGCACTAGGCGGCTGGAAGCTCGCGGCCGTAACCACTGCCTGCCAGGGGGTCATCATCTACCTCGGACTCTGGAGCGACGCCATGGTCACCCTCGCCGGAACCCTCGTTGCCACCGCCGTGGTAATGATTTTGGGAATTGTCTTTGGCGTGGCCATGGGCCGGTCCAGCCGCGTCGACCAGCTCATGCGGCCCCTGCTCGACGCGGGCCAGACCATGCCCTCCTTCGTCTACCTCGTGCCCTTCCTTGGCCTCTTCGGAGCCACCCGCTTCACTGCGATCATGGCGGGCATCATCTACGCCGCCCCGGTCGCCATCAAGATCACCGCCGATGGAATCGCGGCGATCTCACCGACTGTCGTCGAGTCGGCGATCGCCAGCGGTTCGACGCCGTGGCAGGTAATCACCAAGGTGCAGCTGCCCATGGCGAGGCAATCCCTGGCCCTCGCTGCCAACCAGGGGCTGATCTACGTGTTGGCCATGGTGGTGGTAGGAGCCCTGGTCGGCGCCGGCGGCCTCGGATACGACGTCGTGGCAGGCTTCGTCCAGAGCTCCATCTTCGGCAAGGGCCTTGCCGCCGGCCTGGCCATCGTGTTCCTCGGAATCATGATGGACAGGATGACGCAGGCTGCCGCCGCCGCTCCGACGCGCAGAATCCCCGCGTCCACGCCCGCCACGTAAGCGTCCCACCCCCCCGCTTACGCCCCAATGCCCCTGCAAACTTGCCTGCTCCCAGGCGAGAAGTCCCGTATGCCCTAAAAAGGAGACCCACCATGAAGAAAGCTGAAAGGCTGATAAAACGCACGTTGCCGGCAATGGCCGGAGCTGCCGCCGCAGCCCTGTTCCTCGCAGGCTGTGGCGGAGCATCGGTAAACCAGGCCGCTGCGGCAGGCGCTGCCACGGGAACACCCTGCGGCAGCGTGAGCGTCGCAATGAACGCGTGGGTGGGTTACACCGCCGACGCAGCCGTCTACAGCTACGTGGCGAAAAACAAGCTCGGCTGCAGCGTCGTCCAGAAGGACCTCAACGAGCAAGTCTCCTGGCAGGGCTTCGCCTCCGGGGAAGTGGACCTCATTATCGAAAACTGGGGGCACGCCGACCTGGCGAAGCAGTACATCACTGACCAGAAGGTGGCCGTCGATGCCGGACCAACCGGAAACGAAGGGCACATCGGCTGGTACGTTCCGCCATGGATGGCCGAGAAGTACCCGGACATCACCGACGGGCAGAACCTCAATAAATACTCTTCGATGTTCACCACCTCAGAGTCTGGCGGAAAGGGGCAGGTCCTTGACGGCGATCCCGCCTTCGTCACCAATGACGAGGCGCTGGTGAAGAACCTGAACCTTGACTACAAAGTGGTCTTCGCCGGATCGGAAGCGGCCCTCATCCAATCATTCCGGACTGCGCAGCAGAACAAGACACCCCTTCTCGGCTATTTCTACGAGCCGCAGTGGTTCCTTTCCGAGGTTCCGTTGAAGAAAGTGAACCTGCCGGCGTGGACCGAGGGCTGCGACGCCAACCCCGAAAAGGTTGCGTGCGACTATCCGACCTACAAGCTCAACAAGGTCATGTCCAAAAAGCTGGCGGACAGCGGCTCACCGGCCGCCAAGCTGGCCAAGGCATTCACCTGGACCAACGAGGACCAGAATTCGGTTGCTACGGATATCCAAGGCGGCATGACGCCTGAAGCGGCGGCAAAGAAGTGGGTGGATGCCCACCAGAGCGTGGTGGATGGTTGGCTTAGCTGACAAGCGTTCCCATTGCCATACCAAGGGGAGCGGCCCGGAGGAGTTTAGTACCCGGGCCGCTTTCCCTTGGTTTTCCAGGGTCACACCCAGATCTGGTAGCCGGAGGACTTGTCGAAAATGCGCCGGGTGCTGATGCCCTCGGCGGCGATCCAGAGCACCGAGCCGTCCTCCGCAGCCTGGTCCACCACCCCGCTGGCCACGTGCTCCCCCCGCAGCCACACCTGGACGCTGCGGCCGGGCAGGCGCGCCCAGTCGGCCCGGAGGCCGAGAGCCGTTTTCGACGTGCCGCCGCCCTGGCCATCCTGTTCGAGGTCAGGGTCGGTGGCATCACGTGGGGCTTCAAGGGTTGTCCGGGAATCCACTGGCCACTCCGATCGCCGGCGCCGTCGCCGCTCGAATCCATCACTGATATTTGATTGATATATCAATCTGGATTTCGAGTATGGTCCAGGTCACACTCCCTGTCAACAGGTACCCGGGGCGAAAGGCGCTAGGCCTTGAAAAGCGCCTCCCGGACCGCGCTTTCGAATCCGCTGACGTGGGCCCGGGCAAGCTCCGCGGCCCGCTCCTCATCCCCGTCGATGACGGCGCGGAGCAGATCGAGGTGTTCATGAACGTGGTGTGACAGGTCCGGCAGCCGGTCAATGACCATGCACCAGATGCGCGTTGCCAGGTTGTCATAGCGGATCAGGATGTCTTCCAGGTGCGGGTTGGCGGCGGCGGCGTAGATGCCCTGGTGCACCCGGGCATCGAGCTGCAGCGTCTCTGTCACGGTTGCCGAAGAGACATCGAACGCCTCAACCTTTTCGAGGGTGGCACGCAGCTCGTCCCGGACCGCGGGGGAAGCCACCCGTGCGGCACGGGCGGCCGCAAGGGGCTCGAGCTGGGCGCGGATCTCCGAAATAAAGGAAAGGTCGGTCACGTCCACCCGGGTAGCGAAAGTGCCACGGCGTGGGTAGGTCTTCACCAGCCGGTCCAGCTCCAGCCGCTTCAGGGCTTCGCGTACCGGAGTCCGGCCGACACCCAGATTCTTGGCCAGGAGCTCATCGTTCAGCAGCTCTCCGGGCTTAATTTCAAGGGTCAGCAGCCAGTCGCGGATGCTCTCATAGGCAACGTCAGCCAGGGACTTCTTCCCCATGGCATCAGCCACCGCCAAAGCTTCGAATGCCATGCTGAGCCCCTTCTTCCCAACCAGAAAACCTATTGACCTCGCCTGTAGACCAGTATACGCTGGCACCCAATCTAATATATCAGTCCGTTGCTTTTGAATATATCTAGAAGGAGCAGGGTATGACCCTCATCGAAACAGCCCCAGCAACCACCACCCTGCCGGCACTCAAAGAAGAGCAGCCGCAGAAGTTCGTGCTGACCCTGTCCTGCAAGGAGCAGGCAGGAATTGTGCAGGCCGTCACCACGTTCCTGTTCGAGCGCGGCTTCAATATCGACGAGCACCAGCAGTTCGACGACAGCCTGCGCGAGACACTCCACCTGCGCACCGCGTTCTCCGGCTCCCCCAACTACACGCCTGCCATGCTCGAGGAAGAGTTCGCGGGCATCGCCAGCCGGTTCGACATGAAGTTCAGCTTCCACGACCAGACCGCCAAGCGCGTCCTGGTCATGGTGTCCAAGTTCGGCCACTGCCTCAACGACCTCATCTTCCGCTGGCGGGGCGGCAGCCTTGGCGGCGAACTGGTTGCGGTCGTTTCCAACCACGAGACCCACCGTGCCATGGCGGAAGCAGCAGGGCTCCCCTTCATCTACGTCCCCGTCACCCCTGACACCAAGGCGGACGCAGAGCGCCGGCTGCTGGACCTGGTGGATGAGTACGAGGCCGACCTCGTAGTCCTGGCCCGTTACATGCAGGTTCTCTCCGACGATCTCTGCCGGGCACTGGAGGGCCGGGCCATCAACATCCACCACTCCTTCCTCCCGGGCTTCAAGGGCGCACGCCCCTACCACCAGGCCTACGACCGCGGCGTCAAGCTAGTGGGCGCCACCGCCCACTACGTCACCGCCGACCTGGACGAGGGTCCGATCATCGAGCAGGAAGTCATCCGGGTGGACCACACCTACGGCCCGGCGCAGCTGTCCACCGTGGGCCAGGACGCCGAAGCACTGGCCCTCTCCCGCGCTGTCCGCTGGCACTGCCAGCACCGCGTACTGCTGGACCAGACCAGCACCGTGGTGTTCCGGTAAGCAGCCCCCGCCCGCAGACATAACCCGTAAAGCAGCAGGAGAGACTCCCTTGGAATCGTCACCACGCATTGTCATTATCGGAGCCGGCATCGTCGGCACCAACCTCGCGGATGAACTCGTCACGCGCGGCTGGAACAACATCACCGTCCTGGACCAGGGACCCCTCAACATGCCCGGCGGCTCCACCTCGCACGCCCCGGGACTGGTCTTCCAGACCAACCCCTCCAAGTCCATGGCCCTGTTCGCCAAGTACACCGTGGAGAAACTGCTGTCCCTCACCGAAGACGGCGTCAGCTGCTTCAACCAGGTGGGCGGCCTGGAGGTTGCCACCACCGAGACCCGCCTCGCTGACCTGAAGCGCAAGCTCGGCTACGCGCAGGCATGGGGCATCGAAGGCTCCATACTTTCCCCGGCGGAATGCAAGGAGCTCTATCCGCTCATCAACGATGAGGACATCCTGGGTGGCCTCCACGTTCCCAGCGACGGCCTGGCCAGCGCCGCCCGCGCGGTCCAGCTGCTGATCAAGCGCACCGAGGCGGCCGGCGTGAAGTACGTCGGCAATACCGAAGTCACCGCCATCGAGCAGTCCGGCCGCCGGGTCACCGGGGTCCAGACGCCCGACGGCGTGATCCCGGCAGATATCGTCGTCTCCTGCGCCGGATTCTGGGGCGCCAAGGTCGGCGAACTGATCGGCATGTCCGTACCTCTGCTGCCGCTGGCGCACCAGTACGTCAAGACCACCCCGGTTCCTGCCCAGCTGGGCAGGAACGAGCTGCCCAACGGTGCCCGCCTGCCCATCCTCCGCCACCAGGACCAGGACCTCTACTACCGCGAACACGGCGACCGCTACGGCATCGGCTCCTATGCCCACAAGCCGATGCCCGTGGACCTGGACGAACTCGGCAGCTTCAAGCCGGACGAGATCAGCGAGCACAACATGCCCTCCCGGCTGGACTTCACCCTCGAGGACTTCCTCCCCGCGTGGGAAGCCACCAAGCAGATCCTGCCCGCGCTGCGCGAAAGCGAGATCGAGGACGGCTTCAACGGCATCTTCTCCTTCACCCCGGACGGCGGCTCCCTGGTGGGCGAGTCCAAGGAACTGGACGGCTTCTTCGTGGCCGAAGCCGTCTGGGTAACCCACTCGGCAGGCATCGCCCGCGCCGTGGCCGAGCTCCTGGTGGATGGCAAGTCCTCCATCGACCTGGGCGACTGCGACATCCACCGCTTCGAGGAAGTCCAGCTGACCCCCGAGTACGTCAGCGAAACCTCGCAGCAGAACTTCGTGGAGATCTACGACGTCCTGCACCCGCTGCAGCCCAAGCTCTCCCCGCGCAACCTGCGCGTCAGCCCCTTCCACGCCAGGCACAAGCAGCTGGGCGGCTACTTCCTGGAAGGCGGCGGCTGGGAACGCCCCTACTGGTTCGAGGCCAACGCCGAGCTCCTCAAGGAGATGCCCGCAGACTGGCAGCCGCCGGCCCGTGACTCCTGGTCCGGCATGTTCAGCTCGCCTATTGCCGCGGCTGAGGCATGGAAGACGCGCACCGCCGTCGCCATGTACGACATGACCCCGCTCAAGCGCCTCGAAATCTCCGGACCCGGCGCCCTGAAGCTGCTGCAGGAACTGACCACCGCGGAAATGGACAAGAAGCCCGGAGCCGTCACCTACACCTTGCTGCTGGACGAGCAGGGCGGGGTCCGCAGTGACATCACCGTGGCCCGCCTCAGCGAGGACACCTTCCAACTCGGCGCCAACGGCAACATCGACACCGCCTACTTCGACCGGGCAGCCCGGCACCAGACAGCAAGCGGCAGCGCCGAAGACTGGGTCCAGGTCCGCGACACCACCGGCGGCACCTGCTGCATCGGCCTCTGGGGCCCGCTGGCCCGCGAGGTGGTCGGCGCGGTCAGCAGCGATGATTTCTCCAACGACGGACTGAAGTACTTCCGGTCCAAGCAGGTGGTCATCGGCGGCGTCCCGGTCACCGCCATGCGGCTGTCCTACGTCGGCGAACTGGGCTGGGAGCTCTACACCAGCGCCGACAACGGCCAGCGCCTCTGGGACGCGCTGTGGAAGGCCGGGCAGCCGTTCGGCATCATCGCCGCGGGCCGCGCCGCCTTCAGTTCGCTCCGCCTGGAAAAGGGCTACCGCTCCTGGGGCACCGACATGACCACCGAGCATGACCCCTTCGAGGCCGGCCTCGGTTTCGCGGTGAAGATGGCCAAGGAGAACTTCGTCGGAAAGGCAGCCCTGGAGGGACGCACCGAGGAAAACTCCGCGCGCCGCCTGCGCTGCCTGACGGTCGACGACGGACGAAGCCTGGTGCTGGGCAAGGAACCGGTGTTCTACAAGGACCAGGCGGTGGGTTACGTCACCAGCGCCGCCTACGGCTACTCCGTCCGCAAGCCCATTGCCTACTCCTACCTCCCCGCGGAGGTATCCATCGGCGATTCAGTGGAGATCGAGTACTTCGGGCGCCGGATCGTGGCCACCGTTACCCAGGATCCGCTGTACGACCCCACCATGTCCCGGCTGCGCGGCTAACACCATGATCAGTTCAGAGACAGTCAGCAGCTACCTCACCCGGTTGGCCGCAAAGCAGCCGACGCCGGGTGGTGGCGCCGCGGCGGCCCTCCACGCGGCCCAGGGCGCAGCCCTGGTGGGCATGGTGGCGCGCTATACCACCGGCGCCAAACACGAACAGCACGCACCGCTGGTGCAGCGCATCACCCAGGCAGCCGACGACCTTGTCGCCGACGCGCTGGGCTTGGCTGAAGCAGATGAAGAGGCCTTCCAGGCCGTCATCGACTCCTATAAGCTCCCGTCCGGCACCGATGAACTCAAGGCCGCCCGGGCGGCCGGAATCCAGTCCGCGCTCATCCAGGCGGCCCAAACCCCTGCCCGGCTCATCGAGCTGTCGGGCGGCATCGTTGACCTCGCCACCGAACTCTTCGACGTCGCCAACGCCAACGTCATCAGCGACGTTGCCGCGGCCGCTGACGCCGCCCGCGCAGCTGCCACCACGGCGCGCGTCAACATCGACATCAACGTCGTGGCGGTCAAGGATCCGGAGGCACGCGCGCTGCTTGCCCAGCAGACGGACGGCATTGAAGAGAAAGTGGTCCTGGCGGCAGATGCCCTCTCGGCCCGCGTTCGCGAAAGGATTCTGGGTTGAGTACTGCAATACTTTCCGGAAAGCCTTTGGCCGCGTTGATCCAACAGGAAGTCAAGGAGCAGGTCCGGTCCCTTGACCTGGACGGCGTCCGCCCGGTCGTGGCGGTGGTCCTGGCGACCGCCGATGAGTCAACGCGCTGGTACGTCCGCTCCATCGAGCGGGCAGCCGAGCGCGCCGGAGTCGGCTGCCGGATCATCGATCTGGGCCATGATGCGACGGAACAGGTGCTTGCCGGCGCCTTGCGGGACCTGGGCGCGGAGCCATCCGTGCACGGCATCATCCTGCAGACCCCGCTGCCGGCAGGAGTCCGGACCCACCACCTGGTGGGCCTCATCGCCCCGGAAAAGGACATCGACGGGGCCAATCCGCTAAGCCTGGGACGACTTGCCGTCGGCCAGCCGGCTTTTGCTCCCGCGACCGCCCGCTCCGTCGTCGAAATCCTGGACCATTACCAGGTTCCCGTCGCGGGGAAGGATGTGGTGGTGGTGGGCCGGTCCGCCGTGGTGGGCAAGCCGCTGTCCCTCCTCCTGCTGGCCCGCGATGCCGCCGTGACGGTCTGCCACTCCAGATCGGGCCCGCTGGAGCGCTACACCAAGGATGCCGATGTCGTGGTGGTCGCGGCCGGCCGCGCCGGGCTGCTGACTGGCAGCCACGTCTCCTCCCGGACGGTCGTGGTCGACGTCGGCACGAATGTCCTCGCCGACGGCTCGCTGGTGGGTGATGTGGACCAAGCCGGCGTTACCGGGACCGCAGCGGGACTCACCCCTGTTCCCGGCGGGGTGGGGTCTGTCACCACGGCACTGCTGCTCCTCCACACGGTGGAGGCCGCACGCCGGCAATCGTCCTCCCTGCCGCTGCCGGCCGAAGCCGCGGAAGCCCAGGTCCTGGAAGCCGCGGGCTAGGCACGGCACAGAGTCAGCAGCGGTGTCCCGTTTTTCGTAAAAGGTGCTTCGGTGGGCCTAAGACCTGGGGAGGTATTCCTCATCGAAGCACCGTTTTCGGAAAACGGGGCCCGCAGCCGGCCTGTGCCCGCGGGCAGGGCCACCCTGTCCCCGCGGCAGGGCTTTTGGCATGCCCTGGAGTACCAGGCAGGAACACCTACACACTTTGCCTTTAGCGGGTCACACTCTTGACATTGAATGTGAGCTAGCGCACGATTTTGTTGCATACAGCGAAGGTTGTTGATCATCACGGAACGAAGCTCGCCCGGATACGCTCCTCCCGTCCCCCGGCTCCACCCGTGATGACTTTGGGGAACAGTCGAACGAATTCATGATGGCCGGTTCGAAACGGGCCTCGGCCCGTGCATCGGCCGCACAACGTTGCCAGCATCCACGCGGCAGCGCCAGATCACCGAAGGAAACTGTCTATGACTATCAGGGGTGGCAGCACCATCGATCACAGCAGCGCGGGGCGCCGGAACCGGGGAACGACGCCGAAGTATGTCCGTGGGTCCAGGAAACAGCGCTCTGGCACCTTCAGCGGTTTGCGCTGAAGCCGGAAGGGAACGAATCTCATGATCAATCCAACCAGGACGACGGTCCCCGTCGACTCCTCCTCATCAAGAGAGACCAGCTCCACGTTCAAGCGCCGCTTCATGATGCGGCTTGTCGCGGTCTTCATAGGCGGGATGTTCCTCGACGGTTACATCCTCGGAATCATCGGCCCGGTTACCGGATCCATGCGGTCAGATCTCCAGCTCGACGCACTATCGCTGGGCATGATCGCTGCAGGCCCGCTGGCTGGTATCTTCATCGGCTCCCCGCTGGCTGGCTGGGCTACTGACAAGTTCGGACGCAAGCCAATGTTCCTCGTGGACATGGGCCTGTTCCTGGTCGCCTCAGGAGCCCAATTCTTCGTAACTTCTGGAGACGGCGCCGTGATCCAGCTGGCCATCATCCGATTCATGATGGGCGTCGCGATCGGCGGCGAGTACTCAATCGGTGGGCCACTGCTGTCAGAGTTCTCCCCGCCCAAGCTCCGCGGGCGGCTGCTCGGGCTGACCCTGATCGCCTGGTACGTCGGTTTCATGATGGCATTCATCATCGGCACGCTCCTGCACGACGCCGGCACCCCATGGCGGCTGGTCCTCGGCACGAGCACCATACTGGCATTCGTTCTGTTCCTCGCCCGCATGGGCCTCCCCGAATCGCCGAGCTGGCTCATTACGAAGGGACGGCACAAGGAAGCACTCGAGATCGCACACCGATATATCGAATCGCCGCAGATGCACGACAGCATCACCGGAGAGATGGATCTGAGGATGCTCCAGGAGGCCCAAGCCGCGGAGAGTGGAACCAAAATCAAGAACGCCTCCTTCGGAATGCTGTTCTCGAGGCAGTACTGGCGCGCCACTGTCTTCACCGCAGGTTTTTGGTTCTGCGCGGTCACTCCGTACTTCGCGATCGCGACCTTCGCCGACGAGGTACTCAACCAATTCGGCTTCGGCGGCGGCTGGGCCGGTGGAGTCGGCCTGTCCGCACTTGCGGTCGCGGGCGTTGTCACCAGCGTACTTCTCATTGACAAGCTCGGCCGCCGAATCCTCACTGTGCCGGGGCAGTGGCTCTGCGCGGGCATCCTGCTGGTCATCGGGGTATGGGGGAACGCACCAGCGATCCTCGTGCTCGTCCTGTTTCTCGCCTTCTCCTACTTCAATGCCGGCTACACCACGATGACCCAGGTCTATCCGGCCGAGGTATTCCCCGGCCACCTGCGCGGCGTCGGCATGGGCTTCGCCGCGTCCTTCAGCCGGATCGGAGCCGCACTCGGCACCTTCGCCCTGCCATGGGCGATCGCCAACATCGGCATGGGCGCAACCATGGTCGTAGCCGCCGCCGTCGCATTACTCGGCGCCGTCCTCTCGCAATGGCTCGCGCCTGAGACGAAGGGGCGCACCCTCGCCGAGATCTCAGCAGACTTCTCCCACTGACACCGGGACCGCACGGCCACCCGCCGCCGGATAACCGAAGCTGCACCAAAGAGGCCTTCGCCGCACCAGCGGCGGGGGCCTCTTTGCCGCCTTTCGACACAGCGCCGCCAGCCGCCGCAACAATGCAGGAAACCCTTGACATCCCCTGTGAGCTGAGACACTCTGTTGCATATAGTGATGCGCGTTGCTCATAGCGAAGCAAATACCATCACCCGGTCAGGCGGATTCCAGCACCAACCAGGAGAACCAAAAACCATGAGCGCATCACCCCGCGTCGTCATCATCGGAGCCGGCATCGTCGGCACCAACCTCGCCGACGAGCTGGCAAGCCGCGGCTGGAACGACATCACCGTCGTCGAACAAGGCCCGCTGGAGCTCGCCGGCGGCTCCACGTCGCACGCCCCCGGACTCGTGTTCCAGAACAATCCGTCCCGGACCATGACGGAGTTCGCCACGTACACCGTCAACAAGCTCCTCGCCCTGGGCAAGGACGGGCAGTCCTGCTTCAACCAGGTGGGCGGCCTGGAGCTGGCAACCACTCCCGGGCGTCTGGCCGACCTCAAGCGCAAGATGGGCGTCATGACCTCCTGGGGTGTGGAAAGCCGGATCATCGACGCCGACGAATGCGAAAAGATCTACCCGCTGCTGAACACCGGCAAGCTCACCGGCGGCCGCGAGGTCCTTGGCGGCCTGCTCATCCCCACCGACGGGCTCGCCCTGGCGGCCCGGGCCGTGCAGCTGCTGATTGAGCGTACGCGCGAACAGGGCGTCACCTACCGCGGCTCCACCACGGTCACCGGCATCGCCCGTGACGGCGGCAAGGTCACCGGCGTCGAAACCTCCGCCGGACTGATCCCTGCCGACATCGTGGTGTCCTGCGCAGGGTTCTGGGGCCGTGAACTCGGCAAGATGGTGGGCCTGGAGGTGCCCCTGCTGCCGCTGGCCCACCAGTACGCCATCACCACGCCCCTTGCCGAACTCGAGAACGTCAACGAGCTTCCCAACGGTGCCGGCAAGCCCATCCTGCGCTACCAGGACAAGGACCTGTACTACCGCGAATGGGGCGACCGCATCGGCATCGGCAGCTACGCCCACCGCCCGATGCCCGTGGACATGTCCGCGCTGCCGAAGGTCTCTGCCGAGGACATGTCCGACCACCGGATGCCCTCCCGCCTGGACTTCACCCTCGATGACTTCCTGCCCGCGTGGGAGGACAGCCAGGACCTGCTGCCGGCACTGCGCAGCACCGAAATCCAGGACGGCTTCAACGGCATCTTCTCCTTCACTCCGGACGGCGGCCCGCTCATGGGCGAAGCACCGGACCTCGAGGGCTTCTTCGTGGCCGAGGCCGTCTGGGTCACGCACTCCGCCGGCGTCGCCAAGGCCATGGCAGAGCTGATCATCGACGGCCAGCCGCGGACCGACCTGCACGGCTGCGAGCTGACCCGTTTCGAAAAGGTCCAGACCTCCGACGCCTACGTCAGCGAAACCTCACAGCAGAACTTCGTGGAGATCTACGATGTCATGCACCCGCTTCAGCCCCGCGAATCGCCGCGGGACCTGCGCGTCAGCCCCTTCAACGTCCGCCAGAAGGAGCTCGGCGCCTTCTTCCTGGAGTCCGCCGCCTGGGAGCGACCGCACTGGTTCGAAGCCAACCGCGGACTCCTGGCCGACCTGCCGGAAGAATGGCAGGCCCCGGAGCGGGACTCCTGGTCCGCCATGTTCCACTCCCCCATCTCCGCAGCCGAGGCGTGGAAGACGCGGACCGCCGTCGGACTTTACGACATGACGCCGCTGAAGCGGCTCTCCGTCACCGGCCCGGGAGCGCAGGCACTCCTGCACCGGCTCAGCACGGGCAACATCGCCAAGAAGCCGGGTGCCGTGACCTATTGCCTGCTGCTGGCGGACGACGGCGGCATCCGCAGCGACGTGACCGTGGCCAGGCTCGCGGAGGAAGAGTTCCAGCTGGGCGTGAACAGCAACGTGGACTTCGATTACCTCCGGGTGGAGGCCCGCCGGCAGTCGGCGGCCGATCCCTCCCAGTGGGCGCACGTCACGGACATCACCGGCAGCACCTGCTGCATCGGCCTGTGGGGCCCCCTGGCCCGCGAGGTCATCGGCAAGGTCAGCACGGACGACCTGACCAACGACGGTCTGAAGTACTTCCGGACGAAGGAAATCTCGGTGGGCGGCATCCCCGTCACGGCGATGCGGCTCTCCTATGTAGGCGAACTGGGCTGGGAGCTCTACACCACGGCCGAGTACGGGCTGAAGCTGTGGGACCTGCTGTTCGAAGCCGGCCGGGAACACGGCATCATCGCGGCGGGCCGCGGCGCCTTCAACAGCATGCGGCTGGAGAAGGGCTACCGGCTCTGGGGCACGGACATGACCTCCGAGCACCACCCGTACCAGGCGGGCCTGGGCTTCTCCGTGGCCAAGGACAAGACGGGATTCGTGGGTGCCGAGGCCCTTGCCGTCCGCAAGGAGCAGCCGGCCGCCAAGACGCTGCGCTGCCTGACGGTCGACGACGGCACGTCAGTAGTGCTGGGCAAGGAACCGGTGTACGTGGCCGGGGAAGCCGTTGGTTACGTCACGAGCGCGGCGTACGGCTTCACCGTCCGCAAGCCCCTCGCCTATGCCTGGCTGCCCACGTCGGTGGCTGAAGGCGACTCCGTGGAGATCGAGTACTTCGGCCGGCGCGTGGCGGCCACTGTTTCGGCGGAGCCGCTCTTTGACCCGGGTATGGAACGCCTCCGCGGCTGACCTGCCCCAACCGCAAAAGGTGGTTGGGCCTGCTTGAGACCGGCAGGCCCAGCCACCTTTTTGGTGCCCGCGGAGCTAACCCCGGGCATGGCAACGGCGGCACCCCTGTTGAGTGGGGTGCCGCCGTTGGACCTTGCCGCTTGTCAGCAGCGGTAGCCTGCCATCAGTTGTTCAGGTAGGCGTTCGGGTCCAGGACGTACTTCGTGGCGGCGCCGGCATCGAACTCGGCGTAGCCGCGCGGGGCATCGTCGAGCGAAATGGCCTTCGCGTTGACGGCCTTGGCGATCTGGATCCGGTCATGCAGGATCGCCATCATCAGCTGCCGGTTGTACTTCATCACCGGGCATTGGCCCGTGGTGAAGGACAGGGACTTGGCCCAGCCGGTACCCAGGGACAGGGACAGGCTTCCCTTCCTGGCGGCCTCGTCCGCGGCTCCCGGGCCGCCCGTGACGTAGAGGCCCGGGATGCCCACGGAGCCGCCGGCGGTGGTGAGGTCCATCAGCGAGTTAAGCACCGTGGCCGGTGCTTCCTGGGCGCCATGGCCATGGCCGCGGGCCTCGAAACCGACGGCATCGATGCCGGAGTCGACCTCCCGGACGCCGAGGATCTGCTCGATCTGGTCGGCCGGGTCGCCGTTGGCCACATTGACGGTTTCGCAGCCAAAGGACCGGGCCTGGGCCAGGCGGTCCTCGTTCAGGTCGCCCACGATGACCACCGCGGCTCCCAGAAGCTGGGCGCTGGCGGCCGCGCACCATGTGCTGGTCGGAGCCGCAGACAACAGAAGGCCTGACGCTGGCTGCATCAGACCTTCCGTGTGGTTTTACTTTTCACTTGCGGTGAATCATGGGGGCGCGCAGGGCTCCCGCCGCTCCAGGGGCGCGGCTAGGCGTCGATCACCATGTCGGTGCGGGCAGTGGAACAGCAGGGAAGGAACTTTCCGGCGTCGATTTCCCGTTTGCGGATTCCGCCCTGGTGGTTCATGTCGATCTCCCCGGACAGCTTGACCACCTTGCAGGAGCCGCACATGCCCTCCTTGCAGTTGGCGCCGATCCGGACACCGGCGCGCTGTGCCACCTCAAGGATGTGCTCCTCGGGGTCGATCCGCACATTGATCCCGGTGCGGAGAAAGGACAGGGTCAGGCTGCCCGTTCCCACGGTGTCGAAGCTTGAAGCGTCGGGTGTCTGCGCCTCCGGGGCCGCAGCCGGGGTGGCGACCCCGGCTGCGACTTCCGTCGTGGCGGCTTCCAGCGCCAAGCCCGTGGCCTGCAGGGTTCCGTCCTCGTCGTAGCCGGGCTCGTAGATCTCGAACGCTGCGGGCTGGCCTTCGAAGTAGTCCTCTGCGGACTCCGCGATCTCCTCAGCGATTTCCCCGGCCATGTCCGCAGCCAGGGCGAGCTCGGCCTGGTATTCAAGGAGGGTCTGCCGGTCGCCGGAGAAGAACTCCATGTAGATGGAAGTGTCGTCGACGCCCACGCTCCTGAGCAGTTCGGTGGCGGTGTTCAGGTACCCCTCGGGTCCACAGGCGTAGACCTGCCGGCCGTTGGCGTCCGGGGCCACTTCGTCGATCATGGCTGAGGTCAGCCGTCCGCTGAAGCCTTCCCAGTCCCCGGGCCTGCCACGGTCGCCCAGGGCGTAGAAGACCTTGATGCGCGAGTCTACGGAAGCGATGTAAGCCAACTCCCGGTGGAAGGCAAAGCCGCCGGCTTCCGCGCCGTGGTAGAGCACCACAACGTCGGCAGTTCCCGGCAGGGAGTGGATGGTCCGCAGCATCGACATGATGGGGGTGATGCCGGCGCCGGCGGCCAGGAAGAGGTACCGCGCGCGCCGGTCGGCATCAGGCAGGTGGAATGCCCCAACGGGTCCCAGCATGTCCAGGACGGTGCCGGGCCTGACATTCTGGTGTACCCAGGGTGAAACCAGTCCACCGGCGTCGCGCTTGACGGTGACGCTGAAGGTCCACGGTTCCGTGGGCGAACTGGACAGCGAGTAGCTGCGGTCCACCGGCTCCTGGTCCTCGCCGTTTACGGGGAAGGCAATGTTCACGTACTGGCCCGGACGGAACGCCAGCGGGGCGCCGTCGCAGCGGCGGAACACGAACGTCATCATGCCGCCCGCTTCGGGAACGGTCTCGACGCATTCGGCCATGAACTCCTGCGGATGCCACGGGCCCAGCGCCTTGGCTGCGCTGGCGGGTCCTTCAATGCTGCCCATCACCCGGTTCCACGGCATTTCAAGGCCGCGAATGCGCTGTGGCTCCTGGACAGGCGTCTCAGTGAGGACTTCAATCATGCCAAGTGCTCCTGCACCCGCTGGACGTACCAGTTGATGAAGGCCTCCACCTGGTATTCGCTCTTCATGTACGGGCCGGGCTCGTAGGCGGGGCTTGCAGCACCCTGCTGGCACAGCTCAACGAACGCCTTGTCCTGGATGTTGGTCTGCTTCCAGGTGTAGGTCAGCTTGTCGAGGTCGTAGTCCACGCCTTCCTCGGCGTCGTCGGCCACCAGCCAGGTGGTGCGGACCAGGGACTGGTGTTCGTTGATGGGGAAAACGCCGAAGGTGATGACGTGGTCGCCCAGGAAGTGGAACCAGCTGTTGGGCTGCAGGTGCATCGAGCAGCGGCCCAGGCGGAAGTCCGGCAGGTCGCCGAGGAGCTTCTTGGAGAGCCTGCGGCCGTCTGCGGAGAACGATTCGCCTTCGCCGTCCAGGGATTCGCGTGAAATGCGGATACCGGCGATACGGGTATCGAGTTCCTCAACCACCTCGTAGGGCAGGCCATAGCGGCGGCACCGCTCCTCGAGGGAGGACTGGGCTTCCTTGTTGCGGTCCCATACTTCCTCGAGGTGGGTCGGGATCAGGCCCTCGGTCAGGCCCCACGTGGGGAACAGCGAGCAGGCGAGTTCCGGGTGCCCGTCGCAGTGGTAGCACTCACGGTTGTTCTCCATGACGAGCTTCCAGTTGCCCTCTTCGATGATGTTCTGCTGGTAGGCAATCTTCGTCTTGGACAGGTCGTGCGGCGCAAGGTAAGGCTCGAAGATCTTTGCGGTCTCGTCGAAGTCCGCCGGCGGCTCGTTCGCGATGC
Source organism: Pseudarthrobacter sp. CC12 (assembly GCF_039907755.1). Classification (NCBI taxonomy): domain Bacteria; kingdom Bacillati; phylum Actinomycetota; class Actinomycetes; order Micrococcales; family Micrococcaceae; genus Pseudarthrobacter; species Pseudarthrobacter sp. CC12. The sequence continues at coordinate 144,908 of NZ_JARDJH010000001.1, read as the reverse complement.
AGACGAAGATGAGGCCGGCAACTTCACGGCTGTGGGCACGCTTGAGCGCGAAGCAGCTCTTGTCGAACTTGGCCTCCCCCGGGGCGGAGGCGTGGATCAGGTTGCCCTCGGGCGAGTAAGTCCAGGAGTGGTAGCCGCAGACCAGGTTTCCGGTGGAACCGGCAGCTTCGGTCAGGACACGTGCACCGCGGTGGCGGCAGACGTTGTGCAGGACGTTGACCTCGCCGTCGTCGTTACGCAGCACGATTAGGGAGTAGGGGCCGTAGTCGACCGTGATGTAATCGCCCGGCTCCGGAAGCTCGGCGACGCTGCCGGCAAAGATCCAGTGCTGGCCGAAGATGGCCTCCATGTCGAGCTTGAAGATCGTCGGGTCGGTGTAGAAGGGGGCGTCGAGGGAGTAGCCGGTGCGCCGCAAAGCAAACAACTCGGTAATTTCGGCCAGCTGCTCCGCAGGCAATGTTGAGGCGAGCTTTCCGCGTGCGCTGAGGGGCGCGTTCACTGAGGTAGTCAATGTGTTTCCTCCCGATAGGGCTGGGCATTGGGCGATTTGAGGGTGGTTACGGAGCAGGTGGGGCTACAAGGGGTGTCCAAGACGTTCCGTCAATGAATGTGGGGAGGTTCATCAGCAACAGAAGCGATAACTCCGGAAAAAACTGAAGCGCCTAACGCAACAACGATCACCATATGCAACAGTGTGACTCCTGCCACGCCCACTGTCAATCAATTTCGGATATGACGAAAAAGCACGGTCGGTGCCACGGAGGACCGCTGTTTCTGAACGTAAAGAATCCGTTGCTGGAGCCGTCGTATGGCTGACCGTCCCCTCCCGAGGACAGGCCCGGCGGTCCCATTAATGTCGTACCCCCTTGTCATGATGGGTTTATGGGGAAATCGGCGGTGGTGAGGGCGTTTGGGGAGATCCGGGCTGCCCTTGCTGTGCTGAATGCTGAGGTGGACGGGGCTGGTTTGGAGCCGTTTTCTGCGGCTGATCCGTTGGCTGGTGTGGCGGCTGGGTGCCTGGACATTCTGGCCGGTGCCCGGGAGGTCGAGGCCGGGTTCGCTGGCCTGAAGGCGAGGGCTGCGGTGACGTACGCGGAGAGCGCCGACGTGGTTGCGGGGCCGGATGTGCCGGTGCGTGCGCAGGAGATGGCGGTCGCGGCGGAGATCGGGTGCGTGCTGGCCCTGGGTCCGCGGGCCGCGTCGTCGTTCCTGATGGCCTCGCACGCCGTTGTTGCCTCGTTGCCGCTGACCTTGTCGGCGTTGCAGGCCGGGGTGATCTCCTGGGGCCACGCGGTGGTGATGGCGGACGAGGCGGCGTGCCTGGATGCTGCGGGGGCGGCGGCGTTGGAAGCCCATTTCCTGGACCCGGGCGCCGCGGACCCGGCACGGGGCTGCCCGGTGGGTGCGTTGCCGGCGCACCGGTTCAAGGCCAAGGCCCGGACCTGGCGGGAACGCCACCACGCCGAGAGCATCGAGACACGCCACGCCAAGGGGGTGTCGGAGCGGCGGGTGGAGTTCCGGGCGGACCAGGACGGGATGGCCTGGCTCTCCGCGTATCTTCCCGCGGACCAGGCCCTGGCCGGGTGGAACCGGCTCACCGCGACCGCCCGTAGCCTGCAGGGCCCCGGCGAGGGCAGGACCCTGACCCAGCTCCGGGCCGACACCTTCGCCGACGCAATCCTCACCAACGGCACCGGCGCCAGCGACACCCGTGCAAGCGGCAGCGGCGGTATGACCGAGGGCGCGAGCGGCAGCTCCAGCGACGGCGCGGGTGCTGGCGGCAGCCCCAGCGACGGCGCGGGTGCTGTCCGGGACCGTGTGCCGTCGCCGGTCCGGGCGCAGGTGCTGGTCACGGTTCCGGTGTTCTCGCTGCTCGGCCTGGCCGATGAGCCGGCGGTGCTGGACGGGTATGGGCCGATTCCGCCGTCCATGGCCAGGGAGCTGGTCGCAAACGGGGCGGGGTCGTTTTACCGGGTGTTGGTGGATCCGCGGGACGGGGCCCCGTTGGAGATCTGCCGGACGAGTTACCGGGTGACAGGTCCAATGCGGGCGTGGTTGCGGATGCGGGACGGGAAGTGTCCGTTCCCGGGGTGCAGCAACAACTCCCTGGACAACGATGCCGATCACATCCTCGCCTGGGCCAAGGGCGGCACCACCGGAATCAGCAACCTGGGACAACCCTGCCCCAAACACCACAAACTCCGGCACACCACCGGCTGGAAACCCACCCCCGCCACCAAGAACGAACCACCCGGCTGGACCTCACCCACCGGCCGCCACTATCAAAGCGAACACCAAGACTGGGAACCACCACGATGGCCGGACACCCAAGACCGCGTCCGGGTTCCGGAGGAGGGCAGCTCGCATTGCACTGTTCCGGACCTGGTGCAGATCCAGGTATCCCCAGCAGAAGATTGGCTGGAGCTGGTCCTGCACGCGCCCTCCGCCTGACACCGCAAGCGCCTGACACGGTGAGTATGTTGCGGCCCGGCAAGCGTCGTCCACCGCTGTGGCAAGGACCTGTACCCGGAGGCCGGTCCCGACGGGAACCACCCGGCCCAAAAGCCGAGTGGAGGAACAGCGACGGCGTCAGCCGGCACCTGCCGGACTGCCGCCGTCGTCATTGCCCGCACCGGCGCAGCTTACCCACCCGGCGGGGCTAAGCGTGCGTGCCGGCCAGCTCCCCTGCAGATTCCTCGGCTGCTGCCGCCCCGCCCTGGTGCGGCTCGAACCGGACGAACATGGCCTTGAAGCCGGGGGTATTGGATACGCGGGCCACGTTTTCCTTGTGGACCAAGGCGTTGGCTTCGGGGAAGTACGCCGCGGCACAGCCCTTCGCGGTGGGGTACGCCACCAGGCGGAACTTGTCCGCCCTGCGGTCCACGCCCTGGAACGTGCTCACCACATCCACGAGCTCGCGGTCCTGGAAGCCCTGCTCGGCGAGGTCCTCGGGGTGGATCAGGATGACGCGGCGGCCGCCGGAGATGCCGCGGTAGCGGTCGTCCAGGCCGTAGAACGTGGTGTTGTACTGGTCGTGGCTGCGGATGGTCTGCAGCACCAGGTGCCCCGCGGGCGGGGTGAGGTATTCCAGCGGGCTCACCGTGAACCGGCCCCTGCCGATGTCCGTGGCGAATGAACGGGTGTCCCGTGGCGGGTTGGGGAGCACGAACCCGTTTTTGGTCCGGACCCTGGCGTTGAAGTCCTCAAAGCCGGGCAGGACGCGGGCGATGTGGTCGCGGATCACATCGTAGTCCTCGGCCATGCCGCGCCAGTCCACGGCGTGCTGCGGCCCGAACGTGGCCTCGGCCATTCGCGCCACGATCACGGGCTCGGCGAGCAGGTGTTCGGAGACCGGGGTGAGGCGGCCCTGGGTGGAGTGCACCACGGACATGGAGTCCTCCACGGACAGGAACTGCGCGCCCTTGGGATGCTTGTCGTCCTTGTCCGTGCGGCCCAGCGTGGGCAGGATCAGCGATGTCCGGCCATGCACGATGTGCGAGCGGTTGGGCTTGGTGGAGATGTGCACGGTCAGCCCGATCCGCTGCATGCCGGCTTCCAACGCTTCAGTGTCGGAGCACGCCAGCGAGAAATTGCCGCCCATGGAAACGAATACGTCCACCTCGTCGCGCTCAAAGGCTTCCATGGACTCGACAGCGTCATAGCCGTGGTGCCGCGGGGAGTCGATGCCGAACTCGGAATCGAGTGCCGTGAGGAGCCACTCCTTGGGTTTCTCCCAAATGCCCATGGTCCGGTCGCCCTGGACGTTCGAGTGGCCGCGGACGGGGCAGGCGCCGGCGCCGGGCTTGCCGAAGTTGCCCTGCAGCAGCAGGACATTGACCATTTCCTTGATGGTGTCCACCGAGTGCGGCTGCTGCGTCACCCCCAGCGCCCAGCAGAAGATGGAGGCCTTGGACGCCACCAGCATCGCCGCGACCTTTTCGATCTGGCCCCGGGCGAGGCCGGTGGCCTTCTCGGTTTCGTCCCAGTCCAGGGTGCGCCGGGCATCGCGGTAGGCAGCGAACCCGTCCGTCTGCGCGGCAATGAAGGAATGGTCGACGACGGTTCCCGGGTTTCGTTCCTCGGCCTCCAGGAGCAGGTGGCCCAGGGCCTGGAACAGCGCCAGGTCCCCGCCCACCTTGATCTGCAGGTACTCATCGGCCAACGGCGTCCCGCCGCCCACCACACCGGAAACGGTCTGGGGGTCCTTGAAGTTGAACAAGCCGGCCTCGGGCAGCGGGTTCACGGCCACCACCTTGCCGCCCTTGTCCTTGCATTCCTTCAACGCGGACAGCATCCGCGGGTGGTTCGTGCCGGGGTTTTGGCCCACGACAAAGATCAGTTCGGCGTCGTGGATATCGTCAAGGGACACGGTGCCCTTGCCGATGCCGATGGTCGGGTTCAGCGCCGATCCGGAAGACTCGTGGCACATGTTGGAGCAGTCCGGCAGGTTGTTGGTGCCCAGTGACCGGGCGAACAACTGGTACAGGAACGCGGTCTCGTTCGCGGTGCGGCCGGAGGTGTAGAACACGCTGCGGTCCGGGGTGGTGGCCCGGAGGTGCTCACCGATCAGCTCGAAGGCGTCAGCCCAGGAGATTGGCGAGTAGTGGGTGTCGCCCTCCCGGATCACCATCGGTTCGCTGAGCCGGCCCTGGTTTCCCAACCAGTACTCGGTCTTCCCTGACAGCTCGGCAATGGAGTGCTTGGCCCAGAACTCCGCGCCTACGGTCCGCACGGTGTTTTCCTCGGCCACAGCCTTGGCACCGTTCTCGCAGAACTCGGCAGCTTTGCGCTTCTTGTCCGACTCGGGCCACGCGCAGCCCGGGCAGTCGAAGCCGCCGCGCTGGTTCAGCCGGAGCAGGGACTGTGCCGTGCGGGTGACGCCGGCCTGTGCCACCGCGCGCTCCAGGGCAACCATGACGGCCTTGACCCCGGCGGCCTCGGTCTTGGGCTTGTGGACTTGGAGCTCGTCCTCATTGATGTCCGCGACGGGGGCAGGCTGCTTGCCGAACTTCATTGTTCCCACTTCCTCGCCGTCACCAGGGAGTTCCCGTGCCGGCCTCTGTTGTTCATTTGCAGTGGAGGCGCGCCGGAAATCCCGGCGCGCCTCCAGGGCACTCGTTGCTGATGTCCGCTACTGGGAAACCTTCGCCAGCGTTTCCTGTTCGGCGGCGATGGTGGTGTCCTCGCCGTGGCCGGTGCGGACCATCGTTTCCGAGGGAAGCGTCAGCAGCCGTTCGCGGATGGACTTCAGGATGGTGGGATAGTCGCTGTAGGACCGGCCGGTGGCGCCGGGGCCGCCGTTGAACAGGGTGTCCCCGGTGAACACTGTTCCTTCGTTTTCAAGGTAGAAGCAGGTGGACCCCGGGGAGTGGCCGGGGGTGTGGATTGCCTTCAGCGTTGCCCCGCCCACCTCGAACAGGTCGCCGTCGGAGTGGTAGCGGTCCGGCTTGGCGTCAGGGTAGACCTGCTCCCACAGCACCAGGTCCTCTTGGTTAAGCAGGATCGGGGCGCCCAGGGCGTCCGCCACCTCCCGTGCGGCACCGATGTGGTCGTTGTGCGCGTGGGTCAGCAGGATGGCCTTGACCTTCCGGCTGCGTACCTGGGCGATGATGGCAGCGGCGTCGTGCGGCGCGTCAATGATGACGCATTCCTCGTCATTGCCCACGATCCAGACGTTGTTGTCCACATCCCAGGTGCCGCCGTCGAGCGAGAACGTGCCCGAGGTGACCAGGTTCTCGATAGCGACGCTCATGCCGGCGCCCCCGCCGGCTGGACCTCTACAACGGAGCGCAGGACTTTGCCCTCGTGCATTTTGCCGAAGGCCTCCTCCACCTGGTCGATGGCGATGCGCTCGGACACGAACGCGTCCAGGTCCAGGTTGCCCTGCTTGTAATGGGACACCAGCATGGGGAAGTCGCGGGAGGGCAGGCAGTCGCCGTACCAGGAGGACTTCAGCGACCCGCCACGGCCAAAGACATCCAGCAGCGGCAGTTCCAGCGTCATCTCCGGCGTCGGGACGCCCACCAGGACCACGCGGCCGGCAAGGTCGCGGGCGTAGAAAGCCTGCTTGTACGTTTCGGGTCGGCCGACGGCGTCAATCACCACGTCAGCGCCGTTGCCTCCGGTGAGGGCGCGGATGGCGTCCACCGCGTCCTCCTGCTTGGAGTTCACGCCATGGGTGGCGCCGAGGGTCTTGGCCATGCCGATCTTGTTGTCGTCGATGTCAACGGCGATGATCGTCGTCGCACCCGCCAGCTTCGCGCCGGCGATCGCGGCGATGCCCACGCCGCCGCAGCCGATGACGGCCACGGACTCGCCGCGCTTTACCTCGCCGGTGTTGATCGCGGCGCCGATGCCGGCCATGATGCCGCAGCCCAGCAGCCCCACTGCGGCAGCATCAGCCTCCGGGTCCACCTTGGTGCACTGCCCGGCAGCGACCAGGGTCTTCTCGGCGAAGGCGCCGATGCCCAGGGCGGGAGAGAGGACCGTGCCGTCCTCAAGGGTCATTTTCTGGGTGGCGTTGTGGGTGTTGAAGCAGTACTGCGGCTGACCCTTGGCGCAGGCCCGGCATTCGCCGCAGACGGCGCGCCAGTTCAGGATGACGCGGTCCCCGGGGGCCACGGACGTCACGTCCGGACCAACGGCGCTCACAACACCCGTGGCCTCGTGGCCCAGCAGGTACGGGAAGTCGTCGCCGATTCCGCCCTGCTTGTAGTGCAGGTCCGTGTGGCAGACACCGCAGGTCAGGATGTCCACCAGCGCCTCCCCCGGGCCCGGATCCGGCACCAGGATGGTCTCCAGCGACACCGGGGCATTCTTCTCCCGGACAACGACAGCTTGAACTTTATGGACCATGGTTCTTGTGTTCCTTTCCTGGATCCGGGCCGGATCCGGTGAGTCGGCACCAAATGCCAATCTAGCTGACATGCCACGTCGGGAGACCACCACGTCATGCCACAGCTGCAACCTTGCTCAATTGCGTATTACACAACAGAATGCACATAGCGGCTACGGGAAAATATGACAGTGGCCACACTCCATGTCAATAGATATATCAGTTGCAGCCCCCGTGGCTACCAGGCTCGGTTCTGCGTCCGTCCCGCTTACGCCGCCCGGCCGCCATACCCTGCGTTATACGCACTCTCTGGTCCAGCATTAGGCTGGATGGCATGGCTTTTGAACAAACCCCTGCCGAACGGCGCGAGGTGACCGTGCGCCGCGCGCCGAAGTATGTCCCCTTTTTGATTGCGGGGGCACTGGCAGGCATTGTCGCCGCCGCTGTAGTGGCATACGCGGCGCCCGGCGACTCGACGTTCGATCCCGGTGCCGTGTTCGGCTTCTTCCTGATCATGTTCGCAGCCGTCGGCGCAATCCTTGGCGCAGCCCTGGCGCTTGTCCTGGACCGCCGGAGCGTGAGGCGGCAGGAACGTGCCGTCGTGGAGGCCGTTCCGGATTCGGAAACTGATACCGGTCCCCAGGACTAACCGGGGTCACAATTAGGTGCAGGGGAAAGTCATACCCCACAACGTGCGATAATCGATCAGTGGCACGCGGCGATGGCAAACTTTCCCATGATCTTCTTCCCGGCGAAAAAGGACCCCAGGATGCCTGTGGCGTCTTCGGTGTCTGGGCACCCGGTGAAGAAGTAGCAAAACTTACCTACTACGGGCTGTATGCACTGCAGCACCGCGGTCAGGAGTCGGCTGGCATAGCCACCAGCGACGGCAAGCGGATCAATGTCTACAAGGACATGGGCCTCGTATCCCAGGTCTTCGATGAGACCACGCTGAACACCCTGACCGGGCATCTGGCCGTGGGCCATTGCCGCTACTCCACCACCGGCGCGAGCCACTGGGCCAACGCGCAGCCCACCCTGGGCGCGACCTCTACGGGCACCGTGGCCCTGGCGCACAACGGCAACCTGACGAACACCGCCGAACTCAACGCCATGATCACGGAGCGCAACGGCGGGCAGCTTACCGGCGAGATGAAACAGGGCAACACCTCGGACACCGCGCTGGTCACCGCCCTGCTGGAAGGCGAGCCGGGCAAGAGCCTCGAAGAGACCGCCACCGAGCTTCTACCCAAGATCAAGGGCGGCTTCTGTTTCGTCTTCATGGACGAGGGAACCCTCTACGCAGCCCGCGACACCTTCGGCATCCGCCCGCTGGTCCTGGGCCGCCTGGAACGCGGCTGGGTTGTCGCCTCCGAACAGTCAGCCCTGGCCACCGTGGGTGCCAGCTTCATCCGCGAGATCGAGCCCGGCGAGTTCATCGCCATTGACGAAGAAGGCGTGCGGTCCAAGAAGTTCGCAGAGCCGACGCCGGCCGGTTGCGTTTTCGAATACGTCTACCTCGCCCGTCCGGACGCCGCTATCGCCGGCCGTTCCGTGTATGAATCCCGCGTGGAGATGGGCCGCCAGCTGGCCCGGGAGAACACCCACGAGGCCGACATCGTCATCCCGGTGCCGGAATCGGGCACTCCGGCAGCCGTAGGTTACGCCGAGGAATCCGGCATTCCGTTCGCACACGGCTTCGTCAAGAACTCCTACGTGGGCCGCACCTTCATCCAGCCCTCGCAGACCCTCCGCCAGCTGGGCATCCGGCTCAAGCTGAACGCCCTTGAGTCCGTGATCCGCGGCAAGCGCGTCGTGGTGGTGGACGATTCCATCGTCCGCGGCAACACCCAGCGGGCCATTGTCCGGATGCTGCGGGAAGCCGGCGCCGCCGCCGTGCACGTCAAGATCTCCTCCCCGCCCGTGCAGTGGCCCTGCTTCTACGGCATCGACTTCGCGTCCCGCGCCGAGCTGATCGCCAACGGCGCCACCATCGAAGAGATTTCCCAGGCCATCGGCGCGGACTCGCTGGCCTACATCTCCGAGGACGGCATGATCGGCGCCACCCGGCAGCCGCGCGAACGCCTCTGCACCGCCTGCTTCACCGGCAAGTACCCCATCAAGCTGCCCGACGCGGACAAGCTGGGCAAGAACCTGCTGGAGCGTACCGACCTGGGCGGCATCAAGCCCTCCCCCGCGGCCCTTCCTGGCGAAACGGCCGCCCTGGCCGTTGACGCCACCGAGGATCCGGCGGAAAAGGCCGGCGCCACGGGCTGCGATCCCGGCCCGGACTCCGAATTCGAGAACCTGCTGACCGAAGCCGACCTCGTGCCCGACGTACACGCCGCCACCAGCGCCGACAAGAAGGACTCCGTATGACCTCCGCCAGCCCTGCCGCAGACAACGCCGGCATCACCTATGCGTCCGCGGGCGTGGACGTGGAAGCCGGGGACCGCGCCGTCGAGCTCATGAAGGATGCCGTGAAGGCAACCCACAACTCCTCGGTGATCGGCGGGGTAGGCGGCTTCGCCGGGCTTTACGACGTCTCCCGGCTGCTGACCTTCAAGAAGCCGCTGCTGGCCACTTCCACGGACGGCGTAGGCACCAAGGTAGCCATCGCCCAGGCCATGGACATCCACGACACCATCGGGTTCGACCTGGTGGGCATGGTGGTGGACGACATCGTGGTGGTCGGAGCTGAGCCGCTGTACATGACCGACTACATCGCCTGCGGCAAGGTGGTCCCCGAACGCATCGCGGGCATTGTCCGCGGCATCGCGGCCGCCTGCTCCGTGGCCGGCACCGCCCTGGTGGGCGGCGAGACTGCCGAGCACCCGGGCCTGCTGGGCGAACACGAATACGACGTTGCCGGCGCAGCCACCGGCGTGGTGGAAGCCGACGCCCTGCTGGGCCCGGACCGCGTGCGCGCCGGCGACGTGGTGATCGGCATGGCCTCATCCGGCCTGCACTCCAACGGCTACTCCCTGGTCCGCCGCGTCATCAACCACGCCGGCTGGGCGCTGGACCGCCAGGTGTCCGAACTGGGCCGCACCCTGGGCGAGGAACTCCTGGAACCCACCCGCGTCTACGCGGCCGACTGCCTGGACCTCGCCCGGACCTTCCCGGTCAGCGCCGGCGCAGCCGTCCACGGTTTCAGCCACGTCACCGGCGGCGGCCTTGCCGCCAACCTGGCCCGCGTCCTTCCCCAGGGCCTGGTGGCCACGGTGGACCGTGCCACGTGGGAGCTGCCGGCCATCTTCAAGCTGGTGTCCGAGCTGGGCAACGTTCCGCTGGCCGACCTGGAACGCACCCTGAACCTCGGCGTGGGCATGGTGGCCATCGTGTCCCCGGAAGCCGCGGATGCCGCCGTCGCACGCCTGAACGAACGCGGCCTGCCGTCCTGGATCATGGGCACCGTCACCGGGGATTCAGACGCCATTTCCAAGTCCGGACCTGACTACGTCCAGGGCGCCAAGGGCGTGGACGGCGGCGCTGTCCGCCTGGTCAACGCCTACGCCTAAAGCCTTCGTCGAGTGCTCCCCGCCACCGGTGGGGAGCACTCGATGTCTAAGCGGTGGTTTGGATCAGGTTGAGGACGCCGCCCTGCGGGTCCTGGATGGTGGCCAGTGACCCGTCGCCGGGACGCTCGTCCGGCTCCACCATGACCTGGCCCCCTGCTGCCTGGGCGGCCGCAGCTGCTGCGGCAACATCTGCCACGCCGTAGTAGACCTGCCAGTCCGCCTGATCGCCCTCATCGGCAGGAACGACGCCTGCTACCTCATTGCCGCCGATGAGCAGCGTACTGTAGCTGCCGCCGTCGTTCTGGGGGTATTCGGTGACGTCATGCCCGAAAAGCTGCTGGAAGAAGCCGACGGCGGCCTGGGGCTCGGGTGTGAAAAGTTCCGCCCAGGCCAGCGCGCCCGGCTCGTTGAAGAGTTGGCTGCCGTAGTGAGTTCCTGCCTGCCAGATACCTGTGGTTCCGCCACCTGGAGGGGCAAGGAAGCCCAGTACACCGGTATCACCCACCTGCTCCGGCCCAAACTGGGCCGTCCCTCCTGCGTGTCCGGCCTCCTCCAGCAGTTCCGCAGCGTCCGCGGCGGCAAAGTAGGCGTTCCACTTCGCGGAGGTGCCGGCCTGCAGCTGCAGCGGGCTCTGCGGTGCAATGGTGGCCACCAGCTGCCCGCAGACAAAGGCCTGCGCATAGCTGCGGCCGTCCGGGGTGGGAAAATCCTGGTAGGTCCAGCCGAAGAGGCGGTTATAGAAGGCCTTGGCGGCCGCAACATCGGGCGTCTGCAGGTCTGCCCAGCAGGGCTCGCCAGTGGCATAGGTGGTTCGAACACTCATCCGGTCAGGTTACCAAGCCGGGATTCGGAGAAACACGGAAAGCCCGCTGCCGCACCGGTACTCCGGTGCGGAAACGGGCTCCATGATGTATGCGGTGACCCGAAACCGGGTTACAAGAAGGAGATCACAGCAGCCGGGCGCGGGGCCACGGCAGGCTTGCGACAACTAGCCGATGCGACGGCTGTCAACCTCGTCGTCATCGTCATCCAAATCATCCGCGTACTTGTCCACATAAGCCGAATAGTCCGGCTCAACCGGCTCACTCGAGTAATGGCTCGTCGAACGACTGCCCGGACCCGTCAGCTCCCGCTGAAGTGCCGAATAGTCAGTGTTCGGGGAGTAGTACTTAATGTCCCGAGCCTGCTTGGTAGCTTTTGCCTTTTGACGGCCGCGCCCCATGGCGTGACCCCCTTTTGTACTTGGACCGGAGGTGGTCACCTTGGCGATCGGTGAGGCCCCGGAATGTTTGGTCAATTTGTCGTACACCTAGATTACATGCTTTCGGCGCCCCCTGCTTGCCGCCAATCGGCCCGTGCAGTGGCGTGGGGTACCATGACGCACCTCCACCCGCAGGATTCCGGGATTTTTCTTCGGTAGAGTCACTAAAGAAGTGCCGATTTTGTGTGGCCTTTGGCGAGCCGCGGAACCACAACCCAGGAGGATGCGCACCCGTGAACCAGTACGTCCCGCCGAAGCCGGCCCTCCCGCCTCGAACCGGAAACCTGCCCCTGGTGCCGGGGCGGGACGCCGGTCCAGCGCCCGCCCCGGAGTCAGTCACCTGGTCCCAGCCGCGCCGGGAGCCGGGACCGGACCAGCGCGTCAACAGGAGGCCTGCCTTCTGGAAGGCATTCCTCGTCACGGTCATCATCGCGGTCGCCGGTTCGCTGGTGTGGCTCGCCGTGTGGCTGAACTCGTCGCCCGGGACGGACTCGGCGACAAGTTCAGGCCCCGGCGTGCTGCAGACCGCCGTGACCCCGCCGGCCACCCCGCAGCCCCTGCCCCGCGATGGGGTTGCACCGGCAGACTATGCCGTGGGCGACTGCTTCAAGGACTTCGACCCGCAGGCCCTGGCGTCCACTTTGGTGCCATGCGACACGGGCCATTCAGCACAGCTCGTCGCCACCCTCCACTACCCGGAGAGCGCCAAGTATCCGGGGGCGGACCCGCTCAAGGCCAAGGCGCTGGAAGTCTGCCAGGCAGCGAAGCTCGGCCCGGCGGCCAAGCAGTTCCAGCTCAACTACCAGCGCAGCTATCCCAGCAACACCAGCTGGGAATCCGGGGACCGCAGGGTGGATTGCTACGTCACGGCCGACGCCGGCAACGTGATTAACGCGAGCGTGCTGCCCTGACAGTCACCAGGGCAGCACAGCCTGCATCACGGCCGCTGCGGTTAGTCCTTCCGGCGTACTGAGAGGCCGGAGCTCGGGACACCCGTCAGCGCGTCCACGTTACCCTCGGTGAGTTCCCCAAGGTCCGCGGCGGTGTCAACCACTACGGTGTCGCCGTCGCTGATCTCCCCGGCGAGGATGGCCTTGGCCAGCCGGTCGCCGATCTCGCGCTGCACCAGGCGGCGCAGCGGGCGGGCACCATAGGCGGGGTCGAAGCCGGACAGCGCGAGCCACGCCTTGGCCCCGTCGGTGACCTCCAGCGTGAGGCGGCGGTCATGGAGGCGCCGGCCCAGCTCGTCCACGTGCAGCTCCACGATGCGGCCCAGTTCCTCGACATTGAGGGCGTCGAAGAGGACCACTTCATCGAGCCGGTTTAGGAACTCCGGCTTGAAGGAAGCGTTGACGGTGGCCATCACGGCGTTCCGTTTTGCCTCCGCGTCCAGGGTCTGGTCCACCAGGAACTGGCTGCCCAGGTTGGATGTCAGCACCAGGATGACGTTGCGGAAGTCCACGGTGCGGCCTTGGCCGTCGGTCAGGCGGCCGTCGTCGAGCACCTGCAGGAGGATGTCGAACACCTCCGGGTGCGCCTTCTCCACTTCGTCCAGCAGCACCACGGAGTAGGGGCGGCGGCGCACGGCCTCGGTCAGCTGCCCGCCTTCCTCGTAGCCCACATATCCCGGAGGCGCCCCGACCAGCCGGGCGACGCTGTGCTTCTCGCCGTACTCGGACATGTCGATCCGCACCATGGCGCGTTCGTCGTCGAACAGGAAATCCGCCAGCGCCTTGGCCAGTTCGGTCTTGCCCACGCCGGTGGGTCCCAGGAACAGGAAGGAACCGGTGGGCCGGTTGGGGTCGCTGATGCCGGCCCGCGCGCGGCGGACGGCGTCGGACACGGCCGTCACGGCCTTGGCCTGGCCGATCAGGCGGCGTCCCAGCTCCTCTTCCATGTGGAGCAGCTTCTGGCTTTCGCCCTGCAGCATGCGGCCCGCCGGGATGCCCGTCCACGCAGAGATGACCTCGGCGATATCCTCGGCGGTCACTTCCTCGGCAACCATCTGCGTGGACTTGTCCGTCACGGCGGCCTCTGCCTCGGCAGCGGCGTTCACCTCGCGCTCGAGGGCCGGGATCTCCCCGTAGAGGATCCGGGAGGCAGTTTCGAGGTCGCCTTCGCGGGCAGCCTTGTCGTACGCGGAGCGCAGTTCGTCCAGCTTTGCCTTCAGGTCACCCACGCGGTTGAGGCCGGCCTTCTCCGCTTCCCACCGGGCATTCAGGGCGGAGAGCTCCTCCTCCTTGTCCGCCTTGTCGGCGCGGAGTGCGGCGAGGCGCTCCACGGACGCGGGATCCGATTCGCCGGTCAGGGCCAGCTCCTCCATGGTGAGCCGGTCCACCTGCCGCCGCAGCTGGTCGATTTCCTCCGGAGCGGAGTCGATCTCCATGCGGAGGCGCGAGGCTGCCTCGTCCACAAGGTCGATGGCCTTGTCCGGCAGCTGGCGGCCCGTGATGTAGCGGTTGGACAGCGTGGCGGCGGCCACCAGGGCAGAGTCTGCGATGGCGACCTTGTGGTGCGCCTCGTAGCGCTCCTTGAGGCCGCGGAGGATGCCGATGGTGTCCTCCACGCTGGGCTCGCCCACGTACACCTGCTGGAAGCGGCGTTCCAGGGCTGCGTCCTTCTCGATGTTCTCGCGGTACTCATCCAGGGTGGTGGCACCGATCAGGCGCAGCTCGCCGCGCGCCAGCATGGGCTTGAGCATGTTGCCGGCGTCCATGGAGGAATCTCCGGTGGCGCCTGCACCCACCACCGTGTGGATCTCGTCGATGAACGTGACAACCTGGCCCTCGGAGCCCTTGATCTCCTCGAGGACAGCCTTGAGGCGCTCTTCGAACTCGCCGCGGTATTTGGCGCCGGCCACCATGGAGCCAAGGTCCAGGGAGATCAGCGTCTTGCCGCGCAGGCTTTCCGGGACGTCGCCCGCCACCATGCGCTGGGCCAGGCCCTCGACGACGGCCGTCTTGCCCACACCGGGTTCGCCGATCAGCACCGGGTTGTTCTTGGTGCGCCGTGAGAGCACCTGGACAACACGGCGGATTTCCGAGTCCCGTCCGATCACCGGATCCAGCTTGCCGGCGCGGGCCATCGCGGTGAGGTCCGTGCCGTACTTCTCCAGGGCCTGGAAGGTGTTTTCGGGGTCCGGGCTGTCCACTTTCCGGTCGCCGCGGACTCCGGGCAGCGCAGCGAGCAGGGCTTCCCGGGACGCTCCGGCTTCGCGGAGGAGCCGGGCAGCAGCGTCGTTGCCGGCGGAGAGGCCCACCAGCAGCACCTCGGTGGAAACGAAGGAATCACCCAGCCGGTCCGCCTCCTCCTTGGCGTGCTGGATGGCCTGCAGGGCAGGCCTGGACAGCTGCGCCTGCTGGCTGGAGCCGCCGGAGGTGGCGGGCAGGGCCTTGATCGCGCTGCTGGCCTGCACGCTGACAACGTCCGGGTCCGTGCCGGTGGCGCGGAGGAGCGCAACGGCCACGCCTTCCCGCTGGTCCATCAGCGCTTTGAGGAGGTGGGCCGGTTCCACCTGAGGGTTGCCGGCCGTGGAGGCGTTCATTGCCGCCGCGGAAAGAGCCTCCTGGCTCTTGGTGGTGAATTTGACGTCCAAAGAGAGCTCCTTTCGGGGGCTGGTTGACTAAGTTGAGTGTACTACGCTCAACTTTGCGCGGCGACGTTCCTTAGCCATGTTTGCCCACGGCGAAACGTCTGTCCAGAGCCGGAGGTCCCTTCCCCGGGAATCCCCTGGTTGCCCCTTCCGGTCGCTAAGTCCCGTAGACGGAGACGGCGGCGGCCTTGACCACGAAGTGCACCGTCATGCCCGGCGCAAGGCCCAGGTCCGCGGAAGCGGAAGGCGTGATGTCGGCGGCCAGGCCGCTGGCCCTCACCCGGATCTGGTCACCGTGGGGTTCGAGGTCGGTAATGGTGACCGCGAACGAGTTCCGCGGGCTTCCGTGGGCGTCGTCGAGGAACACTGACACAGCCGACGGCGGGAAGACGGCAACGCCCGGACCGCCTGCTTCCGGGAAGCCGGCTTCGGGGAAGGCCGGTTCCGGGTGGTGCCCCGCGATCCTCATGCCACGGGAGGTATGCACCCCAGCGCCGTCCAACGTGCCAGGGATGAAGTTCAGTCCAGCCAGTCCGGCGGCAAAGGAGCTGCGGGGACGTTCCAGGACCGTCCGCGTGGGCCCTTCCTCCGCAACCTTCCCGTTTTCCAGGATGACCACACGGTCAGCGAGCACCAGTGCATCCAGGACGTCGTGCGTGACGATGATGGCCTGCCGCCCCGCGAGGACCCGCTTGAAGAGGCGGCGCAGCAGCGGAGCAGAGTGGATGTCCAGGGCGGCCAGCGGTTCATCGAGCAGCAGGAGTGCGGGATCGGCGGCGAGCGCGCGGGCCACCGCCACGCGTTGGGCCTGGCCGCCGGACAATTCTGCGGGACGGCGTCCGGCGAGGTGTTCCGCTTCCACATCAGCCAGCCAGCGCATGGCCTGCTGCTTCGCGTCCCGCTTCGGGACACCGCCGCTGCGGGGCCCGAAGGATACGTTGTCCACCGCGCTGAGATGGGGAAACAGCAGGGGTTCCTGGGCAAGCAGGGCCGTGCCGCGGTGATGGGGAGGCAGCCAGGTCCGGTTGGCGCCGTCGAGGTCGAAGAGGGTCCTGCCGTTGAGTTCCGCCCGGCCGCTGTCCGGCCGCAGCAGGCCCGCGATGCTGGCCAGCAGGGTGGATTTGCCGGCGCCGTTGGGTCCCATCACGGCCAGCGTTTCGCCCGGCCGGACGGCGAGGTCCACGTCGAAGCCCCGCCCGGCCACGGCTGCCTGGAAGGACAGCGTCACGGGACTTCCCCGCGAACGGGTGCGGGCGTCGTCGTCCGTTTGGCAGTCCATGGGCGGCTCTTTGCCGGCTGCCGGTACGCGAGCGCCACGACGGCGACGGCGACTGCCACCAGGACCAGGGACAGCGCGACGGCGGCAGCGGGGTCCGTTTCCCGTTGCAGGTAGATCTCCAGGGGCAGGGTCCGGGTCACCCCCTGGAGGCTGCCGGCGAAGGTGAGCGTGGCGCCGAACTCGCCCAGGCTGCGCGCGAAGGAGAGGACGGCGCCGGACGCGAGGCCGGGCAGGACCAGCGGCAGCGTGACCCGCCGGAACACCGTTCCCGGCCGGGCTCCCAGCGTGGCGGCCACTGCTTCGTAGCGGGAGCCCGACGTCCGCAGGGCCCCCTCCAGGCTGACTACCAGGAAGGGCAGTGCAACGAACGTCTGCGCCAGGACCACCGCCGTGGTGGAGAAGGCGATGCGCAGCCCAAGCACCTCCAGGGCCTGCCCCAGCAGCCCTTGGCGGCCGAATGTGTACAGCAGGGCGATTCCGCCCACCACCGGCGGAAGCACCAGCGGCAGGAGCACCAGTGAGCGCAGGAGCCCCTGCAGCCGGAAGAAATCGCGGGCGAGGACCAGTGCCAGCGGAACCCCCAGCACGACGCACAGCACGGTGCTCGCCGCGGACGTTCGAAGGCTCAGCCCCAGCGCAGTCAGTGATGGGCCCGACGTCACCAACGGAATGAACTGGGCCCAGTCGACGCGCAGCACCATGGCCAGCAGGGGCAGGACGACGACGACGGCCGCCAGGACGGCCAGCACCCGGACCCAGGCGGGGATGCCGGAGTACGCGTGCCTGTCCACCTGCCGCACTCCCTCTCTGCCTTTCCCCGTTTCCGTGCCTGCTGTACCCAAGTGCTCAGCGGCCTTCGAGGACCTGCTTGAGCCTGGACAGTTGGGCTACCTCAGATTCCATGGTCCTGGTGACCATCGAATCAAGGACACGCATCAGGAGCGGAAGCCTGGCGTCCAGGGCAAAGTGAACGGTGGTGCTGCCGGCTTCCCCGGCCAAGGTATACGTGCCTGTGGGCCGGGCCGGCCCCGCAACCACCTCGAAGCCCAGCAGGCGGCCCGGCTCTGCGGTGGTGATTTTGTAGTCACCCTGCAACGGGCGGCCCTTGGGTCCGGTCAGCGTTTGGCTGTAGATTGCGCCGGGCTCACCTGCCCTGCCTTCCTTGAGGGAAATGGATATTACGCCCTCACGCCAGGCGGTGTTGTTCAGGCCGTCGGCCAGGAAGTCGTAGACCTCGCGTGCCGGCCGGTTGATGGTGATGCTGTTTTCTGCGTGGGCCATGCTGGTTTCCTTCGGACATGTCGGCTAAGAACGCTGGATGCTTGATGGTGGTGTCGACCGGCACGGCCCGGCGGACCTGCCGCCCGTTCCTCGCCCCACCCTACTGTCCGCCGGGCCCGAAACCCGCGGCGGCCAGGACTTTTTGGCCCTCCGGGCCTGCCACCAAGTCGATGAATGCGTGGGCGGCGGCCTTGTTCCTGCCGCCGGCGAGGCCCGTAATCGGGTAGGTGTTCACGGCACTCCCCGCCTCCGGGAACTGGATGCCTGCCGCCCTGAACCCCGCCGCCTTGATGTCGGTGCCGTAGACCAGTCCGGCGTCCGCCTCGCCGGAGGTGACCTTGCCCAGGACGTCGGTGACTGCGTTTTCCTCGCTGACCGGGCTCAGCGTGAGCCCCGCCGCCTGGGCCACCCTGGCCGCGGCGGCCCCACAGGGAACCTGCCTGGCGCAGGTCACCAGCTTGATGCCCGGCCGGGCCAGGTCCTTCAGCGATGTGACACCGGCAGGATTGCCCGGCGGCACCGCGATTGCCAGGGTGTTGGTGGCGAAGTTTTCCGGCGTGCCATCAGCCAGGCCCGCGTCCTGCACCTTCTTCATATTGGCAGTATCCGCGGACGCGAAGACGTCCGCGGGCGCACCCTGGCTGATCTGGCTTGCGAGGTCCGAGGAACCGGCGAAACTCAGCGCGACCGATGTGCCGGGATGTTCCGCTTCGAAGGTGCCGGCGAGCTCGGTAAAAGCCTGCTTGAGGGAGGCCGCCGCGAAGACGGTGATTTCGCCGCTGGGCTTGTCATTTGCGGTGGTGCCCGCACCGGCACCGGTTACGGAGCCCCCTGCGGCGCAGCCCGGGAGGACGGCCAGCAGCAGCGCGACCACCGGCAGGACACCGAGGGAAAGCACGTGTTTCCGGAGTGGCGGGTGCCCGGACCGGGCAGGTGGCTGTTTCATGCAGTGGCCCGGCCCTTCGAGGATTCGATGATGACAGTGGTCGCCTTGACCACGGCGGTGGCAACGGCCCCCGGTTCCAGCCCCAGTTCACGCACGGCTTCGCTGCTCATCAGGGAGACCACCCGGAAAGGACCGCACTGCAGTTCCACCTGCGCCATGACTTTGTCCGTAATGACATTGGTGACCAGCCCGACGAACCGGTTCCGTGCCGAACTGCTGCCGCCTTTGGGGTCCTCCGGGAGCTGGGCGAGCTTCTGTGCATGCGTTGCCAGTTCCAGCCCGTCCACCGCCCGGCGGCCGGAAGCGTCCCGGAGCGCGGTCAGGGTCCCCTGCTCTGTCCACCGGCGGACAGTATCGTCGCTCACGCCCAGGAACCGTGCAGCCTCCGAAATGCGGATGAGAGCCATAGGAGGATTATATTCCGCAAATACGGTTTTTTGGCCTGCATGTATTCGCAAGCGAGGTTGCGGGCAGGCCTCCCGGCCGCTCCGCGGGCCCAGCCGGCGGCGGCACTAGACTCCTTCCATGGCCATCTACATCGACCCGCCGCTGTGGCCTGCCCACGGAACGCACTTCTCGCACTTGGTGTCGGACGTATCGCTGGACGAGCTTCATTCGTTCGCGGCCGCCGCCGGGATTCCTGAGCGGGCGTTCGACGGCGATCACTACGATGTGCCGGAACGCCGGTTCAATGACCTGGTGGCCGCCGGCGCGGCTCCGGTGGAGGGAAGGGTGCTGGTGCGCCGGCTCATCGCCAGCGGCCTGCGGATCCCGGCGCGCCGGCGGAACAAGTCGCTGAAGGTCCCGCTGCTGAACCGCTGGGAAGCCATCATGCCCGGGCACGACGCACTCTTCCTGGACCTGCTGGACCGGTGGAGCGAACCACACCGCCACTACCACGGCTGCACCCACCTGCTTTCCGTACTGGAGGCGATCGACCTGCTCACGGAACCTGGCGAGCCGCCGCGGGCAGTGCTGCTGGCGGCCTGGTTCCACGATGCCGTCTACCGCGGGATCGCTGAACAGGACGAGGAGGAGTCAGCGCGCCTGGCCGAAGACCGGCTGGCCGGCGCCGGGCTTCCGGAGGAAGAAGTGGCGGAAGTTGCCCGGCTGGTCCGCCTGACGTCGGATCACCGGCCGGAGCCTGGTGACGACGGCGGGGCCCTCCTCTGCGACGCGGACCTTTCCATCCTGGGCGCCGAACCGGACGAGTACGCCCGCTACGTCGCTGCCGTGCGGAAGGATTACGCGCACATCGGCGACGCCGACTTCGCAGCCGGCAGGTCCGCCGTCGTCCGCCACCTGCTGGAACTGGACCCGCTGTTCCACCATCGGCGGGCCAGGGCCCTGTGGCTGGACGCCGCACACCGCAACCTGGAAGGCGAACTCGCATGAATGCACCCGGCACCAGTCCGCGGCACACGCACTCCGCCAATGCAGCCCACCGCCAACTCCCTTTCGCCGTCCGGCTGGAATGGGGGCTGGAGGGAGCAAGGACGGTGGCACCCGGGGCCGACATCGCGGTAGTGGTGGATGTCCTGTCCTTCAGTACCTGCGTCAGCGTGGCCCTGGACCGGGGCGCTGAAGTCTTTCCCTACCGCTGGCGGGACACCACGGCCGAGGACTTCGCCGCCCACCACCGCGCCCAGCTGGCCGGGCCCCGCGGCGGCGGAGGCCTGAGCCTCTCCCCCGCAAGCCTCCGCGCTGCGGATTCGCTGGACCGTGTGGTGCTGCCCTCGCCCAACGGTTCCGAACTTTGCCATGCGCTGGCCGCCGAAGTGCCACTCGTGGCCGCAGCCTGCCTGCGGAACGCGGCGGCCACGGCGGAATGGGTGGCCGCCAACCTTGCCGCCGATGCCGTGGTGGCCGTGGTCGCCGCCGGTGAGCGGTGGCCCGACGGCACAATCCGGCCCTCCGTGGAGGACCAGATCGGAGCCGGCGCCTTCATCGCGGGGCTGGTGGCCGCCGGCAAGGGCGGCTACGAAGCCGGTGACGGACGGCACGGCTATGCTCCGGAGGCCGTGGCGGCCATGGCTGTTTTCGAGTCCGCCGAACCACGGCTGCGCGAGCTGCTGCAGAATAGCTCCAGCGGCCGCGAACTGTCCGGGGCAGGCTACGCCGAGGACGTGGACATCGCCGCTGAGCTGGACGGAAGCGAGCGGGCGGCCATCCTCCGGGACGGATCGTTCCGGCCGCTGTAACCAGCCGGCAAACCTTAGCGGTAGGTGCTGACGAACGGCCTGCTGGTTGGCACGATCTGCTTGCCCAGGGGCATCAGGGACACCGGGATGAGTTTGAGGTTGGCGATGGCCAGCGGGATGCCGACGATGGTCACGGCCATGGCGAACGCGGTGACCACGTGGCCAATGGCAATCCAGATCCCTGCCACGAGCAACCAGATCACGTTGCCCAGCAGCGAAAAGACACCCGTACCGCCGGGCTTGTCCACCACCATCCGGCCAAACGGCCACAGCGTGTAGGAGGCAATCCGGAATGAGGCGATACCCCAGGGGATGGTAACGATCAGCAGGCAGCAGACCACGCCCGCGAGGAAATAGCCCAGGGCCAGCCAGAAGCCGCCGAAAACCAGCCAGATGATGTTCAAAAGTGTCTTCATGCACCCATTGTGCCCTCGACCCCCTGACAAAAGGCTGTCCGGCCAAAAGATGGGGGACATCCCTGAGCGGGCCCTGACCCGGCACCGGTCAGGCGCAGGCGGATGGCCGCTAAGCCGTGGCAGGGGCCTTGGCAGCATTGACGAACGCGCGGATCTTGGCCAGGTCCTTCACGCCGCGGGATGCTTCAACGCCGGAGGAGACGTCAACGCCCCAGGCGTGGGCAGCGGCTGCTGCCTGGCCCACGTTGGCCGCCTCGAGGCCACCGGCAAGCACCCAGTTCCGGCCCTCCAGCACGGGCAGGCCCGCCACGGAGGCGTAATCCCAGGACTCCCCGGAACCCGGAACGGCGGCATCGATCAGGAGGAGGTCCTCACCCCAGTCCTCGAACTCGTCCGGTGAGGCACCCATGGTGATGGCCCTGACCAGCTTCATGCCGGCGTCGTGCACTGTCTCCACGTCCGTGCGGGACCGGGCGCCGTGCAGCTGGATCCATTCCAGGCCGGCGGCGCGGGCGATGGCGATGGCGTCTGTGACAGGCTCGTCGCGGAACACCCCGATCGGGGAAACGCTGTCCGGTACTCCGGCCAGCAGGGAGGCGGCCTGTGACGGTGAGACAACCCGGGGGCTGGCGGTGAGGACGAACCCCACCGCATCCGCGCCGGCGTCCACTGCTTCGCGGACCGATTCGGGCGTGCTGAGACCACACACTTTGACGAACATTCCCGGGCTCCTTCAGGCTGTTTTCGTGTTGACCCCCCGGAGGAGAGTAGCAGGCACGGGACCGGTGTGCGACGGGCAACCACGGCGGGGAACTACGCTGGGCTGATGCAGATCATCCGCTTCGAAGGGCTCAAGGCCGAACCATGGCGCAACGGTGGCGGGGTGACAAGGGAAATCGCACGCCAGGGGTCGGCGGACGGCGGCTGGGACTGGCGGGTGAGCATCGCCGATGTGGCCAAGGCCGGCGACTTCTCCGCTTTCCCTGGAATGGAGCGCGTACTGACGGTCATCGAGGGGGAACTGCTGCTGCTGACCGTTGGCGGCGCGGAACAACCACTTGAAAAGTACCGTCCGTTCCGGTTCGACGGTGGCGCAGCTACAACAGCTGCACTGCCCACCGGCGACATCCGTGACCTTAACGTCATCACCCGGACCGGGGCGTTCAAGGCCTTCACCTCCATCATCGAACTGTCCAAAAAACGCGCCCACCCCGTGTTCGAAGGACAACTCGGGGTGCTCCTGCAGGGCCAGGCGAAGGTCAGCGACAGTGCTGGAGACCCGCTTGAGCTCGGCCGTTACGACGCCGTGGTGGGGTCTGACAGCGATTCTCCGGAAATCCTGGGCCGCGGCTTCCTGGCTGTGGTGTCCATCGACCCCCTGGAACCTGCGACGTAAGCACCCGCGCGGGTGGTGAGGTTGCGCACCACCGGTGGCAGCCCGTCGTCGTGCCTTGCTACCTTGGAAGCCAAGGCCCTCCCCGGGCCTCCGGACGACGGTTCAGTACCCGGCACGCGACAAGACTGGCCAAAGGAACTGTCATGCCGTGGATCATCCTCATTCTTTCCGGCGCGCTGGAGGCCGTGTGGGCAGCGGCGCTGCACCGGACCTCGCAGGTTTCCGGACGCCGCCGAATCGCCCCCGCGGCCTTGTTCCTGGCGGCCGTTGCCGCCAGCACCGGCGGCCTTGCCGTGGCCATGCAGGCCATTCCCACCGGAACGGCCTATGCCGTGTGGGTGGGCGTGGGGGTGGTCCTCACCTCCGCCTACGCGATGGCCACCAGGGTTGAACGCCCGACGGCGGCGCGCCTGCTCCTGCTGTCCGGCATCGCCGCGTGCGTGGTTGGCCTGAAGGTGGTGGCGTGATGGTGAAGCGTTCCGTTCCGTGGCTGGTGCTGCTGGCGTCGGCCGTCCTGGAAGCTGTCTGGGCCACCGCGCTCGGCCTGTCCGACGGCTTCACCCGCCCGCTGCCCACCGTGGTCTTCGCCGTCACCGCCACGCTCAGCATGCTGGGCCTGGGCATGGCCGTCCGGACCATCCCGCTGGGTACGGCCTATGCCATCTGGGTGGGCATCGGCGCCGCGCTCACCGTGGGTTGGGCCATGGCCACCGGCGTGGAGCCGTTCAGCGTGGTGAAGCTGCTGTTCATCACGGGGATTGTGGGCTGCGCCGCAGGCCTGAAGGCGTTGCCGGCAGAAAAAGATGCGCCGCTGGCGCCCGGCGGTGACTAGGCTTTTGCCATGCACTCCCCCGAGATCACCATGGCCGTCGACGCGCTGCGGCGCCGGCTGGTGCGCGGAACGCGGACCATCCTGGGCATAGCGGGGGCACCGGGCGCCGGAAAGTCCACGTTCGCTGCCTGGCTGCAGCAGCAGTTCGGGCCCGGTGAGGCGGTGGTGGTGCCCATGGACGGTTTCCACCTGGGCAACACCATCATTGAGGGCACGCCGCTGCGGCAGCGCAAGGGGGCCATCGACACGTTCGACGCCGGCGGGTACCTTTCGCTGCTGCGCCGCCTGGTGCGGCGGGACGAGGCAGTGGTATACGCGCCGGAGTTCCGCCGCACCCTGGACGAGCCGGTGGCCGCTTCGATCGCCGTCCCGGCCGACGTCCAGCTGGTGATCACCGAGGGAAACTACCTGTTGGCGGACCAGGAACCGTGGAAGGACGTGCGGGCGCAGCTGGACGAAGTGTGGTTCCTCGAAACGCCGCCCGCGCTCCGGCTGCAGCGCCTGGTGGAACGGCACGTTTCGTTCGGCATGGAACGGGAGGCTGCGGTTGCCTGGGCCACTGGACCTGACGAAGCCAATGCCCGCCTGATCCAGGCCACCCGCCCGGCAGCGGACCGCGTCCTACCTTGGCTGTAATTTCAACGCAGGAACCGAACAGGAGAACCATGGCAAACGCACCCACCGAATCCGGCAGCACTGGACCCGCAGAAACTGTCCAGCTCGGCGACGGACTGACCGTCAGCCCCCTGGGCTTCGGCGGCATGGCCCTCACGCCGGTCTACGGCGAGGTGGACCCTGCCGAGGCGCTGCAGACCCTGCACCACGCCGTCGACGCCGGGGTCAGCTTCATCGACACCGCTGACATCTACGGCGGCGGCAGCAACGAGGAACTCATTTCCCAGTTGCTCAAGGACCGGCGGGACGAAGTCCAGCTGGCCACCAAGTTCGCGCTGGTGGGCACACCCACTGACGGCTACACGGACATCCGCGGTGACGCCGCCTATGTCCACGAGGCAGTGGAACGGAGCCTTCAGCGGCTTGGCACCGACGTGATCGACCTCTACTACATGCACCGCCGTGACGTCCGCGTCCCTATCCAGGAAACCGTGGGCGCCATGGCGGAGCTGGTCGCGCAGGGAAAGGTCAGGCACCTGGGCCTTTCCGAGGTGACGGCACAGGAACTGCAGGACGCGGCAGCGGTCCACCCGATCGCCGCGGTCCAGAGCGAATGGTCCATCTGGAGCCGGGACGTGGAACGCAATGTTGTTCCCGCCGCCGCCGGGCTGGGAGTGGGATTCGTCCCGTACTCCCCCCTGGGCCGTGGCTTCCTCACCGGAACCGTGGATACTGCCAGCCTGGGCGAGAAGGACTTCCGGCGGAACATCCCCCGGTTCGCCCCGGACGCCGCAAGCGCCAACCAGGCGGTGGTGGACGCCGTCCGGGCTGTGGCGGACCAGCTGGCCGCCACGCCGGCGCAGGTTGCCCTGGCGTGGCTCCTCGCCCAGGGCAAGCGGCTCGGACTTCCGGTTGTCCCCATCCCCGGCACCCGCAAGGCCGCACGCATCGACGAAAACCTTGGCGCGCTTGCCCTGGACCTCACCCCGGCGCACCTGGAGGCCTTGGACGCGGCGTCGGACGCCGTCGTCGGCTCCCGTTCCGCGGACCCCGCCTGGGTGTCCGAGGGCCGCGAATAAGGCCGCTCTCCAAAAACCCGTCCCTCGCCCAACCCAAGGAGCCCCATGCCTGCCATCGTCCACTTCGAAGTCCAATTCAAGCCCGAGCATGTCACCGACGCCGCCAAATATCTGGCTGAAACCCTCGCCGCCACCCGAGCGTGGCCCGGTAACCAGGGCATCGAAGCGCTGGTGGATGACGCCGACCCCTGCCACATCCTGGTGGTGGAAACCTGGGCCACCACCCAGGACCACGACGACTACGCCGCCTGGCGGGCCACGCCGGAAGGCAGGAGCGCGCTGCACGAGGTACTCGCCGCGCAGCCGTCCAAGCAGGTTTACTCCACCACCCTCCCGCTCGGCCTCTAGCCCGTCCTTAGACTGAAGCCTATGGACTCACTTCGATACGACCTGCCGGCGATCACCATCCGCAGCATCCCGGTCAGCGAGATGGACAACAACGTGTACCTGCTGACGGCAAAGGAGAGCGGCGCACAGGTGCTGATCGATGCCGCTGACGATTTTCCTGCCATCCAGCAGCTGCTGGCGGACGGGGCCGGGGACACGTCGGCGGCCCCGCGGCTTGCGCTGATTGCCACCACGCACCAGCATTGGGACCACGTGCGCGCCCTGAAGGAACTGGTGGACGCCACGGGAGCACCGGCAGCCGCCGGAGCGGACGACGCCGATGCGCTGCCGGTCCCCGTTGAGGTCCGGCTGAACCATGGCGACGTCGGGAAGTTCGACGGCTTCGAGCTCACCGCCGTGCACCTGCGCGGCCACACCCCGGGCTCCATTGCCTTCGTGTACCAGGACCCGGAAGGACCTGCGCACATCTTCTCCGGCGACTCCCTGTTCCCCGGCGGCGTAGGCAATACCCAGAAGGACCCGGAACGGTTCAACCAGCTACTGTCAGACGTCACGGAGCGGCTGTTCGGCGCCTACCCGGACACCGCCGTCGTGCATCCCGGGCATGGCAAGCCCACCACGCTGGGTGCGGAGCGCCCGCATCTTGGGGAGTGGCGCGCCCGCGGCTGGTAATGTCTGCACACGCAAAAGGCGGGCCCAACCGTGAGGTTGGGCCCGCCTTTTTTCATTGGCTAGCGGCCGCGGCGCTCGTTCGACGCCGGGGCGGACGCGCGGCGGGGGCCGCTGCGGGCGGGACGGCCCGAGCCGCCATTGCCGCCGCTGCCGGAACCGTAGGACCCACCCGAGGTTCCGCCGGTGTTGGAAGACCAGACGGCCTTGTTTCCGCCGGCTGCACCGGATCGCTGGCCGGTTGCGGGGCGTCCGCTGCGCTGGCCACCACCGGACGCGGGGCGTCCACCCGAGGCGGGACGGCCCGTGCCGCCGCGGGGAGCATCGCTGCGGGTGATCCGGGAGTCGCCCCGGCCCTCCGCTGCACGGCCGTCGGAACCGCGGCCGGCCGATGAGCGGCCACCTGCTGCGGGAACGTCGTTGCGATGCGTGGAAGCGGTGCCACGGCCGCGGGCGTTGCGGCGGGCAGCGGCTGCTGCCACTGCGCGGTCCTCGTTCTGCTCCGCGTTGCGGTCGAATGCTGCACGGGCCTCCGTGCGGCCTTCGAAGGCAACGGCCCGGCGTTCGGCGCGGGTCGCGTCACTGCGGGCGGGCTCGGCCGAAACCTTGCCGCGTCCGCCACGTCCGCCACGCCCACCGGTGGTGGGAGCGGCCTGGCGGCGTGCGCGCTTGCGCTCCGCGTTGGCGCCGGTGGAGGTGCCCCCGCCCTGGCGGGGAGCCTTGGCGGCCATCAGGGCGGCGCGGGTGCGGGGGTCAACCTTGTCGGCGATCTCGCCCACCAGGTCGGCCACGAGCGGGGAGTTGGCCGTGACGCGCTCAAAGTTCACATCGACGCCGGCAGCCTTCATGAGCTTCTTGACGTCGGCCTGCTGCTCCGGGAGGGTCAGCGTGACCACGGTGCCGTCGGAGCCGGCACGCGCGGTGCGGCCGGAACGGTGCAGGTACGCCTTGTGCTCGGTGGGCGGGTCCACGTGGATGACCAGTTCGACGTCGTCCACGTGCACACCGCGGGCGGCGACGTCGGTGGCCACCAGGACGCGGACGTCGCCGTTGGAGAACTCGGCGAGGTTGCGGTCACGGGCATTCTGCGAGAGGTTGCCGTGCAGGTCCACAGCGGGGATGCCGGCGTCGGTCAGGGTCTTGGCCAGCTTGCGGGCGTGGTGCTTGGTCCGCATGAACAGGACGCGGCGGCCGGCGCCGGAGGCTAGCTCAACGATCAGCTGCTTCTTGACGGTTTGGTCGTTTACCACCAGCACGTGGTGCTCCATGGTGGTCACCGCGGCCTGCGGATCGTCCACCGAGTGGGTGAGCGGGTTGGACAGGTAGCGCTGGACGATCTTGTCCACGCCGTTGTCCAGGGTGGCGGAGAAGAGCAGGCGCTGGCCCTGGCTGGGGGTCATGTCCATGAGCTTCTTGACCACGGGCAGGAAGCCGAGGTCGGCCATGTGGTCGGCCTCGTCCAGGACGGTGATCTCCACAGCCTCGAGGGTGAGGATGCGCTGGCGGATCAGGTCCTCCAGGCGGCCGGGGCAGGCGATGACGATGTCGACGCCGGCACGCAGCGCCTTTTCCTGCCGGGCCTGGGAGATGCCGCCGTAGATCACGGTGGTGTTCAGGCCGGCGGCCTTGGCCAGCGGCTCGATGGTGGCGTTGATCTGGGTTGCCAGTTCACGGGTGGGCGCCAGGACCAGGCCCATGGGGCGTCCGGGCTTCCGGAAGTACTTGGCTTCCCGCTCAGCGAGTCTTGCTACAAGCGGGATAGCGAAAGCAATGGTCTTACCGGATCCGGTCCGGCCCCGGCCCAGGACGTCACGGCCGGACAGCGTGTCCGGAAGGGTCTTCACCTGGATGGGGAACGGTTCAACTATTCCCTGGGCGGTAAGGGTGTCTGCAAGGGCCTTGGGAGTACCGAGGGCAGCAAAAGTAGTCATGTAGTTTTTTACGGTCTTTCTGGCGGTATCCGGGCGGATATCGGCCCCCGATGCCGGTTGGACCAGGGGTTTCGCCGAAGAAAAGTCAGGTGATCAACCGGGCGCTGTAAATCAGGACAGCCGGCCGGGACCAAATGGAACGCGTTCATCGACGCAGGATGTGCCTCTCACATGAAGAAAGCCCGCTCCCTGGAAAGGAACCTCCAGATCCGGAGCAGGCGGCATCACTGCACATCAAGTTCCTCCAGTCTAGCATCCCCGCGCCGGGAACCTGTCGTCGGCGTTGCCTTCGGGGACCTGGCGGGGCAGTGTTGAGCCATGAGCGAGCACCAGGACACGCAACAGCCCGAAGGGCACAGGCACGACGGCGGGGCTGCCCTGGGCGGTATTGGCGGCGGCATCGACGCGGCTTCTGCCTGGGACGAGCGGTACCGCAGCAAGGCAAGGCTGTGGAGCGGAAAGCCGAACCCGCAGCTGGTCCGGGAGGCCGGGGGCCTCCGGCCCGGGAAGGCCCTGGAACTGGGGTGCGGCGAAGGTGCCGACGCCATCTGGCTGGCGCACCAGGGTTGGTCCGTGACCGCCGTCGACGTTTCCTCAGTTGCCTTGGAACGGGCCCGCTCGCACGAACTGGCCGAACTGGCGCGGGAAAGCGTGCACGCCTCAAACGGGACCCTGGAAAGCCGGATCACCTGGCAGCAGGCGGACCTGACGCAGTGGCACCCCGGGAACTCCTACGACCTGGTGACCTCGCAGTTCCTGCATTCCCAGGAACTGGACTGGCGGGTCCCCCTGCGGGCAGCAGCCTCGGCCGTCAAGGCAGGCGGAACGCTGCTGGTGGTGGGCCACCACCCGGACCGGCTTCCGCCCTGGGGCAACGACCACCACCAGCACCTGGACATGTTCTACACGGGGGACCAGCTGGTGCAGGAACTGGGACTGGATGAGCCCGGGTGGCAGGTGGAGGTCCTCACCAGCCGGGAGCGCCCGGTGACGGGGCCGGAAGGGCAGGAAGCGACCATCGCCGACGTCGTCCTGCGCGCCACCCGCCTCTCCTAACCTGCCGGAGGAGCCGGGGTGGTGACGCGGGGCGCCACCACTGCCGCCGCGACCCCGATGGCTGCGGTGAAGGCGAACACTCCTGCGAAGGACTGGGCCGGCGTGGTGAACGCAGCGAAGACAATCCCGGTGGTGGCCAGCGACAACGCCCCGCCCAGGGAGTCGGAGATGGACATGGCGGAGCTGTTGAAGCCTTCGTCCTCCTTGGTGGACAGCGCCAGGGTCATCACGCTGAGGCGTGGGTAGAGCAGCCCCATGCCGCCCCCTGCCAGCACCCAGCCCGCGATGGCGGTGGCGGCCGGCCAGTGCAGCGCGGTGGTGGCCAGGGCCAGGGTTATCGCGGCCAGGACCATAAGCGATCCGGCCTGGACGGCGCGGCGGTGGGGCAGCCGCGTGCCCATCCGGCCCTGGACGGCGGCAGCCCCCGCCCAGGCGAGCGCACCGCCGGTGAGGGTCAGCCCGGCCAGCGTGGGCGGGAACGAATACTGGTCGATCAGCAGATACGGAAGGTAGACCTCGGCGCCGAAGAACGACGCCGACGAGAGCCCGCGCGCCAGGATCACGCTCGGCAACCCGCGGCGGGCGGCGAGGGTGCCTGGGGGCACCAAGGGGCGCACGGCCACCAAGGCCAGGACGACGGCGGCGAGCGCCAGCAGTGCCGTGGCTGCCGGGAAGCCGGGGATGCCGGCGTCCGCGGAAAGATTGAGTCCCAGCACCGCGAGCGCGGCCAGTGCCGCCCATCCCAGCCGGCCCAGGGCCCACGGCGGCGCGGTTTCTTCCGCCTGCCCGTTTCCGGCCGGCTGTCCGTCCGCGTCGGGGCCGTCCAGTCCGCGCAGCACCGGGACGATCATGGCCAGCGCCGGAATGACCAGGCCCACCACGCCCAGGAACACCCAGTGCCAGCTGAAGACCTGGGCCACCACACCGGCGGCGAAGGGCCCCACCAGGGACGGGACCACCCAGGCCGCCGAGAAGGCAGCGAAGATCCTGGCGTGCAACTGGCCCGGGAAGAACCGCGCCACGAGCACGTAGAGCGCAACAGTGAGGGCGCCGCCGCCGAGGCCCTGCACCAGGCGGCCGGCGACGAGCAGAGGCATGGTCACGGAAGTGCCCGCGATCAGCAGGCCCGCCACGAACAGGGCCACGGAGGCGTACAGCGGTGGGGCGGGGCCCCGGCGGTCAGACCAGTTTCCCGCCCCCACCATGCCGATCACGCCGGTGGCCATGGGCCCCGCAAAGGCCAGCGCGTAGAGGCTTCCGCCGTTCAACTCCCGGCTGACCAGGGGCATGATGGTGGTCACGGCAAGCGATTCGAAGGCGGCGAGGAACACCAGGGCGCAGGTTCCCACGGTCACCCACAGGTACGGGGGCCGGAAGATTCCGGCGGCGTCGCGGGTTCCCGGGAGCGTGGAGTCCTGCACGGCCGGCCCTACTCCACGAACCGGTTCCGGCCGGACCGGTAGCCGAAGACGGCCGCGAGCAGGCCCACCACCATGAACAGGATCCCGGCGGGAACAAAGGACCCCGTCGCCTGGTGGAGCTGGCCCACCATGAGGGTGCCCGCGGAGCCCACCCCATAGCCCACACCCTGCATCATGCCGGAGAGGTGGGCTGCGGTGTGCCCGTCACGGGTGCGGAGCATAATCAGGGTCAGGGCCGCGGCGGTGAGGCTTCCCTGCCCCAGTCCGAGCAGGCCGGCCCACACCCAGATGAGGTTGAGGGGGCCCAGGATACTCAGCACGAATCCCCCGCCGGTCATCAGAGCTACCACCGTGTTGATGGCGCGCTGGTCCCGGAACCTTGCGGCGAGGGCGGGAGCGAACAGGGACCCCAGCATCTGCAGCACGATGCACACGGCAACGATCAGCCCGGCGGTGGCGCCATCCACGCCCCTCTCCCGGAGGATGGGCGCCAGCCACGCGAAGCCGCTGAAGGACATCATGGCCTGCAGCACCATGAAGATGGTGACCTGCCAGGCGACCGGTGAGCGCCAGACGTTGATCCCGTCCCTGACCGCCTGGTGCCTGACCGTGCCCTGACGCAGGGCCACGGGGAGGAACAGGAGAAGCACGACGGCGGCGGGGAGCGCCCAGACCCACAGTGCCTTGGTCCACTCCCCCGTCGCTGTGTACACCGGGTAGGTGAAGCCGGCCCCAAGCGCGGCGGACGCACAGATGGCGGTGGTATAGAGCCCGCCCATGAGCCCCAGCCGGTGCGGGAAGTCGCGTTTCACCAGGCCCGGAAGGAGCACGTTGCACAGGGCGATGGCGGCGCCGCAGGCCGCGGTGCCTACCAGGAGGGCAGGAAGGTGGCCGCCCCCGCCCGTTGCTGTTCCGGTGTCCACGGGCCGCAGCAGCAGCCCGGCGGTCAGTAATACCATGGCGCCCAGCAGCACCCGCTCCGCACCGAACCGGCGGGCCAGGACCGGGGCGAGCGGCGCGAAGACGCCCAGCAGCGTCACGGGAACAGTTGTCAGCACCACCACGGACCAGCCGGGCAGCCCGGCCTGGGAGATCACCTCCGGCAGGACGGCGGACAGGCTGGAAAAGACGCTGCGCAGGTTCAGGCCGATCAGGACCAGGCACACGCCCAGGTAGGCGAGCGCTCGCCTGCTGCCCACGCGGGTGGGTTCCACCGCCGGCAGCTCATCGATTTCTGCGTCCACCAGGGTGCTGAGGTCCACCACACTGCTGCCCGTCCGGGTCCCGCCCTGGGCGTCCCCGAAGGCAGCCATTCGCCGCTGCTTCCTTGCCTCGGCATTCGTTCCGTCCGTCATGGGCCCATTCTTGCAGGCGGGGGGCGGCACGGAGTTTTCCACATACGGGACGCCGCTGCTTCCGGCGCGCAAGGCAGGTTCGTAGGTTGGGGAAAGCCGCCGGTTCATCCGGCCCGCGTCCACTGATATATGCCCCCTGATACATGCCCACTGATACTTGCCCACTGGCAGACCGACCGGAAGTAGATGATCACCATGAATTCACAGGAAACCGCCCCGGTTGATGAGCGGGGGCCATCCGTTCAAGGACCGGCAACCGCCATGCGGGGCCCCGGGAAAGCCATTGCGAGCCTTGTCCTGGCCATCCTTGCACCCCTGGGCCTGGTGATCACCCGCCCCCTCGCCGCCTTCGCGCTGCTGCTGACCTTCCCCTACAACGGTCCGTCAAAGCTCCCCTGGGTAGCGCCATTGGTTCTTTGGAGCCTGCCTATGATCCTCGGGTCGATTTCCACGGGTTTGGCCATCGCGGTGATTCGGGACGCGAAACAGCAAGGGTTCGCCAAGGGCATGTCGACAGCCTCACTGTGTGTGTCGGGCGTGGTGTTTGTGATCGGACTCTTGCTCTCGACAAGTCTCATACTGATGATGCATTAGCCTGCATTGTCGCGGCAGGAGGTTTCCGCCGAATCCAGCCCGTCCCGCGTGCCCGCCCGCGCTGTTCCTGCGGCGCTATCCTGGAAGGGATGAGTGAATCCCCTGAAAACCCCCAGCAGCCGCATGTCCCCAGGCCCGTGACACCGGGGACCCAGGCCTCCTTCGGCACGTACGGCGGCCGCCCGGTCAGTTTCGTGCGCCGCGGCACCCGTCTCCAGGGCCGCCGGCAGGCAGCCTGGGAGGAACACGCCGAACGGTGGGCCGTGGACGTGCCCCGGCACGTGGCCAACACCTCGGTCCACCCCGACTACACCTTTGACGCCGCGGCTGAGTTCGGCCGGGACGCCCCGCTCATCGTTGAGATCGGTTCGGGCCTGGGCGACGCCATTTGCCACGCGGCGGAACAGAACCCCGGCACGAACTTCCTGGCCGTGGAGGTCTACACGCCGGGACTGGCCAACACCATCATCAAGATCAACAGCCGGGGCCTGGACAACGTCCGCGTGGTGGAGGCGAACGCGCCCGAAGTTCTGGCCACCATGCTGCCTGAAGGCTCGGTCAGCGAATTGTGGGTCTTCTTCCCGGACCCGTGGCACAAGTCGCGGCACCACAAGCGCCGGCTCATCCAGCCGGAGTTCGTCGGCCTCGCTGCCCGCGCGCTGAAGCCGGGCGGCCTGTTCCGGATCGCCACCGACTGGTCCAACTACGCAGTCCACGTCCGCGATGTCATGGCCGGCTCCGCAGACTTCGAGAACCTCCACACCGGCGAGCGCCGCGGCCCCGAAAGCCCCCTGACGCAGGTGTGGCAGTCCGGTGTCGAAGCGGTGGTAGGCGGTGCACCCGTGCGGGAAGGACGTGCACCGGTGAGCACGGAACACACCGGGCCCAACGAAGGCGTGGACGAGACCGGCGGCTGGGCCCCCCGCTTCGAGGGCCGGATCAGGACCAGCTTCGAGGCGAAGGCGCACGAGGCCGGCCGGTTGATCTTCGACCTCTGCTACCGCCGCCGCTAAGCGGCGGGGCCGGGAATGCCGCTAGCCGACGTTGATGGCGGCCACGATCTCCT
The DNA here is from genome assembly GCF_039907755.1 of Pseudarthrobacter sp. CC12. Lineage (NCBI taxonomy): Bacteria > Bacillati > Actinomycetota > Actinomycetes > Micrococcales > Micrococcaceae > Pseudarthrobacter > Pseudarthrobacter sp. CC12. Next base: position 111,214 of record NZ_JARDJH010000001.1, on the reverse strand, counting down.
TGAGCATGTCCAGGCGCGGTTCGGCTTCCGGGTCCAGGTACGGCCAGACGACCACGACGCCGATGAACCGGTTGCTTTCCCACACGCCCACTGTGGCTGCCACCTTGGCCGGGCCGCCGTCGTCGTCATACCCCGCCACCACGGCGTATGCAGCCTTGCCCGGCAGGTCCAGCTCGCCCTCCGCCAGGAGGGTGCCGCCGCGGTCCTCAAGGTAGTAGCCCGCCATCAGGTGCGCCCAGCCGTTGGCCTGCGGCGCGTCCTGGACGGAGGTGTCGTCCTTGATGACGGTGACCAGGACACCGCCCGGCAGGCCATACTGCCCGCTGTTGGGCCCGGCCGTGGAGTCGTCCAGGACCTGGGTGTGCTCGGGGAAGTCCGCGGTGAAGCCCAGCGGGGATTCGATGTGCACTGACATGGGTTTCAGAGCCTCTCGAGCTTGGTGTCGTTGGGGACTTTATAGTACGTGGACACGTTGGTGGTGGACTGGTTCTCGGTCTTGATGTCCACCTCACCCACTTTCACATCGATGCCCGCCTCATTCTTGGCAGTCAGCACCGAGTTCACCTGGACGGTGGCCGAGCCGGCCTCGTAGAGCCGGGCCGCGTCATGGGCCGCGCCGGTGTCATTTCCCAAGGCAACGTTGCGCAGGTAGCTGTCGATGATGGGACGGTTCACGGGCGTGTAATCGATGTCGATCTTGACGGTGCCCTGGGTCCCTGCGGTCACGGTCGAATCGAACTTCGCCCCCTCGGTCTTCAGGCCGGACGTAACGCCCTGGGCCACGGTCCCGTCCATGGAGACGGAGACGGAATCGATGTTGTTGTGCTTGTCCATATTGACCGCCAGGCCGCCCTTGCCGGAAGCCTCAAAGACCCTGCCATCCAGCTTGAGCCGGCCGTTGGCGGAAACCTCGCCGCTGGCCGTGGAGGTGCCGTCCGTCAGGTTCCGCTCGTAGGCGAGGTCGAGCTTCGCACCGCCGGATACCGTGCCGGATTCACCGGTTGCATCCAGCGAGAACGTGCCCTTGGCCTTATCCGTCTGGCCGGTGGAGCCGTTGTCCTTCGCCGCGTCATTGATGGTGTCCAGGATGTAGCCGGGCGGGTTGCCGGCCACATCCTTGATCTCCCCGATGCTGTCCGGCGGAAGGTCGTGGTACATCTGCTTGCGGGCCGCCATGGCTTCCTCCACGCTGGCGAACGTGTACTCGCGGGAGACCTCGCCGGTGAGTGTTGCCCCCGCGGTGCCGGAGGCGTCATTGACGCCCAGGCCCATGTTTCCGTACACCTTCATGGTGGCGGACCCGTCGGCGTTTTCCACCACCTCCGTGCCCACTTCGGCGCCGCCGTGGACCCAGGCAACCCTGGCTTCGATGGAGGCCTTGCCTGTTTCTGTGTAGACCGGGATGTCGGCCTTGGCCAGTTCCTGCAGGTGGCGCTTCGCCAGTTCCTGGGCTGCCGCGGGGATGCCGCCGTCCATGCGCATCAGGTCTTCGGCAAACGGGCCGTCGCTGCCTTCGCCCTGGATCAGGTACTGCCTGTCGGCGTCGGACAGGCCGGCCCACCACTTTGCCTGCTCTTCCGGGCTGGCGTTGACCATGCTGTCCAGTCCGGCCGCGAGCTCGCGGCGGTGCCCGGCCGCTGCCCTGGCTTCTTCGGCCCGTTCCTTGAACCACTCCCTCGCCTGCTCCGCCATGGAGGTGATCCGGTCCCACGTGCTGCCGCCGGAACCGCCACTTCCCGTGGTGGAAGCCTTCTCCTGCTCGTCGGCATGCTTCATCAGGATTTTGGCGTTTTCCCGCAGGCTGGCCACCACCCTGTCCAGGCTGGGACGGTGGCTGGCGCTCCACTCCTGGCGGAATCGTTCACCGTCCCGGCCCTTCCACGGCGCGGATTGGATCTGGCTGTGCAGCGACCCGGCGCGGCTGCCCAGCAGTGTCGCTGCCTGGTCGGCGGCCTTGGCCAGCGCCCGCAGCTGGCTGATGTCTGCGCCGTAAAAAGTCATGGTTTCCCCCGGAAAAGAGTGCGGTGCCTGTCGATCGCTGGTCCTCATGGTTGCACAGGTACGGAATCGCGGCGATGGGGATCCCTCCCCATCGCCGGCCCGGAACCAACTGTTCCGGGACCCCGCGGCGTGGCACGATTGCCCTTACAAGAAGGGCACGGAAACCAGCGCACTCCCGCGCCGTCCAAAAGGAAAGACGATCAAAGAAGAACTGAAACAGGCCGTTGACAAGGCCGAGGACGTCACCAATTCGCGCGTCCTTGAGATTTTCGCCCGGTCCGGGTTTGCGGCCAGCGGCATCCTCCACCTCCTGGTGGGCGCCATTTCCATCCGGCTGGCGGTGGGCGGAACCGGAAATGCGGACTTCAGCGGTGCGGTAGCGGAACTCGCCACCATGCCCGTGGGCCCGTTCCTGCTGTGGGGCAGCTTCGCGGCCTGCGCCGCGTTGTCGCTCTGGCAGGCAGGGGACGCGATCTTCGACTTCAACCACCAGGCCACCAAGACCAAGGTGAAGAACAAGGCCAAGGCCACCTTGCAGGCGATCGTGTACGCCGTCCTTGCCCTGACCCTCTGGCACTTCCTCACGGGCGCTGGAAACGGCGGCGACAACCGCAAGGCCGCGAGCGACTTCACTGTATCGATGATGCAGGCCCCGGGCGGCGTTGCCCTGCTGGTCCTGATCGGTGTGGCGGTTGCCGTGACGGGTGTGGTCTACGGCATCCGGGGACCGAAGAAGTCTTTCCAGAAGCAACTGCGGATGCCGGCTCCGGGGCCGGCCAGGACCGCCGTCACGGCACTGGGCGTGGCAGGTTACCTGGCGAAGGGAACAGTACTCCTGCTGGCAGGCCTGCTGATCGCCGTCGCCACGCTCAAGCGGCATCCGGAGGATTCCACCGGCCTGGACGGCGGCCTGCGGGCCCTCCGTGACCAGCCAATGGGCCCCTACCTGCTGGCAGCGGTGGGGGCCGGGCTGATTTGCTACGGGGCGTACATGATCATGCGCGCACGGTTGGCGAAAATGACCAAGTAGCAGGCGCCGGCGTGGTTAGGTTGGGGCATGCCCCAGGTACGCGCCGAACGCTTGATCCGCATCGACCCCGAGACGGCGTTCGCCTTCTCACAAACCACCGGGGACTTCCGTCTCAAGTGGGACCCCTTCATTTCCTCGCAGGGCTTCCTTGACGGAGCGCGGGCGCCGGGAAAGGGCGTCCGGACCCGCACCAGGTCGCGCCTTGGGCTGGCCATGGTGAGCCAGTATGTCTCCTATGCGCCGCCCGGGAACGTAGGAATGACCATGGTGTCCGGCCCATGGTTTTTCACGAACTTCGGCGGCGGCTGGCGGTTCACCAAGGACGACGACGGCACCCGGGCCGTCTGGAAGTACACGTTTTCCTGCCGCCCGGCGTTGCTGCGGCCCATTATGGAGCGGATCGGCAGCCGGGTGCTGGGCTACGAGATTGAACGGCGGATCGCCGCCTTCGCCCGCGCCTGCGAGGATGAGGGCCTGGTGGCGGAATTCCGTGCGTTGGGAACAGACCGGGGACACCACCACCCTGGCCCCGCCCCGCAGTCCTAGGGAACGGTTATGACCGCCACGGCCCGCTGGGCGCCGTCGCGCAGTTCGACGCTGGAGATGCTGCCCAGCTGGATGGGTGTGGCACCGGTGACCTTAACCTTCCCGCTGGGGGTGGCGGTCCAGGCGCAGGCCCGGTCCTCCGCGCCGGCCCGGTCGCGCACCCACAGCGACAACGTCCCTTCCTCCGGCAGGCTGCTGCCGCTGACCGCCAGCTCAGTCCCCCAGGTCTTCCGGGCCATGTCGATGTTCACCTGGAGCCCTCCGCCGGAGGCCACGGAGTAAGTGGCATCCGGCTGCGGCGGCCTGGCGAGCAGCGGCCCCACAGCCAGGCCCACCGCAAGGCAGGCAGCGGCAACGGCACCTGCCAACGCCACCCACCGCCGTCGTAATGAGCGGCGACGGTGCGCCAGCTCGCTGAACAGGCGCGCCGGAGCGCCGGGGTCAGCGCCCTCCCCGCCGCCGGGCGCGGCGGTGAGCGCCACGGCGTCGGGGACGGGGAGGGCATCGAGGAGCATCGGGACCTTCTCCAGCACGGCAAGCTCTTTGCGGCAGGCGGCGCAGCCCTGGAGGTGTGCTTCGAAAAGGCTGAGGTCGGCGGCGTCGAGGCCGCCCAGCACGTAGGCGCCCAGCAGGTGGTGCGGGTTGGGAGTCACCGTTCCACCCCCATCTCGTCCAGGATGGTGCGCAAAGCCCGGAGCGCGTAGAAGGCGCGGGACTTGACGGTGCCGCTGGGGATGCTGAGTTGGACAGCCGCCTCGTTGACGGTGAACCTGCGGTAATGGAGGGCCACCAGGACGTCCCGGTGTTCCTTGCTCAACCGGAGCAGGGCCTCCTCCATCAGGACCCGGTTCAGCAGCTCGTCAACGCGGCCCATCACCTCTGCGGGTTCGGTCAGGCTGCTTTCCAGCGCCTCATGGGGGCGGCGCTGGCTCCGGCGGTAATTGTCGATCATGATGTTCCTGGCTGTGCGGTACAAGTAACTGCGGAAGCTGCCGTTGACCTCCGGGGCGTGCTGCCAGACGCGGAGCACCGTTTCCTGGACCACGTCCTCCGCGAGCTGCGGATCCCTGGTGGCGCTGAGCACGAAGCGGCGCAGGGCGCTGCCATGTTCACGGTAGATGGCCTCCACCACGTTGTCGTCGAGCGGCATCCCGCTCCTCCCGTCACTGCCAACACCACTGCCGTGCACTGCCTCCGGGAACGCCACGGCATCCTGCGCTCCCGGCTGTTACCACGACGGAAAGCAGGAAAAGGTTCACCTACCCGGCGCGGCAGCCTGCCTGTGAACCATTCTTCACCCGGAGGCGTCGTAGGGGTTAGCGCAGTGATCCAGCGCCGGGCGCCCCGCGAAGCGCCACACCCCAGAACGCATACAGCCACGCAAAAACATCCAAGGAGCACACCATGAAACACCATCTCGGGGCAGGCCTTGCCATCCTGGCCCTGGCGGCAGCCCTCACCGGCTGCGGCAGCAGCACCGGGACCACGCCGGCGGCCTCCAGCCCGGCCACGGGCGGCGCCACCAGTTCAGCAGGAACTTCCTCCGGGACGTCCTCTGCCAGCCCCTCCGGAACGTCGGCTTCGTCATCGCAGGCAAGTTCCGCCGTCGACCTTAAGGCAGCGTCCTCGGCGGCAGGAAGCATTGTGGTGGATGCGAAGGGAATGAGCCTCTACTTCTTCACCAAGGACACCAAGGACTCCGGCACCAGCGCCTGCACTGGTTCCTGCCTGGTCCAATGGCCTCCGCTCACCACCACTTCGGGATCCCCCACGGCAGAAGGAGTCACCGGGAAACTGGGCACCATCACCACGCCTGACGGCAAGAAGCAGGTGACGTTGAACGGCATGCCCCTCTACTACTTCGCGAAGGACACCAAGCCGGGCGACACTCTGGGCCAGGGTGTGGGCGGCGTCTGGTACTTGTCCGATCCGTCAGGCGCCATGATCAAATCGGCCGGACAAGGCTACTAGCCCGGCAGGATCCGCCCGGCGGGGCCTACTTCAGCGGAACATCCGCGGCCTTGCCCGGGAGCGGGATGTCGGTGGGCAGCGGAACGGGCACTTTAGGGCCCTGTTCCAGCCCCTTCCGGACGTCTCCCGGCACCTCGGTGGGCAGCGCCGGCGAAGCCGGGACCTCCGCGGGCTTCTGCGAGGGCGTTCCGTGGGCGGGCATGGATCCCTGCCGTGTTGGAACGCTCGACGGCGCCGCGGCGGCAGGTGCAGAAGCGGGCGCGGGTGCCGGTGGGACGGCATCCGCGCTGCTGGTTGCCGAAGGCCGCGGCGCTGCCGGCGCGGGAACCGGAAGCTGCTTGCCGTCATTGCCGGCGGGGGCCGCGGTTGAGCCTGCCACGAATGAGGTGACGGCGTGGTTCAGCTGGGAGATGGAGTCCCGGAATCCCTGGTCGGAGGCGGCGGCAACCGCGCCGCCGGCCGCAAGCGAGGCAGCCACGGAGAGCGTGGTGAGTGTGATGCGGCGCTTGGCCCTGCGGCGGGCGGCCAGTTGGTCAGCCGGCTGCCCGGCAGCGGGAAGCGCGGTGGTGGCGGGCGCGGCCACCGGAAGCACCGTGGTGGTGGCTGCCGAGGGGCCAGCCATCAGCGCCGCGATGTCGGCAGAAGGCGCCGGGTCCTCGGCCGCCAGGGCGCGAAGATGGAGCAGTGCGTCGCGGAGCTGGCCGTCGCCGCCCATGCCTGCCTCCAGCAGAAGCTGGTCAACGGCACCGTCGTTCCGGGATCCTGCGGTATCACTCATGATGTGCCTGGTTTCTCTTGAGCGTTTGTGCCTTGAGGTTCTGGAGGGCCCGGCGCTGGAGCTGCTTGATGGCTCCGGTGCTCTTGCCCATGATGGCGGCTACCTGCTCGATGGACAGGTCCGCAACGACGCGAAGGGCCAGGACCTCCTGGTGTTCTTCTCTGAGGCCTTCCAGCATGGCTTCGGCACCGGCCGTCAGTTCCACCGCGTGGTCCTCCGCGGACGGGGTGGTCCGGGCATCATGCTGGGGGTCGTAGGGCGTCAACTGAGGCCTGCGCTCCTGCCGGCGGTAGTGGTCCACCATGCGGGCGTGGGCGATTGAGAAGATCAGGGACTTTGCGCCCTGCAGTCCACCGGTGAGGGTGCCGATCCGCGGGTAGAAAGCCATGAAGACGTCCTGGGTCACGGCCTCGGGATCATCCAGTCCGCGCGCTTTAAGGTACCCCTGCACCGGGCCCGCGAAGGTTCGATAGGCAGCAGCGAACAACACGGCCGGATCAGTCCCGGCTGCGTTGTCGAATATGTCGATCTCTTCTTGGGCCAAAGTGTCCAGCACCAGCGGCTCCTCCATCCCGGGATCAGGCCCTTGCCTTATCCCGGTTTCCGGTTCGGGCTGCCAATCCCCGTGGTATTCCGGCTGCCTCGCGGCAGGTCTGCCAGGGGCGCTCCTTCAAGCTTTTCCAGCGGCGCGCGTACCCGCCCGGCTGCCCGGACTGCGGCCGCAGCCGCAGTCCAGACTAGCCAATGCGCCTTAGCGGGCCGAAACCGACGGCGTGTGGACGGTGTTGCCACCCACGGCGGGAACGGCAGGAACAGCGGGAACGGCCTTGGCGCCGTCTACCCCCGGGACGGCCGGAACGGCCGGCACTGCAGGAGCGGCGGGGACCTCCGGCTTTGCGGCGTCAACGGAGACGGAACCGTTGCCCTCGGCACCGGCCTTGGCTGCGGCGTCGGCCTTAGCCACGACGTCGGCGCAGTAGCTCTTGATGTTGGCGTCACCCTTGGCAGCGATGGACAGCGAGGAGAACGCCTTGGAGGAAGCGTCCAGGCCGCCGTGGGTGAAGGCGGTGCAGAGGCCCAGGGCTGCAGGGCCGGCCGCGTCCACGGCGGTGTTGGCCGTTGCGGAACCGGTTACATCAGCGCTGGCCTTTTCGTCGGAAGCGCCAGCCGTGGCCGTTGCCTTGGCGGTGGCTTCCGCGGTGCCGTCGGCGGTCTTCAGGGCGTCGGACACTGCCGAGGTGGCGGTGGGGGCCGCAGTGGCCTGGGCATCAGCTGCTGCTTCGGCTGAAAGCTTGGGGGCAGGCGCACCAAAGAGCTCGTGCGCAGTCTGCTGGGCCTGGGTGGGAAGGGCACCGGAGACGGCTGCGGCGCCGGTTCCGCCTACTGCCAGGGTTCCGGCGGCCAGGACTCCGGCGGCGACTTTGCTGGTGGCGAGAACGGTGAATACAGACATTTACTTCTCCAAAACCTAGACAACACATAGGACTAGGCCCGCCGGGCGGACCCATCACTGACTACATCGCCCGTGGTTGCGGAAAGGTTACGGGTGCGGTGGATTTCTTTTTCCTGTCCCCACCGCCGGCAAGCCCGGCGGCCGGCGGACCCGCTAGAGATGGTTCGCTGCGCCGCTGCGAACCGACCCCGTGCCGGCGTCCTCAAGGGCCATGGCGGCAAGGCGCTGGATGTACGGACCCACTTCCTCGTCGTCGAGCACCAGCAGGTCCGGCTGGCCGCGCAGCCAGCGGGCGTTAAGCGAGGTGATGTTCTCGTGTTCCAGCAGTTCCTCGAACTCGCCGTCGAGCTCCTCGATGCGGAGGACGGCGCGGTTGACCGCACCGGTGTCATCGGTGCCACCGGCCAGGTAGGACGCTGCCGTTCCGTCGGTCAGCACGGCGTAGGCCTCCGCGGCGCGGTTGAAGAGGTCCAGGTGGGCGGCTGCGCCCATCCCTGCCATGCCTTCGCGGACCAGCGGGTCGGTGGCGATCCGGCCACCGGCCATAACGGCGTACTGCGCGAAGCCTCCCTCCAGGGCCTGGGACAGGTAGAAATCCACCAGGCAGCTGCGGACGGCCACCGGCGACATGTCCTCCAGCCGCAGCATGGCCTTGCGCATGGCGTCGATGATGGCAGCGTTGGCCTCCACCACTTCCTCGTCCCTGCCTCCGATGCTGCTGCTGGTCAGGACGACGGGCTGGTGCGTGATGGTCATGGCGACGGGCTGGTGCGTGATGGTCATGGCGATCCTTGCTGGGCGGCGGTTTTGCTCCGGACGCTTTCACGCTACGACGGCCGGTTCACGGCAACACCGGGAACGAAATGAACGTCAAGCGAAGTTTTCGGGACCGGTACGGAAGGAACCCCGGCGGCGTGGGGGCGCCCGCGGGCGAACTAAGATGGATCAGATAACCTCCCACCGGACCCGGCTCCGCCGTGGCCTGCCGAAAGTAGCCCCCACCATGCCATCCCAACCGGACGAAAGTGCGGACCTGGCAATACAGACACCTGCAATCAACGACCGCTCGCTGGCGGCCGGGCTGGCGTATGCCATGGCAAGCAGGGTCTCGGGCATATCGTTCGACGGCGGCACGGGGCTGATGCTGGGAAAGGTCCGGGGCGGGGCGGACGTTCCGTACTCCACCACCGCCAAGCTGGTCCGGAAAGCCGGCGGCTGGAGCTGCACCGTCGGTGTGTGCAGCTGCCCGGTCCGCAAGGACTGCAAGCATGTGGCGGCCCTGCTGTTCGCGGCCGAGGACAACCCCGCCATCCGGGTGCAGTTGCTGGCGCCGTCCACCTCCGCCCAGGTGTCCCGTGCGCCGGCCGCGGCCCTCTCCGACTGGGAGCAGGCCCTCAGCCCCCTGATCTCCCGGCCCGGTTCCGCCCCCTCCACCGCCGGGGTTCCCCTCGCCCTGCAGTTCGAAGTGGAGGAACCCCCGCCGCATTTCTCCTACACCGGCCGCCGGGACCCGGTGCGCGGCGTCCGCCAGCTCAAGGTCCGGCCGGTCATCATGGGCGCCAAGGGCAAATGGATCCGCGGCGATGTTTCCTGGAACACCCTGAGCTACCTGAACTTCCGGCGGGAATCCAACCAGGCGCACGTGGACTGGCTGCAGGAGTTCCTGGCCGGCCATTCCTCCTCCGCGAGCCGGATGCACAACTCCGCCGGCCTGTGGCTAAGCCTGAACTCGTATGCCGGCAGGAACCTGTGGAGCCTGCTGTCCGAGGCACGGAAGATCGGGCTCGCGCTGGTCCACTCGCGCGGCACCGAGCCTGTCCGCATCACTGAAGCCCCCGCCGTCGTCGGGCTTTCCCTGAGCCGGTACGGGGCCCCGGTGGCTGGACCCGACGAAGAAGCCGCCGCGGCAAAAGCAGATGTGTCCGACGGCGGGCTGGAGCTGTCGCCCACCATCACGGTTGAGGGCGCGGAGGTTGATCCGGCATCCGTGGGAACGATCGGCCGGCCGGCGCACGGGTTGTTCTTTACCTCGGGGGAAGCCTCGCTGCCGGGCGTGCCGGACCCCAACGGCACCATCACGCTGGCACCGCTGGAAGACGGGCTGAGCGAGGAGCTGCTGGCGTTCGTCACCGCGGGCAGCATGCTGCACATCCCGGCCAGGGACGAATCCCGCTTCCTGACCGGGTTCTACCCGAAACTGAAGCAGGCGGCCCGGGTAACGGCGCGCGACGAGTCCGTGGAACTGCCCGAACTGGCCGTCCCCACCCTTTCCCTGCTGGCCAACTATGGTGCTGACCACCGGGTACGGCTGCATTGGGAGTGGCACTACAAGACCGGGACGCTGGTCACGGCGCAGCCCTTGTGGCGTCACCCCGGCGATCACGGTTACCGTGACGACACCGCCGAGGCGCGCATCCTGGACGGCATCGGCCAGCCATGGGACGTGGTCCCTGCCCTGGGCGAATCAGCCACTGGCGGCTGGGGCACTCCGCGGCTTGCGGCATCCGCCGAACTGACGGGACTGGACACGCTGGCGTTCACCGAGGAGGTACTGCCCCGGCTGCGGGAAGCGCCGGACGTGGATGTGGAAGCCGTGGGTGACATCGCGGACTACCGGGAGGCCGGGGAAGCACCCGTGGTGTCCATCTCCACCAAGGCCACCGAGCAGCGTGACTGGTTCGACCTGGGCATCCAGATTTCGCTGGAAGGCCAGCCCGTCTCCTTCGCTGCCGTGTTCTCCGCGCTGGCGGCCGGCCAGACCAGGATGCTGCTGCCCAGCGGAGCCTATTTCTCCCTGGACCTGCCGGAACTGCATCAGTTGCGGGCTTTGATCGAGGAAGCCAGATCGCTGCAGGACAACAAGGATGCTCCACTGCAGATCAGCAGGTTCCAGGCCGGGCTCTGGGACGAGCTGGCACAGCTGGGGATTGTCGACGAACAGGCAGCGGCCTGGCGGTCCGCCGTCGGCGGCCTCCTGGAGGGCGGCACCGACGGGCTGCCGCTGCCTGCCACCCTGAACGCGGAGCTGCGGCCGTACCAGCTGGAGGGGTTCAACTGGCTGAGCTTCCTCTACAAGCACGGGCTGGGCGGCATCCTGGCGGACGACATGGGCCTGGGCAAGACCGTCCAGGCGCTGGCGCTGATGTGCGCGGCTAAAGACCTTGCGGCAGCGGCTGCCTCGTCCCTGGAAACGTCCGACGGCGGTGCTGCCGCCAGCTCCGGTGGCGGGCCCGCCGCCGTCGCGCCCTTCCTGGTGGTGGCGCCCACCAGCGTGGTGGGCAACTGGGCGCTGGAAGCCGCCCGCTTCGCCCCTGGCCTCACCGTCCGGACCGTCGGCGAGACCTTCGGGAAGAGCGGGCAGGACGTTGCGGAGGCACTGGGCGGGGCCGACGTCGTGATCACCTCGTACGCGCTGTTCCGCATCGACTACGAGGCCTACGCCATGCGGACGTGGAACGGGCTGGTCCTGGACGAGGCGCAGTTCGTGAAGAACCACCAGTCCAAGGCCTACCAGTGCGCCCGCAAGCTGCCGGCGGCGTTCAAGCTGGCCATCACCGGCACCCCGCTGGAGAACAACCTGATGGAGTTCTGGGCCCTGACATCCATCGTCGCTCCCGGGCTGTTCTCCAGCCCCAAGCGCTTTGCCGAGTATTACCAGAAGCCGGTGGAAAAGAACGGCGACAAGGGGCAGCTGGAGAAGCTCCGGCGCCGGGTCCGGCCGCTGATGATGCGGCGCACCAAGGACCAGGTGATCAAGGACCTGCCGCCCAAGCAGGAGCAGGTCCTTGAGGTGGTGCTCAACCCGCGGCACCAGAAGGTGTACCAGACCCACCTGCAGCGTGAGCGGCAGAAGATCCTGGGGCTGATCGAGGACGTCAACAAGAACCGGTTCACCATTTTCCAGTCGCTGACCCTGCTGCGGCAGCTCAGCCTGGATGTGTCCCTGGTGGATCCTGCCTTGTCCGCGGTGCGGTCCTCGAAGCTGGATGTACTGTTTGAGCAGCTCGAGGACCTGGTGGCCGAGGGGCACCGGGCGCTGATCTTCAGCCAGTTCACCGGGTTCCTGGGGAAGGTCCGCGAGCGGCTGGACCAGGAGGAGATCGAGTACTGCTACCTCGACGGCGGAACCCGGAACCGTGCCGACGTTGTCAGCGAGTTCAAGAACGGCAGCGCGCCGGTGTTCCTGATTTCGCTCAAGGCCGGCGGGTTCGGCCTGAACCTCACGGAGGCCGATTACGTCTTCCTGCTGGACCCCTGGTGGAACCCGGCGTCCGAGGCCCAGGCCGTGGACCGGACCCACCGGATCGGGCAGGCCCGGAACGTGATGGTGTACCGGCTCGTGGCCAAGGACACCATCGAGGAAAAGGTCATGGCACTGAAGACCCGGAAGTCGCAGCTGTTCGCCGACGTCATGGAGGGTGACGCCCTGGCCGGCGGGGCCATCACGGCCGAGGACCTTGCGGGGCTGTTCAAGGAGTAAGCCCGTCGTTATCGACTCGCATCCTGGTTTTCGACGCACATCTTCGCTGTCGCAGCCCATATTTCGGTAGCGCCAGCCAATCCGCGCAGCGCAAATGCGTTTGCGCCGCGCGCTGTTGGTCTACCATGGCGCCGGACCTGCGCAGGCGCCCCAGCCACGTCCGCGCGGCGGTACTCGAAGGGCGCGGCGGCATCCTGGCCTGCACGGAACAGTAGGCACGACGAAGGGCCAAACCCTGGAACTATAAGCCGGCTGCTGCCGGCACCGGTCCAAGGTTTGGCCCTGATTCGAGAACTGGGACGCGCCGCGTGACGCGAAAGGGGTATGCCGGGCGCCGCCCCCAGCAGGCGGGCGCCCGGCAGCTTGTGGAAGTGGAACTAGACCCGCTGCGGGGAGCCCAGCTCCACCGGATCCTCGTCCATCAGGTAGGCCAGCTCCGAGTGGGCCGCGAGGTCGATGCCGCGCAGTTCGTCCTCGGGCTTGATGCGCAGGCCGCCCATGGTCTTGTCCAGGATCTTCGCCAGGATCCAGGTGACCCCGAAGGAGTAGGCCAGGACGCTGACGGTGGCGATCGCCTGAACGCCAAGCAGGTCGAAGCCGCCGCCGTAGAAGAGGCCGCTGACGCCGTTCGGGGCCTTGTCCGTGGCGAAGAGGCCGATCAGCAGGGTGCCCAGGATGCCGCCCACCAGGTGGACGCCGACGACGTCGAGTGAATCGTCGAAGCCCAGGCGGAACTTCCATTCGATGGCCAGCGAGCAGACAGCCCCGGCGATCGCGCCGATGGCCAGTGCGCCGAGCGGGCTGACTGCGCCACAGGCAGGAGTGATGGCTACCAGCGCGGCGATCAGGCCTGATGCGGCACCCATGCTGGTGGCCGCACCATGCCGGACCCGCTCAACAAGGGCCCAGGCCAGCAGTCCGGCCGAAGCTGCGACGGCGGTGTTCAGGAACACCACGGACGCGGACTGGCCGGCGGCGAGCGCGGAGCCCGCGTTGAAGCCGAACCAGCCCACCCACAGCAGGCCTGCGCCCACCAGGACCAGCGGCCGGCTGTGCGGCTTGGCGTGTTCCACCTTGGGCCAGCCGGAGCTCTTGCCCAGTACCAGGGCCAGGGCCAGGGCGGCGGCGCCGGCGTTCATGTGCACCGCGGTGCCGCCGGCGAAGTCGATGGCTTTGATGCCGTTGGCAATCCAGCCACCCACTGTGCTGCCGTCCGCCGAGTCGAACGCAAACACCCAGTGCGCGATGGGGAAGTACACCACCGTGGCCCAGATGCCGGCGAAGACCATCCAGGCGCCAAACTTCATGCGGCCCGCGGCGGCACCGGCAACCAGTGCGGTGGTGACGCAGGCGAAGAACAGCTGGAATGCTGCGAACAGGATGACCGGGATGGACGCCGAATCATCCTTGGCCAGCAGCTGCCCCATGCCGGGGAATTCGGTGACGTCACCGATCAGGCCCAGGCCGCCCACGGAGTTGCCAAAGGCCATTGAGTAGCCGAACAGTGCCCAGAGGACGGCCACCAGGCTGGCGCCGCCGAAGCACATCATCATCATGTTGAGAATGCGGCGCGACCCCACCATGCCCCCGTAAAACAGGGCCAGGGCGGGGATCATCATGCACACCAGCGCCGAGCTGGCCAAAATCCAAGCGACATTTCCCGAATCCATGGGAAACCCCTTTCGTGATGCGAAGAGAGAACGGTCGATTGCCGTCAGAGCCGCTCTGCGGAGGGACGTGGCCGGAGAAACCACGTTCAGCGGGAGGGGCGGCTGTTGCCGTCTGATTCCAACTTTATGGCGGCAATTCCCGGGTGGGTTTCCGGTGTGTTAAATGATCGTTTCGGTCATCCACAGGCGAGTTTCAGGGGTCCCGCAGCACGCAGGAAGCGACTGCAGGAGCCACCAGTAACGGGCATTATTTGGCGGAGACCGCCAGGAACCGGATGGGAAGGTCCAGCAATTCCAGCGGGCCGTGCGGGCCTTCACCGTCCAGGAGCAGGGAGTCCCCCGGTTCCATGGCGTACTCGTAGGAGCCGTGGCCGTAGACCATCTTCCCGGCGAGCATGTAGATGAACTCGGTGCCCGGGTGCTGGAACAGGGGAAACACGTCGCTGGCGTCGGTGAGGGTCACCAGGGTGGGTTCAATGGCATCGGTCCGGCCTTTGAGGGTTCCCAGCACGCGATATTCGTGGCCGTGCTGGGTGCCGCTCCGGACGGTGAGGCTGCCTTGGCCGCTCTTGGTGAAGGTGGCGTCCCGGTCGGTGTCCGCGCCGCGGAACAGTGCGGTGACCGGAACGTTGAGGCCGTCGGCCAGCCGCTGCAAGGTGGTGAGGGAGCAGGAAGTGGTGGCGGTTTCCACCCGGGAGATCATGGCCTTGGACAGGCCGGTCCGGGCTGCGAGCTCGGCCGACGACAAGCCGGCCGACGTGCGGTAGTGCCGGACCTGCGCCGCGATGACCTGCTCCAGCCGGCCGGCAACCTGTCCGGCAGCGTCCTCTGCGGGTTGGTCCGTTCCGTGGTCCCCGGCCTGTTCGGTCATGCCTGCCATCTTAGGCGGGCCGCGGTAGGCCCGGCGTACGACGACGGTCGTGGCCAATCACGCTGCCCCGCCCAGCAGCCCGGCAAGGGAGTCCGCCAGGGCGAGCGCGCCGGCTTCGGCGTCGCTGTCCTCGACGAGTTCGTCCGGCGAATGCGATACGCCGGTGGGGTTCCGGACGAACAGCATTGCGGTGGGCAGGTTCGCGGCCAGCACCCCGGCGTCGTGCCCTGCGCCGGTGTCCAGCACCGGCGCGGCAGGCAGGAGCTGCTGCAGCCGGTCCCGGAGGCCGCCGTCGAAATGGACTGTGGGGCTCAACGATTCCGTGCCCAGGACGGCTGTGCAGCCTTCCTCCGCGGCGATGACCTGGGCGTTCAACCCGATGGCCTCCACCAGCGCGGCGGTGACCGAATCCTCCGGGTGCCTGACGTCAATCCAGAGGTCCACCCGGGACGCGATCACGTTGGTACCGCCGGGGACGGGCTGTAGCCGGCCCACCGTGGCGCGGGCCTCCTTGTACTTCCGGGCGGTGTCCCGGATGGACACCGTGACTTTGGCCGCTGCGATCATGGGGTCGCGCCGGTCCCTCATGAGCGTGGTTCCGGCGTGGTTTCCCTCGCCCGTGATGCTCAGTTTCCAGCGGCCGTGGCCAAGGATGGAGGACCCGATGGCCACCGGCTGGTGCAGGTCCACCAGTCCCCTCCCCTGCTCCACATGCAGTTCCACGAACACCCCCAGCTGCTGCAGGGCCTTGTGGTCGGGGCCGATGAACCGCGGGTCCTGCCCGTTCGCCGCGGCGGCGTCGGCGTAAGTGTTGCCGTCTGGGTCGCGGAGGTTGCGGGCCTTGTCCGGGTCCAGTCCGCCGGTGAGGAGCCGCGAGCCAAGGCAGGCCACGCCGAACCGGGAGCCTTCCTCCTCCGGGAACACCGCAAGCACCAGGGGCCGCCGGGGCCGGAAGTTCCGGGCCTTGAGGAGGTCGACGGCAACCAGCGCCGAGGCAACCCCCAGCGGGCCGTCATACTCGCCGCCGCCGGGGACGGAATCGAGGTGGCTTCCGGTGGCGACGGCGTCTTTCCGCACTCCGGTTGCTGTGTCCCACCAGGCCCAGATGATCCCGTTGGCATCCGTGTGCACGTCCAGCCCGCGCCGGGCCGCCTGCTCAATGAACCAACTGCGGAGGTCCGTTTCGGCGGTGGAGAACACCGGGCGGGAGTAGCCGCCGCGGGTGCTGTCGCGGCCGACGTCGGAAATCTCCTTCAGGAGGCCGGCAACGGTGGGTGCGCCCGCAGTTTCGGCGGGTACCGCGTGCGGCGCTGGTGCTGTGCGGGAAAGGCTCACGGTTGTCCGTTCTACGTGGTGAGTGCCGGGGAGGATGCGCTCCGGAACCGGTCCGGAACTGACCCGGCACCGGTGGCCAGGTCCGCCGCCCACTGCCCGGTCAGCGGGGCGAACTTCGCGCCGTGGCCCGAGCAGGGTGAGACGACGGTGAGGTTCTCCGCCCGGTCAATGAGGAAGTCCTCGGTGGGGGTGTTGGTGAACAGGCAGGTGGTTTCGGCGTAAGGTTCGGGGTCCAGGCCAGGCAGGTAGCGGCGGACGTAGTCCACCACGCGGGTACGGTTGGCCGGGTCCACCACTCCGGTCTGGTCCGCGGCGGACCGAATCCGCGGGCCGCCGTTGTATTCGGCCACCTTCTGCCCGGCAAAATCCGCATCCCGGCCGCCGGGGAGGCCGTAGGTTTGGAGGTCGCCGGCCTTGTGGATGAAGGTGGGCCAGTTGGTGCCGGAAAAGCCGGAGTCTTCCCGGTACCTGAAGTGGAAGGCCTGCTCCTGGCGGACGGTAAATTCCGGCAGGCCGGCGAGGAACCCGGCCGGCAGTGGCAGGGAGTCCAGCAGCCGTGGCAGCCAGCCGCCGGCGCTGATGACGAGGTTGCCGGCGTCGAGCGTTTCCCCCGTGGTGGAGTGCAGCCGGTAGCCGGCCCCGCCCAGCCGCTCCACCCGGTCCAGGCTCCAGCCGGTCAGGACTTTTGCCCCGTGCCGGACCGCGAGCGCCACCATGGCGTTGACAGAGGTTTCGGCGTCGATCACGCCCGCACCGGGATGCCAGAGGACGTCGGTGTCGAACGTGATCTGCGGCCAGCGGTTGCGGGCGTCGGCGGCCGACAGCAGCTCGTGGTCGATTCCGGCACGGGCCAGTACCTCAGCGAGGAGGGCGGGTTGACGTTTGGGGCCATGGTCCACCGCGCCGAACGGCGTGATCAGCTCAACGCCGGCGTCCGCTGCGAGCCCGTCCCAAAGGTCTTTGGAATCGAGCACGGCCCGGGTGTAGAAGGGGTCCGGGTAGGCGTAGCGGAAGATCCGGGCGGAGCCGTGCGAGCTGCCGTCGTGGGCGGCGGGAACGTCGCGCTCCAGCAGGGTGACCTGGTGGCCGCGCGCTGCGAGCTGCCACGCGGTGGCGGCGCCGGCCAGGCCGGCGCCCACCACCACATAATCCGACGGGTCGGCCATCAAAAGCTCCCCTGCGCGCCGGGGATCCAACTGGTGCCGGCCAGCGGCACGCGGGCCATGGCGGAGGCCTCGATGGTCAGTGCCACCAGGTCTTCCGGCTCCAGGTTGTGCAGGTGCGACTTGCCGCAGGCCCGGGCGATGGTCTGGGCTTCCATGGTGAGGACACGAAGGTAGTTGGCCAGCCGGCGGCCGGCGGCCACGGGGTCCAGCCGGGAGGAGAGCTCAGGGTCCTGGGTGGTGATGCCGGCGGGGTCGCGGCCGTCCTGGAAGTCGTCGTAGAACCCGGCGGCCGAACCGAGGGCGGAGTATTCGGCGGCGTAGCGGGGGTCGTTGTCGCCGAGGGCGATCAGCGCGGCGGTTCCGATGGCCACTGCATCGGCACCCAGGGCCATGGCCTTGGCGACGTCGGCTCCGGTGCGGATGCCGCCGGAGACGATCAGCTGGACCTTCCGGTGCATCCCCAGTTCCTGCAACGCCTGGACCGCCTGTGGGATGGCCGCGAGGATGGGGATCCCCACGTGTTCAATGAACACCTGCTGCGTGGCGGCGGTGCCGCCCTGCATGCCGTCCAGCACCACCACGTCGGCGCCGGACTTCACGGCGAGCGCCGTGTCGTAGTACGGGCGGGAGGCGCCGATTTTGACGTAGATGGGGGTCTTCCAGTCGGTGATTTCGCGCAGCTCGCCGATCTTGATTTCGAGGTCGTCCGGGCCTGTCCAGTCCGGGTGGCGGCTGGCGGAGCGCTGGTCGATGCCCACCGGCAGGGTGCGCATCCCGGCGACGCGTTCGGTGATTTTCTGGCCCAGGAGCATGCCCCCGCCGCCGGGCTTGGCGCCTTGGCCCAGCACGATCTCGATGGCGTCCGCCTTACGGAGGTCGTCCGGGTTCATGCCGTACCGGGACGGCAGGTACTGGTACACCAGGTGTTTGGATTGGCCGCGCTCCTCAGGCGTCATGCCGCCGTCGCCCGTGGTGGTGGAGGTGCCCACCTCGGACGCGCCGCGGCCCAGCGCTTCCTTGGCGTTGGCGGACAGGGCGCCAAAGCTCATGCCGGCAATGGTCACCGGGGTCTGCAGGTGCAGGGGGCGGCTGGCGTACCGGTCACCGAGGACGACGTCGGTATCGCACTTTTCGCGGTAGCCCTCCAGTGGGTAGCGGGACATGGAGGCGCCGAGGAACAGCAGGTCGTCGAAGTGCGGGACCTTGCGCTTGGCGCCCCAGCCGCGGATGTCGTACACGCCGGTGGCGGCCGCGCGCTGGATGTCCGCGATGGTGGCGCGGTCAAAGGTGGCGGACTCCCGCAGGCCCAGTTCAGCAAGGTCCTGGAGAGGTGCTGCGCCGGCGGCAGGAACGGAGGTGATGGTCATGGGGGCCTCCTAGTAGGCAGTCGAGTTGTCGACGTGGAAGTGGTAGAGGTTCCGGGCTGAGCCGTAGCGCTTGAAATCGGCAGGGTTGTCGGTGCGGCCGGCGGCAGCCAGCAGTTCCGCGAGCTCGGCAAGGTGCTCTTCGCGCAGCGGCTTTTCGACGCAGTCCGCACCGAGGGAGGCCACCGTCCCTTTGACGTAGATCCGCGCCTCGTAGACCGAGTCGCCCAGGGCGTCCCCGGCGTCACCGCACACCACCAGGCGGCCGGCCTGCGCCATGAACGCCGACATGTGGCCGATGTTGCCGCCCACCACGATGTCCACGCCCTTCATGGAGATCCCGCAGCGGGCGCCGGCGTTCCCGTCGATGACCACCAGGCCGCCGTGGCCGGTGGCGGCGGCGGACTGGGAGGCGTCGCCCTTCACATGGACGCTGCCGGACATGATGTTCTCGGCCAGTCCGACGCCGGCGTTGCCGTTGACGGTCACGGTTCCCTTCTGGTGCATCCCGGCGGCGTAGTAGCCGGCATGGCCGTCGATGGTCACCGAGACGTCGGCGTTGATGCCGACGGCGAGGCTGTGCTTGCCGCCGGGGTTGGCAACGGTCCAGGACTGGCCGTCGGCCGCGTTGTGGAGTGCCTGGTTCAGGCTGCGGACCGGGGAGCCGGAAAGGTCCACCACGGTGGGTGCCTCGGCAGTAACTGCAGTTTCCAGGCTTTCGGGGGCTGTCAGAGTGACCATGTGTAGACCTTTCCGGGTTCCGGTTCAAAAATGCGGGCGTTGTCGATGCCGGGCAGCCCGGCGAGGGCGCGGTATTCGGAGGCCATGGCCACGTAGTCCTCGGTTTCGGCGATGATGGCCGGCTTGCAGGCGATGGGGTCGCGGACCACTGCCATGCTGTCCGCGGTGGTGACCACCAGGGTGTAGAAGCCGTCCAGGACCTTGCCCAGGTTCACCAATGCTTCCTCGAGGGTGTCGCCCTGCTGCAGCCGTGAGGCGACGTAGCGGGCGCCCACCTCGGTGTCATTCTCGGAGTCGAACACCACGCCTTCGCGCAAGAGGCCCCGCCGGACGGTGGCGTGGTTGGAGAAGGAGCCGTTGTGGACCAGGCAGAGGTCGTCGGCCACGGAGAACGGGTGCGAGCCGCCCGCGGTGACGGCCGACTCGGTGGCCATCCGGGTGTGCGACAGGCCCTGGCTGCCGGCCATCGCCTCCAGCCCGTGCTCGGCGGCGATCTCCATCGGGTGGCCCACGCTCTTCATCACGGCCACGTGTTCGCCGCGGCCAATGATGGTGGCGGCGGGCACGGTTTCGGTGACGGCCTTCACCAGGAGGTCCGTCCCGACGGCGGCGCCCACCAGGGTGGTGTCGCCCACCACTTGCACTGCTGCTGCCGCGTCAGACGGCAGGAGCGCCGCGACGCCTGCGGTGAGTGCCGCCGTCGTCATTCCCTGGTCCCTGCCGAGCAGGCTCACGGTGGACCTGCCCGGCGACACCAGGCCCGGGGTGTTGTAGACGGCGAGGCCTGCGGAGTCGGGTCCGCGGTCCACGATCTGGCAGAGCATCGAGGACAGCAGGCTGCCCATCTTGGGGTGCAGCGAGGGATTGCGCAGCTGCAGCGCGGCGATTCCGCACATGGTGGGATTCCTTTACGGGGTAGTGGTCAGATCGAGGTGAGGTACGTCCGGATTTCCCAGTCGCTGACCTGGTTGTGCCAGCTGAGGAACTCCTCTTCCTTGGCGTTTGCGTAGTAGGTTCCGATCTCCGGATCGCCGCTGAGGCTGGCCAGAATGACCGGGTCCCTGCGGAGCGCTTCCACGGCGTGGAGCAGGGTGGCCGGCAGGAGATGGGCATCCGCTTTGGACTCCCCCGGCCCGGATGGCGTCCCGGGGTCGAGTGCCTTCTCCACGCCGTCCAGCCCCGCGGCGATGACGGTGGCGACGGCGAGGTAGGGGTTGGCGGAACCGTCGCCGGAGCGGAGTTCGAGCCTCGCGTTGTCCGGCACGCGGATCATGTGGGTCCGGTCGTTGCCCCCGTAGGAGGCCTTCCGCGGCGACCACGTGGCGCCGGAGGAACTGGTAGTGGCGCCGGTGCGCTTGTAGGAGTTGACCGTGGGGGCGAGGAAGGCCTGCAACGCGGGGGCGTGGTCCAGGATTCCGGCGATGAAGGAATACGCGAGGCCGGACAGCCCCAGGCCGCGTCCGCCGTCGTCCGCGTTTCCGTCCTCCCCCGGGAACAGCGCGTCCGCACCGGACCACAGCGAGAGGTGGAAGTGCAGGCCGGTGCCGGTGCGGTCCGTGAACGGCTTGGGCATGAAGGTGGCGGTCATGCCGCGCTGCCCGGCCAGGATGTTCAGGATGTAGCGGAGCGAGATGACGCGGTCGGCGGTGGTGAGGGCATCGGCGTACGTGAAGTTCTGCTCGAACTGGCCGGCGGCGTCCTCGTGGTCGTTGGCGTAGTTGCCCCAGCCGAGTGAGTTCATCGCGTCGCTGATGGACGTGAGGTGCTCATACATCCGGGTCACGCCGCGGGCGTCGTAGCAGGGGCGGGGCGAATCGTCCCGGGTGTCGGCGGTGCTCAGCGTCCCGTCGTCGTTCCTGTTGACCAGGAAGTACTCCACCTCGGCGCCTACCTTGGCCTGCATCCCCTGGTCCGCCAGGCGGGCGAGGGCGTTCTTGAGGATGACGCGCGGGGCGTAGGGCCAGGGCTTGCCGTCGACGTGCGGGTCGCAGTGGATGATGGCCAGCCCTTCCTTGATGAAAGGGACGGGGGTGAAGGAGGCGAGGTCCGGGACGGCGATGAGGTCCCCGTCCTGGGGCTTCTGGCCGATGAGGCCGGCCGCGTAGCCGGCAAAGCCCATGGCGCCCGCTTCGAGTTCGTCGGCGGCTTCCACCGGAACGAGCTTGGCGCAGGGCTTTCCGGTCATGTCCACGAAGGTGGCCAGGAGGAAGCGGATGCCATGGGCGCGGGCGATGTCGGCGAGGGTGATCGTCGGTTCGGAGGCGGGAGCGGCGGACGCAGGGGCCGGCTCCATGGCGGGGGTTACAGCAGGGGTTGCGACACTGGTCATCGAAACATTCCTGTCCAATTGGTTAGTTACAGTAAACCTTGTTGCATCAGAGTATCCAGGGGCGTATTTCACGCGTCGGGCCGGAGGGTTAAATGCATGTTTCGATGGGATGGGGGTACGCGTCCAGCAAAGAGAGAGGGTTTAGCCGTTGAGCAATGAGCAGTCCCCCGACCCGCAGTCACCCGCCAAAGCAAAGACCCCCGTCCCGGACTTGCGGGTGGGGGTGGTGGGCATCGGCTGGGCCGGCCAGCAGCACCTCAAGGCCTACTCGGCGCTGGATGGAGTAAGCATCGTCTCGGTGGCCGGCATGGAACAGGACCTCCGGGACTCCCTGCAGGCCGAATACGCCATCCCGAACGCCTTCGCCGGCTGGGAGGACATGCTGGAGCACGGCGGCCTGGACGCGGTCAGCGTGGCAGTGCCCACCTTCCTGCACGCCCCGATCGCCATCGCCGCCCTGGAACGGGGCCTCCACGTGCTCAGCGAGAAGCCGATCGCCCGCAACGCTGCGGAAGGCCAGGCCATGGTGGACGCCGCCCGCAAAGCCGGCCGCGTCCTTGACGTCGCCTTCAACCACCGCCGCCGCGGGGACATCAGGGCGCTCAAGGACGTGATCGACGGCGGCGGCCTGGGCCGGCCGTATTACGCGAAGGCCTCGTGGCTTCGGCGCGCCGGCATCCCCACGCTGGGCAGCTGGTTCACCAACCCGGAGCTCGCAGGCGGTGGCCCCCTGGCGGACATCGGCGTCCATGTGCTCGACTTCGCCCTGTACCTCCTGGGTGAGCCGAAGGTGGTGGCGGTATCCGCAGCCACGCATGCCGAACTGGGTCCGCAGGGCCGGGGCGGCGGAAGCCGGTTCTCCGCCCAGGCCACCAGCCATGCCTTCGACGTGGAAGACTTCGCCACGGCGTTGCTGCGGCTGGAGGGCGGCGCGACCCTGCTGGTCGAGGCCAGCTGGGCTGCCTACCGGGAAACCGACGACCAGCTCAACTTCACCGTGTACGGTACCGACGGCGGTGCCGAGCTCAGGGTGCACGGTGCCCCCTTTCCGCCGGTGGGCCGGCTGCGGGTGTTCGCGGACAAGGACGGGGAGTCCGCGGACTACCTGCCCCCGGTCCTGCCGGGCCGCGCACACGATGCAGTGGTGGAGGACTTTGTCACCGCCGTGCGCGGCGGTGACAAAGTCTGGGCCAACCATGACGGATCCCTGGCGCTGTACCGGGCGCAGGTCATCGACGCGTGCTACCAGTCCGCGCGCGAGCAGAGGGAGGTTCGGCTCTGATGGACGGCGAACTGCGGATCCTGGTGTGGAACGAAGGCGTCCACGAAGCCAACAATGAGCCGTCCCACATTGGGGAGATATACCCGGACGGCATCCACGGCGCCATCGCCGCCGGCCTCCGCTCCCACTTTCCGGACGCGGAGATTACGACGGCGGTACTGGCCACCGGCGCCGACCACGGCCTCAGCGAAGAGGTGCTCGCGGAGACTGACGTGCTGTTGTGGTGGGGCCACATCGCGCACGCCGAGGTGGGGGACGCCGTCGTCGAGCGCGTCCACCGGCACGTGCTGGGCGGGATGGGACTGATCGTGCTGCACTCGGGGCACTTCTCGAAGATCTTCACCAAACTGCTCGGTACCAGCTGCTCCCTTGCCTGGCGGAATGACGGCCAGCGCGAACTGGTGTGGACCGTCAAGCCGTCCCACCCCATCGCGGACGGGGTGGACAGCCCCATCGTCATCCCGGAGCAGGAGATGTACGGCGAACTGTTCGACATCCCGGACCCTGACGACCTGATCTTCATCAGCTCGTTTGCCGGCGGTGAGGTATTCCGGTCCGGCGTCACCTTCACCCGCGGAAAAGGCCGCATCTTCTACTTCAGCCCGGGCGACCAGGAGTACCCGGTGTACCACCATCCGCAGGTCCAGCGGGTCCTGGCCAACGGCGTGCGGTGGGCTGCGCAGCCGGATGTGGACCGTTCCGCCCCGGCTGTGACCAACGCGGCCCGGGAGTGGTTTGACGGGGCAAAACAGCATTGACATCACCTCTGCGGCGGAGCAGATTGGGATCGTCGCACACGAGGTTCGGCAGGTTCCGGACGGGCACACCCCTCCCTGGCGGACCATCCTCCCGGAGCGCCCGCACGCCCGGGTGAACTAAACAACCCCCTCCTTCCCAGGAGCCTGAAATGCCCGCAGTAACGGTCAAGGACCTTGAATCAAAATCCTTCGATGAGCCGGATGAAAAGCGCCGGCCGCCCATGACGCAGGTCGATGTCGTCACCCTCGGCGGTACCACCCTGGGCCGCTTCACTTTCGAACCCGGCTGGCGCTGGTCGGAGACCGTCAAGACGGTGGTCCACACAGACAGCTGCCAGAACAACCACCTCGGCTTCTGCACGGCCGGAACCCTCACGGTTGAACTGACCGACGGAACCCGGAAGACCATCCACGCCGGGGACGCCTACTCAATTCCCGCCGGGCACGACGCCTGGGTGGAAAACGACGAGACGTTCGTTGGCTATGAAGTCATGAGTGCGGCCGAGTACGCGAAGCCCGACTGACTTTGGGGTTCAGCGCCAACCACGGGGAAAGGGAGGTCCGCAGGCCCTCCCTTTCCCGCTGCTGCGGCCCTACCGTTTGAGGAAACGCAACGATCGGAGAGCAATGAGAGTCACCGTCATCGGCGGCAGCGGCCACATCGGGTCGTTCCTGGTCCCCCGGCTGGTCCGCGCCGGCCATGAGGTCACCAACATCAGCCGCGGCACCAGCAGGCCTTACACGGAGGCACCGGAGTGGCAGCAGGTGCACCACGTCACCGCAGACCGTGAGGCGGAAGACCGGGACGAAACGTTCGCGGACCGGGTGGCGGCCCTCAAACCGGACGTCGTGGTGGACCTGGTCTGCTTCACCCTCGAATCGGCGGCGCAGCTGGTGCAGCGGCTGCGGGGCGAGGTGGGGCACCTGCTGCACTGCGGCTCCGTCTGGCGGTACGGGCAGAGCCTGAAGCTGCCCATCAGGGAGGGCTCGGATTCCGCTGCTCCACCCTTTGGCGAATATGGCATCCAGAAGAACCGGATTGCCCTGATGCTGAAGGAAGAAACCGCCAGCGGCGGCCTGGCCACCACGTCCCTGCATCCCGGCCACATTGTGGGGCCGGGATGGCAGCCGGTCGGTCCGTTGGGCAACCTCGATCCCACCGTCTGGCAGACCATCTCTGCAGGCCAGCCCCTTCGGATTCCCGGCAGCGGCACGGAGCTGATGCACCATGTGCACGCCGATGACGTCGCGCAGGCGTTCGAACAGGCGATTGCCCGGCGCGGAGCGGCCGCCGGGGAGGACTTCAACATCGTTGCCCCTACCGCGCTGACAGTGCGCGGCTATGCGGACATCGCTGCCGCCTGGTTCGGCCACGCTGAAGTGCTGGAGACAGTTTCGTGGGACCGCTTCCGCGGGAACACCTCCCGCGAGCACGCGGATGCGAGCTGGAACCATCTCTACCGCAGCCAGTGCTTCAGCATCGAAAAAGCGGCCTCCGTGCTCGGCTACGCGCCGCGGTACGAACCGGAGCAGGCAATCTTCGAATCCATCCAGTGGTTGGTTGACCACGAACAGCTGCATGTGGCCCGCCCGCTCGGCGTCGCCGGCTGAGCCTCGACGGCCTACCGGCAGGACCGCCGGAGCCGGGCCACCAGCGTGGCGGCGAGCAGCGCCGTCGTTAGTTCCAGGGCGACAACCAGCAACAGGTCCGTGCTGCCGGAGCCGCTTCCAGCGGACGACGGCGGCTGGCCGCCGTGCGCGTGCCCGGCACCGCCGGCGCCAAGCAGCAGTGTTGCATGAAGGGCAGCCATCACCACGGCAGCGATGGTGACCTGGTGCAGCGCACCCACCCGGCTGTGCCGCCAGATATGGACCGCGCAGGGAGCGCAGACCGCGGCGAGTGCCAGCATGAGCACGCCAAGCCACGTGCCGTGGCGCCCGGAGACGGCCAGCCATACGTGGGCCGCGCAGGAGACCGCGGTAACGATGGCAACCAGCCGGGCGTGCTGGCCGGGCCGTTGGGCATGGACCCGCAGGGCACGGTCCCGTCCAGCCGCCGTCGTGCTCCCTGCCGGGGCGGGGGTCAGGCTAGTGGCAGCCACCGCTGCTGCCCTCGGCATGGCAGGAGGATTCCTGCTTGTTGGGGTTGGCGGGAACGTCCAGGACCGGGCTGCGGTCGAAGAAGCCCTCCGGCCGCAGCTTGAAGCCGACGGTGTCCACGGGCATGATGGGCCAGTCCTCCACCCGGGGGAAGTGGGTCAGGCCGAAGGTGTGCCACACCACGATGTCCTGGCCGTCGATGTCCCGGTCCTGCGCGACATAGGCGGGCAGGCCCGCGCCGCCGGCGTGCTGGTTCACGAAGTCGCCCGTGGGGTACTTCTCGTCCTCGGCGTACCGGGTGACCCACAGGTCCTTGGTGGCAAAGGCGGCGCGGCGGGCGATGGAGGAGTCCGGGTCTGCCAGCAGCGTGGGCTGGTTGTGGGAGTGCAGTTTGTATCCCACGGGCTCGCCCAGCCGGTTCCTTGACCCCGGGTTAGAGATGATCCAGGTGCGGCCGGCGCGGGCGTCGGCTTCCCGGACGCCTTCGGACTCGCGGGCCAGGACGGTGCGCCTGCGGGAGAAGGCATTGCCCCGTTCGTTTCCTGGCCCCATGGCCTGGCGGATGACGTCCTCCTCCTCCACGCGGTTGGTGAAGCCGTCGATGGCCATGTCCAGCCGGGCGCTGAAGAGGTGCTGGTGGAAGGGGGCGCCCAGGCCGGGCGCCAGTTGGGAGATGTTGTCCGAGCCGCCCTCGGGGAACGCGGAGGTGAACACGATGCCGGTGGCTTTGGCCTCGAATTCGATGGTTCCATCCAGGTAGAGGTACCAGTAGAAGCCGTAGTCGTAGTTGCCGATCGTGGTGAAGAAGGAGATGACCAGCCGGCGGTTGCGGCGGGTGTAGGTGACGCCGCTCCAGAGGTCGGAGTGCTTGGAGAGGATACTCCAGTCCTCCTCGTGCATGCAGATGCCGTTGCGGATTTCCCGCGGGGTGCCGAAGGCGTCGCTGATGACCGGGCTGAGGTAGGTGATCTCACCCAGGCAGTCGCAGCCCAGTTCCAGGGAGTTGGCGTACTGGCCAACCAGGTATTCGCCGGTGTCGAAGTAGTTCTGCCAGGACCGGACGGGCGACGGGTCACCGTACGGCACCACCATCTCGGCGATGGACGCGCGGTTGATGATCTGCCGTTTCCGGCCGCCGTCCCGAAACGCGAGGTTGTGCAGGACCACGCCTTCGCGGACATCGAAGCCCACGTCCACGCTCCATTTTTCCCACTCCACGTGGTTGCCGCCCGTGACAGTGAAGCTGGGGCCCTCCGGCTGGGTGATGCTGATGGGTTTCTGGGTTTCGCGGACCGGCCCGGTCAGTTCAGGGTCGGTGTAGTTGCCGTGCTCGGCCGGGATGGGCATGGCACCGAGGTCGATGACCTGGGTGACTTCCCTGCTGACCACGTCCACGTAGGCCACCAGGCCGTCCACCGGGTGTGCCCAGGCGCTGTCCTCGGGGAAATCCTGCACGAACGCCAGGCCGCGGAGGATGCGGCGGCCCTTCTCTTCGCCGTATTCGAAGACGCCGGCCGAGAGCGGGGCCACGCGGACCTTTTGGACGTCGAGTCCCCTGACGGCGAGTGCCGTAAGCCACCGTTCGTCAGTGGCGAGGAGGGACTCCACCACTTCGAGCTCCTCCTCCAAGACCGGCAGCTCGCCGGTCACTGCAGTGTCCAGGACGACGGCGGAGAGCACCTTTTGCTGGGTAACGGAGACAACGACGTCCCTCGGCGCAGCCCCGGAGACGTCGTGGATGAAGACCCGGAAACGGCGGCCCGCCTGCGTTTCCGCGCCCCGCGCCGGATCCAGCAGGCCGAGATAGGCGATGCGTTGCTGGGGGCCCAGGTAGCCTTCCGCCTGCAGAAGGGCGCGGACGTCCAGGATTTCCTCCGCGGTTGCCAGGCGGAAGGCGGAGGCGGTTTCGGTTGCTGCGAGAGTCATGGGAAGAGCCTTTGTCCGGGCCGTCACCGGCCACTGGTTTATTTTCTATAGTTGTAGAGAATAAACGTCCGTAACATGGCCCACAAGAGTCTGAGCGAAAAATTTCCGGGGAGTGGCCGCGGTGCCGAAGATAGTTGACCATGATGAGCGCCGCCTGGAACTCGTGGATGCCACCTGGCGGATCATCGCCCGGCAGGGCCTTGAAAGCGCCACCATGCGCGAAATCGCCACGGAGGCAGGCTTTGCCAACGGTGCCCTGAAACCCTACTTCCCCACCAAGGACACCCTGCTCGAATTCGCCTTCAGCCACGTCTTCAACAGGACCAACCGGCGCATCGCAGAGGTCACGGCCGGGCGGATGGGCCTGGACGCGCTGCGCGCCTTTTCCCTCGAGGTCCTCCCCCTCGACGAAGAGCGCGTCAACGAGGCACGCATCGTGGTCCCGTTCTGGCAACGGGCCATCAACGACCCCGGGAAGGCGGCGATCCACCAGCAGTCAATGAATGAATGGCTGGCGGCCATCCGGCGCTTCCTGGCAGAGGCGAGGGACAGCGGCGACGTGACCGCCGCCGTCGACGATTCCATCCTTGCCGGGCAGCTGCTGAACATGCTGCTGGGAGCCCAGATCGAGGCGGCCCTGGCGCCGGAAGGCGAGACGGATTTTGGCCATGCCGCCCAGCTTGAGGGCTATCTCGCGCTCCTCGGCAAAATTCCCGGCCGGAAATGAGCGGCAAACTCGAAAGTATGCTTACTATTGGTGGGTCAGGTTCTGGCAGATGCCGGAGCGAGCACGAACTGTAAGGAGCATCTCCATGGGTTTGGATGACAAGATCGGCAACGCTGCAGAGAAGCTCGGCGGCAAGGGCAAGGAAGCTGCCGGAAACGCCACGGGCGACGAGAGCCTGAAGGCCGAAGGCCAGACGGACCAGGCAAAGTCGGACCTCAAGCAGGCCGGCGAACACGTCAAGGACGCCTTCAAGAAGGACTAGTCGGCGCCCGCATAATGGGTGCAACTCCAACCGGAGTTGCACCCATTGCGTTTAAGCGCCCGGCTTGGCCGGGACGCCGGGACGCTCAGTGGATCAGCCCCGACACCAGGTTGATGGTGGTGGCCAGGACGATGGCGCCGAGCAGGTAGGAAAGCAGCGCCTGGCGCAGGACCGTAGAGCGGATGGCAGTGGTCTTCAGGTCGGTGTCCGATACCTGGAACGTCATGCCCACTGTGAAGGCCAGGTAGGCAAAGTCCGAGTACCGGGGCTGGCTCCCTTCGTTGAAATCCACCCCCGTGCCGTCGCGGTAATAGATGGCCGCATACCGCAAGGTGAACAGTGTGTGGACCAGGAACCACGAGAGGGCAATGCTGCCCAGCGCCATGGCAACCGTGGCATCCTTGGCACCCCCCTGCTCACTGGCGGCGTCAAGCAGGATCAGGGCCACCCCCGCAAAGCTGGCCACGGTGGCACCCAGGACCAGCGCGTCCGAAAAGACCCTGCCGGGATCCTCCCGCCTGGCATGCGCAGCAGTGGCCGCAGGGCCCAGGCGCCCGATGACGCTCCAGACCCAGATGAGGTAGGTGGCCGAGGCGGCGGCCCAGCCGAGCGCCGGGGCATACGTCCACGTGCCGAAGGTGCCAACCGCCAGTGCCGCGACAAGGCCGACGGCGAGCATCACCACCATCCGGAGCCGGGAGTGGTGCGCGCGGGAGTTGAAGTTCCGGTAGTGGTCACCGGCAGGCGTCATGGACCTCATGGCCCGATCATGGCACGGGAGTCTGGGCTGCGGCTGGAAAGACGAACTTCTTATTTTCGCCGACCGTTGAAAAAAGAGTATCCGCCCGCTAGCCTGGGAAAACTGTGTCGCAGGACACAGTTCCGGGGGAAACGTGAAGTGGCCATCCGTCGCGAGGAACATCCATGCAAGCAGCAACCACAGCCCGCATCCCACACCAGGACCTGACGTCCAGGGTGGCCGCGTCGTTTGACCATTGGAGGCACCTGGTGGCGGAATCCTTCGTTCCCCTCGCCGCACGGACCGCCGACGTTGACGGCTTCCAGGGCCGCATGCGGGCCCGGGTGCTGGACCGGATGTCCATCGTGGAGGTCACCGCCACCTCCCACGAGGTCCACCGCACCCCGGCACTGATCGCACAGTCCCATGAGCGCTATTTCAAGCTGAACCTGCAGCTGGAAGGCACGGGCCTGCTGATCCAGGACAACCGCGAAGCCGTCCTCCAGCCCGGCGACCTGGCAATCTACGACACCAACCGCCCGTACACCCTTGCCTTCGAGGACAGCACCAGGATCATGGTCCTGATGTTTCCCTGCGATGCCCTGTCCCTGCCCGCGGACTACGTGGGGCAGCTCGCCGCCGTGCGCATGGGAAGCGGGGGCCTGAGCGGAATCGTGGGCCAGTTCATCCGCGGACTGTCGGCGAACCTGGATGTCCTGAACGGTCCCAGTGGCTCGAGGCTGGCTACCAACGCCCTGGACCTGGTGTCCACCATGCTGCACGCGGAAATGGACATCACGCCGGACCGCATGAAGCCGCAGGCCCTGCTGGCCGTCTCGGTCCGCGAGTACATCGAAGCCAACCTGGCCGATCCCCTGCTGTCACCGGCAAGCATCGCCGCGGCGCATTTCATCTCCACCCGGCACCTGCACAACGTTTTCCACGAGTCGGGGACCACCGTAGCCAGCTGGATCCGGACGCAGCGGCTCGAAGGCGCACGCCGCGACCTCCGTGACCCGCTGCATGCCGGGCAGTCCGTCGGCACGGTTGCTGCCCGCTGGGGGTTCCTGGATGCCGCCCATTTCAGCCGCACGTTCCGGGATGCTTTTGGTGTTTCACCCAGCGAATGGCGCCGGGGCTGATGCAGGCGTTTCCTAGATCAACCCCTGCGCCAGCATGGCGTCGGCTACCTTAACGAACCCGCCGATGTTGGCGCCGAGCACGTAGTTGCCGGGTTCGCCGTATTCCTCTGCGGTGGCGGCACAGCGGTCGTGGATGCCCACCATGATCTCGGTCAGCCGCTCTTCGGTGTGCTCGAAGGACCATGAATCACGGCTTGCGTTCTGCTGCATTTCCAGGGCCGAGGTTGCCACGCCGCCGGCGTTGGCGGCCTTGCCCGGCCCGAACAGGACGCCCGCCTCCTGGAACACCGCAACAGCGTCGCGGGTGGAGGGCATGTTGGCGCCTTCGCCGACGGCGAGCAGGCCGTTGCCCACCAGGCGGGCGGCAGCAGCGCCGTCGAGCTCGTTCTGCGTGGCGCAGGGAAGCGCCACGGTCGCATCGACGTCCCACACTGAGCCGCCGTCCACATACGTGACACCACCACGGCGTTCCGCGTAATCCTTCAGGCGGCCGCGCTGCACTTCCTTGACCTCGCGGAGGAGCGCGACGTCGATTCCCGACTCGTCCACGACGTACCCTGACGAGTCGGAGCAGGCCACCACCACGGCTCCGAGGGACTGGGCTTTGGCGATGGCGTTAATGGCCACGTTGCCGGAGCCGGACACCACCACGCGCTGGCCATCAAAGGACGCCCCGCGCGTTTTCAGCATTTCCTGGGTGAAGATGACGGTGCCGAAGCCGGTGGCCTCGGGACGGACCAGGGAGCCGCCCCAGGAAATGCCCTTGCCGGTGAGCACGCCGGACTCGTAGCGGTTGGTGATCCGCTTGTACTGGCCGAAGAGGTAACCAATCTCGCGGCCGCCCACGCCGATGTCGCCGGCCGGAACGTCGGTGTATTCGCCGATGTGGCGGTAGAGCTCGGTCATGAAGGACTGGCAGAAGCGCATCACTTCGGCGTCGCTGCGGCCCCGCGGATCGAAATCGGAGCCACCCTTGCCGCCGCCGATCGGCATGCCGGTCAGGGCATTTTTGAAGATCTGCTCGAAGCCGAGGAATTTGACGATGCCCAGGTAGACGGACGGGTGGAAGCGCAGGCCCCCCTTGTACGGGCCCAGCGCAGAGTTGAATTCCACGCGGAAACCGCGGTTGATCTGGACGCGGCCGGCGTCATCGGTCCACGGAACGCGGAAAATGATCTGGCGTTCAGGCTCGCAAAGGCGTTCCAGGATGGCGGCCTCCAGGAATTCCGGATGCCTGTCGTGGACCGGCCCAAGGCTTTCGAAGACCTCCACCACTGCCTGGTGGAACTCCGCCTCACCGGGATTCCGGGCCAGGACGGTGTCCTTAATGGCTTCGAGCCGTGCGTCCATGAACTGTTCCTTACCTCTGAGCCGAAACGAGGGACAGCGCAAAAGCAACGTCGCCCCATAGGTTTACTCTTCAACTTATCGGATTACGACCGGGGAGCAGTAGGCGGACCGGTCCAGGTCGGATAATCTCCGTAATGTGACAAGGATATTCCACATTGTGAGAGCCTGGTTCGAGCGATTCTCTCTAGCGGAGGCGCGCTGATGCCCTTCATTTGCCTGCTTCTCTCCGGGGCCGCGCTGCTGATCAACGGGCTGGCGACCCTCGAACGCCTCCCCCGCATCGACGCCGCCACCTTCAGCCTGCTGCTCGGCGGCACCCAGCTGGTGCTCGGCGTCGTCCATCTTTCCACCGGGAGTACCGGCACTGAAGACCTTCTGGCGGCCGCCGGCATGTTCCTTTTCGGGCTGACGTACGCCTATGCCGGACTGGATGGCCTGCTGGGGCTGGGCTCGACGGGCCTGGGCTGGTTCTGCGGCATGGTGGCGTTCTTCGGCCTGCTGCTGGCGGGCGCCTGGCTCGGTACGGACCCGCTGCTCGCGGTGCTCTGGGTGTGCTGGGCGGTGCTGTGGGGGCTGTTGTTCACCTCTGCTGCACTCGGCGCCGCGCGGCTGGAGCCGTTCACCGGCTGGGCGCTGGTGCTGGCCAGCCAGGTTACTGCCACTGTTCCCGCGTTCCTGGGCCTGGCCGGTCTCTGGCCGCGTTCGGCCGCCGTTGCGTGGTTGGCCGCGCTGCTCCTGGCCGGGCTGTTCGTGGCGGCACGCGCACTGGCCCGGCGCGGACAGGATGTTCCGCGCCGGGCCAGAGAATCCCTGCCGGCTAAGTGAGCGCGTGGCCCAGGGAGCCAACGTGCTGGCGTCGCTGGATGGCCGATTCCACCAGGACGCCCGCCAGGAAGACCACCGGGACCGCCACCAGCAGGGCAGCAGCAGTCTCGGCGCTGCCGCCGATGAGGGCGGTGAAGTTGCTGACCACCAGGGACAAAACCCAAGCCAACAGGACCGCCGCCAGGACGGGAGCGACGCGGGTCTGCCACAGTTGGGCTCCCGCGCGCTCCCGGCGGAAGAACGCGACGACGGCCGCGGAACACAGCATGTACAGCACCAGCAGTGCCGCCACGGCCAGGCCGCTGAACCAGGAAAACAGAGTCAGGACAGGATCCAGGGCCAGGATGGCGAAGGGCACCACCAGCACGACGGCGGTGGCGGACTGGACCCAGGCTGCCACGGCAGGTGCCCGGTGCCGGTTGGTCCGGGCGAGGACGGCGGGCATGGAACCACGCAGTGCCAGGGAGTGGAGGTACCGGTTGATGCCGTTGTGGAAGGC
Source organism: Pseudarthrobacter sp. CC12 (assembly GCF_039907755.1). Taxonomy (NCBI): domain Bacteria; kingdom Bacillati; phylum Actinomycetota; class Actinomycetes; order Micrococcales; family Micrococcaceae; genus Pseudarthrobacter; species Pseudarthrobacter sp. CC12. The sequence continues at coordinate 77,869 of NZ_JARDJH010000001.1, read as the reverse complement.
GATGATGCCGGCGAGCAGCGAGGTGACCAGCAGGATGCCGGCCACGATGCCCGCCCAGGGGCCGAACAGTTCCACCAGCGGGCCCAGCACGAAGGAGGTGGCATCCCCTGACTCGAGCGCGGCACCCGCGGCGTCCATCACCTGCGAGGGGCCGTAATAGCTCACCAGCATCCAGGAAATAAAGGCGAAGAACACCGAGATCACGCCGACGGACAGGTAGGTTGCCCGGGCCACAGTGCGGTGCGGATCCTTCGCCTCGGCGGAGTAGATGGCCGTGGACTCGAAGCCGAACATGGAGGCCACCGCGAACATGATGGCAACACCGGGAGCTCCTGCGCCGATGGCTTCCGGGGAGAAGGACGCGGCCACGCTGATGCCTTCCGGGCCGCCGCCGTGCAACAGCACGGTGAAGCCGAACATCAGCAGGATGGCCACCTCGAGGCCCACCAGCACGGCCAGCACGCGCGCACCGAGTTCGATGTTAAGGGAGCCCAGAACCTGGACGCCGGCCATGGTGGCCAGGGCCGGCAACCACCAGGGAATGGGCAGCCCGGCAGAGGCCAGGAGCCCGGAGAAGGCAGCGCCGTAGAGCCCGTACATGGCGGCCTGGACGGTACTGTAGGCCAGCAGTGCCAGCCACGCCGCACCGGCTCCCGTCCGCCTGCCGAATGCCGCCGTCACGTAGGCGTAGAAGGCGCCGTTGGCCTGGATCTTGCGGCTCATCGCCACGAACCCCACTGCGAAGATCACGATGACGATGCCCACGATCAGGTAGGCGCCGGGTGCGCCGGCACCGTTACCGAGCGCTGCGGCAAGCGGCGAGGCGCCCACGATCCCCGTGAGGGGAGCCTGTGCCGACAGGACAAAGAAGAGGATGCCCAGGACGCCGATGCTGCCGGCACGCAGTGCCGTTGAATGCTCCTTGGCCGGAGCGTCAGTGGTCCGGGGCTCGGAATTCGAAATACTCATTTGATCCTTCTTAACGGTCATGAGTTCAGGAAAATTGCGGTGGAATCCAGCTTGGCAGCGGGGCGCCGAAGCCCTTTGTCCACCAGCGACGAGTTGTTGATTGTCAGCGCAGTGCGGGTCCGGGCATCCTCCCGCCGCTGCAGCCGCGCTGAGATTCCCCACCTTTCCGCCCGCACCACTCACAGCCGACGGCGTGTGGCGGGGACACGCCGTCGGGCGCGCTTAAACATGGGGAGAGTCAGCCGGGCATGACAAAGCGCGGCCGGCCACCCGGAAAGGGCGGCCAGCCGCGCTGACAGTATTCAGTTGAGTAGGCCTACCGCAGCACCACGGTGCGGTTTCCCTGCAGCAGGACCCTGCCCTCGCAGTGCCATTTCACCGCGTTGGAGAGGGCCTTGCACTCCGTGTCGCGGCCGGCGGCCACCAGGTCTTCGGGCCCGTAAGTGTGGTCCACCTCCACCACCTGCTGGGCGATGATGGGTCCTTCGTCCAGTTCAGCGTTGACATAGTGCGCGGTGGCGCCGACGGTCTTGACGCCCCGCGCGTACGCCTGGTGGTACGGCTTGGCACCCTTGAAGCTGGGCAGGAACGAATGGTGGATGTTGATGGCCCGGCCGTCCAGCTTGCGGGTCAGGTCGTCGCTGAGCACCTGCATGTAGCGGGCCAGCACCACGAGTTCGACGTCGAGCCCGTCCACCAGTTCCATGAGCGCAGCCTCGGCCGCGGGCTTGGTCTCCGCCGTGACCGGGATGTGGTGGAACGGGATGCCGTGCCACTCCACCAGTGCCTGGTGGTCCCGGTGGTTAGACACCACGGCCACCACCTCAACGGGAAGTTCGCCGACCCGGGCGCGGAACAGCAGGTCGTTGAGGCAATGCCCAAACTTGGACACCATGATCAGCACCTTGCGCTTGGACCCGTGGCGTTCCAGCTGCCAGCGCATGCCGAACTTCTCCGCCACCGGGGCGAACGAGGTCCGCAGCTTCTCCAGCGTGGACTCATCGCCTTCGGAGACGAAGTGCACGCGCATGAAGAAGTGGCCTTCGGAGCGCTCACCGAACTGCTTGTTGTCGATGATGTCGCAGCCGTGCTCCAGCAGGAACCCGGACACGGCGTGCACAATGCCGGGCCCTTCCGGGCAGTCCAGGGTCAGGACGTGTTCCACGGTGGTGGGCGCCTTCGATGCGGGGATATGGGTTTCAGTAACAGTCATGGCTCAGCACTCGATCACATTCACGGCGAGGCCTCCTCGGGAGGTTTCCTTGTACTTGGTTTTCATGTCGGCTCCGGTATCGCGCATGGTCTTGATCGCCTTGTCCAGCGAGACCTTGTGGCTGCCGTCCCCGTGCAGGGCCAGCCGGGCCGCGTTGATCGCCTTCACGCTGGCGATCGCATTCCGCTCAATGCACGGGATCTGCACCAGGCCGCCCACGGGGTCGCAGGTCAGGCCCAGGTTGTGCTCGATGCCCACCTCGGCGGCGTTTTCCACCTGTGCCGGCGTTCCACCGAGCACCTCGCAGAGCCCGGCCGCGGCCATCGAGCAGGCGGAGCCCACCTCCCCCTGGCAGCCCACTTCGGCGCCGGAGATGGAAGCGTTCAGTTTGAACAGGATTCCGACGGCGGCCGCCGCCAGCAGGAAGCGAACCACACCGTCGTCGTCGGCTCCCGGAACAAACTTCACGTAGTAGTGCAGGACTGCCGGCACAATGCCCGCGGCCCCGTTGGTGGGGGCGGTGACGATCCGGCCGCCTGCCGCGTTCTCCTCGTTCACGGCCAGCGCGAAGAGGTTCACCCATTCCATCGCCAGCAGCGGATCCGCGGGTGCCTGGACGGGCGACGGCGACGCTGCCGCGGCTTCGGCGGAGGCGGCCGAGGCCGTCAGGGTGCGGAACAGGGCGGGCGCCCGCCGGGTGACGTTCAGGCCTCCGGGCAGGATGCCTTCGGCGCTGCAGCCGTTCTCCACGCATTCACGCATGACGGCCCACAGCCCCAGCAGCTGTTCGCGGAGCTCCGCTTCGCTGCGCCAGGTCAGTTCGTTGGCCAGCATGACCTCGGAGATGGACATGCCTTCACGGCTGCAGATCTGCAGCAGTTCGTCCGCCGTGGAAAACGGGTACGGCAGCACGGTGTCATCCGGCACCACCTTGTCCGCACCCTCGGCGTCGCCGTCCACCACGAAGCCGCCGCCGATCGAGTAGAAGCTCCGCTCGCTCAGCACGGCGCCCGTGTGGTCCAGGGCCCGGAAGGTCATGCCGTTGGGGTGCGCGGGAAGGGACTTGCGCCGGTGGAGCACCACGTCCTCTTCCCAGTTGAAGTCCACCCGGTGCACCCCGGCAATGTGCAGTTCGGCGTCCAACGCGGCGGCTGCCACCTGGTCGTCGGCGGTGGAAGTGTCCACGGTTTCCGGGTCCAGGCCTTTCAGCCCCAGGACCACTGCCTTGTCCGAGCCGTGGCCGCGGCCGGTGGCGCCGAGCGACCCGAACAGTTCGGTCTGGACGCGGGCGGTGGCAGCCAGCTGGCCGTCACCCTTCAGTCCATCCGCGAACAGCTTGGCCGCCCGCATCGGGCCCACCGTGTGTGACGACGAGGGCCCGATGCCAACGGAAAAGAGGTCAAGGACGCTGAGCGCCATCAGGGGACCTCTGGCGAGGCGTACTCCCGCATGGCGTCCAGCAGCCACCGGCCCAGGAACTCGGCGAACGAAGCGCGGGGGAAGATCCGGAAGGACTCGTCACCGGTCTTCCACAGGATGGCGGGGATGTTCGCGATTTCCGTGGAGAAGGCGGTCCCGGCCTTGAAGACCCGCGGGTGGAGGTCCAGCGAGCAGCCCTTTTCCAGGACGGCACGGGCCCGGGGGCCCGTCAGTTCGAACGTGGTCCGGTTGGCGGACAGGTCCACCACCTGGCCCGCGTCGCCCCCCAGCGCGTCCCGGAGCGCGGGGATGAGGTCCCCGCCCAGGGATTCGTGCGCCTCGGTGGGTGCAACCACCAGGAACTCGGCGGGGCCGAGCCACAGGACGGACACGTCGCCGCTGCCGGCTACGGCACCGGAGCCGGCGGGGAGGCCGCCGGTCACACCGGCCAGGCGCTCCGCCGCGGCGGATCCTGCGAGTGCCCGGAGGCCCACCATTGTCAGGAAGGGCACCTCGGAGATTTCAACGGTTCCTGCCAGGGAGCCAGCCGCGAATTCTTCCGCCAGCTGACGCGCCGGGCTGACGCGGGCGGCGAGGTTCTTCTCGGCGTTGGTCTTGGCGGAGGTCGGGGATGCTGCTGTTTCAGCCATCTTTACGGGTCCCTTCAGAGTCAAAAAGCACTGTTTCTGCGACAACCACGTCCACCAGCTGGTCGCCGGCGGCTGCCACCAGCGTTTCGCCGATGCGGTTGCGTCCGTTCTTGATCAGGGCCAGGCCGAACGACCGGCCCAGCGCTGCGCTGTGGTAGCTGGAGGTGATGAACCCTTCCATCGGCACGGGGCCGTAGGCTGGGTTGGTCGAACGTCCCTTTTCCACGAGCTGGGTGCCTTCGGGCAGCCGCAGCGTGCCATCCACGGGGAGGACGCTGACCAGGTGCTTGCGGTCCTCACGCTGGGCGTCCGACCGGGTGTACGAACGCTTGCCGATGAAGTCCTTCGCCTTGGAGACGATCCATTCCATGCCGGCATCCTGCGGAGTGACGGTGCCGTCGGTGTCCTGCCCGACGATCGGGTAGCCCTTCTCGGCGCGCAGCACGTGCATGGTTTCGGTGCCGTAGGGGGTGATGTTGAACTCCGCCCCGGCAGCAGCAACGGCTTCCCACGTGTTCAGCCCGTACCAGGCGGGGACGTTGATCTCGTAGGCGAGTTCACCGGAGAACGAGATCCGGCAGATCCGGGCCCGCACGCCGGAGGCGAGGGTGGTTTCGCGGAAGGTCATGAACGGGAAGGCTTCCGCGTCCAGGCCGCCGTTGGCAGCCAGTTCAGGGGCCACACGGGCGATGACCTCGCGGGACTTGGGCCCGACGACGGCGATGGTGCTCCACTGTTCCGTCACGGAGGTGCACTGCACGTCCAGCTCCGGCCACTCGGTCTGCAGCCATTCCTCCAGCCAGTCCAGTACCTTGGCGGCACCGCCGGTGGTGGTGGTCATGAAGTAGGTCTCGTCGTCGACGCGGAGGGTCACGCCGTCGTCGAAAATCATGCCGTCCGGGGTGCACATGACGCCGTACCGTGCCGAACCCGGGGCGAGCTTCTTGAACGCGTTGGTGTACATCCGGTTCAGGAACTCCCCCGCGTCCTTGCCGCGGATTTCGATCTTGCCCAGGGTGGTGGCGTCCATGAAGCCCACGGATTCGCGGACGGCGGCGCATTCGCGCAGCACGGCGGCATCCATATCTTCCCCGTCCTGCGGGTAGTACCAGGGCCGCTTCCACTGTCCGACGTCTTCGAACAGCGCGCCCTTGGCCACGTGCCAGGGGTGGATCGACGTGACGCGGGCGGGGTCGAACAGTTCCCCGCGCTGGCGTCCGGCCAGTGCGGCGAAGGCCACCGGGGTGAAGGGGGCGCGGTAGGTGGTGGTGCCGATGTCGCCGATGCCGCGGGAGGCCTCGCCGGCAGTGCGGAGCGCCGCGGCGATGACGCCAATGGCGTTGACGCCGGAGGTCTTGCCCTGGTCGTTGGCGGTGCTGATGGAGGTGTACCGCTTGATGTGTTCCACCGAACGCATGCCCGCGCCCGTGGAGCGAAGGACGTCCGCCACGGACTGGTCGCGCTGGAAGTCCACGAAGTGGTGGTGCCAGTCATCCGGAGTGCCGCTCTCGCCCGGCACCAACCACAGCTGGCGGGTGGGGGCGGAGGCCTTCGGGTCGCCGGACACGGACGGCTCGACGGCGGATTCGAAGCCGGCGGCGATGGCCGCCTTGGCGCCGGCGGAGATGCCCTCCGCAACGCAGTCTTCGGTGGCGAAGGAGCCGCGGCCGGCACCAATGGTCTGCTGGGCGGGGACCTCGGTGCTGGGCACGAAGGCTGCCAGCTCTTCGTCCCAGCGCAGCTTGCCCTGGCGCTGGGAGTGCAGGTGGACCAGCGGGCTCCAGCCGCCGGACACAGCCAGCAGGTCTGCTGCGATCTGCTCGACGCCGGAGGTGAGCTCGCCGTCGTCGTTGATGCTGCGGACGGTCACGCCGTCCAGGCGGCCGTCGGCGCCGGCGGAGGTGTTGGCCACCGCGCTGCCGATGAGCACCCGGATTCCGGATTCGACGGCGGCGCTGGCCACCGCAGTGAGGGCCGGGCGGGCGTCCACCACGGCGGCGACCTTGACGCCTGCGGCGGCGAGGTCGGCGGCGGTGGCGTAGGCGCTGTCATTGGTGGTGCTGATGACCACGCGCTGGCCGGCGGCCACGCCGTAACGGTTCAGGTAGCTGCGCACGGCGGAGGCGAGCATGATGCCGGGGCGGTCGTTGTTCTCGAACACCAGCGGACGTTCGTGGGCGCCCGGGGCGACCACCACCTGGCTGGCACGGATGTGCCAAATACGCTGGCGGGACACACCTGCAGCTGCGGGGCTGCTGAGGTGGTCGGTGCGGTTCTGGACGGCGATGACGTAGTTGGCGTCGTAGGCGCCGAACGCGGTAGTGCGGTTCAGGACCGTGGATTCGGCGCCGGAAACCAGTTCGGCTTCGACGTCGGCCACCCATTCAAGGGCCGGCTTGCCTTCGATGGTCTCGGCCAGGCCCTCGGCGGTGGAGCCGGAGAGCAGGGAACCGCCGAGTTCGGGCTGGTCGTCGAGGAGCATCACCCTGGCGCCGGTGCGGACAGCCTCGCGGGCTGCGGCGAGTCCGGCGGGGCCGCCGCCGATCACCAGGACGTCGGTGTGGACGTACTTCTTGTCGTATTCGGCGCGGTCGTCCTCCGGGTCCAGCTTGCCCAACCCGTTGAGCAGGGTGGCCTGGAGTCCGTCCACCAGGGAGACGGTGGTGGCGGGAAGCATGGATTCGGCAACGTGGCCGGGGAAGCGGGCTTCCACGCGGACCAGGGCGTTGGCCTCTTCCACCCCGGCGGACATGATGCCTCGGGGGCGGTCCTCGTAGAGGGAGTTGCCGGCGGCGATGCGGCCGTTGGCCAGCAGCGCGGAGGCAAGGGTGTCACCGGGGTGGCCGGTGAACTCTTCGCCGTCCACGGTGAAGCGCCAGGAGATGGTGCGGTCGATGCGGCCGCCGGTAGCCAGGCGGGCGTTCTGGGAGGTCACTTGGTCGCTCCTTCCGGGGCGGTGGTGCTGAGGATGCTCGTGGCGGAGGTGCTGGGTGCCGCACTTCCCGTGGTGGTGCTGTCAGGGCCGGTGCTGGCGGTCCCGGTTTCGGGTGCGCCGTCCGGGGAGCGGTCGGGCCGCTTCGCCCCCATCGGGTAGACAGCCTTGATGTCATAGCTCACGGTGTCGCGGAGCATGTTGAACCACTGGCGGCAGCCGGTGCTGTGGACCCAGCGCTCGGCGAAGATGCCTTTGGGGTTCTCCCGGTAGAAGAGGTAGCGGGACCACTCCGTGTCGCTCAGCTCGTTGGGGTTCTCGGGGTACGGAACGTGAGCCTGTCCCCCGTAGTGGAATTCGGTTTCGTCCCGCGGGCCGCAGTTGGGGCATGGGATCAGCAGCATGTGCGTTAGTCCTTTTCTGGTGGCGGCGGCTAGTGGGCCACGGCGGCAGCGCCGTGTTCGTCGATGAGGGCGCCGGTTTCGAAGCGTTCCAGCGAGAACGGCTTGTTCAGCTGGTGCGGGGCGCCGGTGGCAATGGTGTGGGCGAAGGTCATGCCCGCGGCAGGGGTTCCCTTGAACCCGCCGGTACCCCAGCCGCAGTTCACGAACATGTTCTCCACGGGGGTCAGGCCCACGATCGGTGAGGCGTCCAGGGTGGTATCGACGATCCCGCCCCAGGTCCGGAGCACGTGGGCCCGGGCGAAGATGGGGAAGAGCTCGACGGCGGCCGCCATTTGCTGCTCGATCACGTGGAACGAGCCGCGCTGGCCGTAGCCGTTGTAGGAGTCCACGCCGGCGCCCATGACCAGTTCGCCCTTGTGCGCCTGGGAGACATAGACGTGCACGTGGTTGGACATGACCACCGTGGGGTGGACGGGCTCGTGCAGTTCCGAGACCAGTGCCTGCAGGGGGTGGGACTGAATGGGGAGCTGGAATCCGGCCATTTCGGCCAGGACGGAGCTGTGGCCGGCGGCGGCCAGGCCCACCTTTTCGGTGTTGATGGTGCCGCGGTTGGTCTTGACGCCCACGACGCGGTTGCCGTCCTTCAGGAAGCCGGTCACCTCGCAGTTCTGGATGATGTCCACGCCCATTTCGTCGCACTTGCGGGCGAAGGCCCAGGCCACGTGGTCGTGCTTGGCGATGCCGGCGCGGGGCTGGTAGGTGGCGCCCATGACGGGGTACCGGATGTTGTCGCGGATGTTCAGGATGGGGCAGAGTTCCTTGACCTGCTGCGGGTCCAGCCATTCCGCGTCCACGCCGTTGAGCTTGTTGGCGCCGACGCGGCGGATGCTTTCCCGCACGTCGCCCAGGGTGTGGGCCAGGTTCATCACGCCGCGCTGGCTGAACAGGAAGTCGTACTCGAGTTCCTCGGGCAGGATTTCCCAGAGCTTGAGGGCGTGCTCGTAGATGGCGGCGCTCTCGTCCCAGAGGTAGTTGGAGCGGATGATGGTGGTGTTCCGCGCCATGTTGCCACCGGCCAGCCAGCCCTTTTCCAGGACGGCGATGTTGGTCATGCCGTGGTTCTTGGCCAGGAAGTAGGCGGTGGCCAGGCCGTGGCCGCCGCCGCCGACGATCACGGCGTCGTAGGAGGACTTGGGTTCCGGGTTCCGCCAGAGGAAGTCCGGGTGCTCAGGAAGGTGCGGGGCGCTCACTGTGCGGCTCCAATCAGGTCTGCCTCGATGCCGGCCAGGTTGGCGTCGGCGGAGAGGTGCGGGTAGAGGGGGAACTTTTCGGCCAGGGCGGTCACGCGTGCGCGGAGTCCGACGGCGGTGTCCCCCGGGAGGGTGCCCGTGCCGGCGGAGGCGATCAGAGCCGTGGCGATGATGTCCGCAACCTCGGTGAACTCGGCGGCCCCGAAGCCGCGGGCGGCCAGGGCGGGGGTGCCGATCCGGAGGCCGGAGGAAACCATCGGCGGGCGGGGGTCGAAGGGGACGGCGTTGCGGTTGACCGTGATGCCGATCTGGTGGAGCGCGTCCTCACCCTGCTGGCCATCCAGTTCGGAGTTGCGGAGGTCCACCAGGACCAGGTGGACGTCGGTGCCGCCGTTGACAACCGAAATGCCCGCGGCTGCGACGTCTTCCTGGAGGAGGCGGTCGGCCAGCAGCCTGGCGCCTTCCAGTACGCGCTCCTGCCGCTCCTTGAATTCAGGGGCTGCTGCGAGCTTGAAGGCCACGGCCTTGGCGGCGACAACGTGCTCCAGCGGGCCACCCTGCTGGCCCGGGAAGACGGCGGAGTTGATCTTCTTGGCGTACTCTTCCTTGGCCAGGATGACGCCGCCGCGGGGGCCGCCCAGGGTCTTGTGGGTGGTGGTGGTGACCACATCCGCGTACGGGACGGGGTTGGGGTGCAGCCCGGCGGCTACCAGGCCGGCGAAGTGGGCCATGTCCACCATCAGGTAGGCGCCCACGAGGTCCGCGATGCGGCGGAACTCGGCGAAGTCCAGCTGGCGGGAGTACGCGGACCAGCCGGCAACGATCAGCTTGGGCTTGTGTTCCAGGGCCAGCGCTTCCACCTCGGCCATATCGATCCGGAGGTCTTCCTCGCGGACGTGGTAGGGAACCACGTTGTAGAGCTTGCCGGAGAAGTTGATCTTCATGCCGTGGGTGAGGTGTCCGCCGTGGGCCAGGGAGAGGCCCAGGATGGTGTCGCCCGGGTTCAGCAGGGCGAACATGGCGGCGGCGTTGGCCTGGGCGCCGGAGTGCGGCTGCACGTTGGCGAACTCGGCACCGAACAGTGCCTTCACGCGGTCGATGGCGAGCTGTTCGATGACGTCCACGTGCTCGCAGCCGCCGTAATAGCGCTTGCCCGGGTATCCCTCGGCGTACTTGTTGGTGAGCACCGAGCCCTGGGCTTCCATCACGGCGGTCGGAGCAAAGTTCTCCGACGCAATCATTTCCAGGGTGGACTGCTGGCGGTGCAGTTCCTGTGCCACAGCGGCGGCGACGTCGGCGTCGACCGTGGCGAGCGAGGCGTTCAGTACGTCCTGCATTGTTCTCCTTCTGAGCCCTTCGGAGTTACTGACCTGTAACTGATCTGTAACTGATATATTAGAACTGTCGTAATAGTATGTTCCAGATCACTTGGACGTCAATAGCACTCCTGGGAAGGCTCGAAATGAGCGTCACATTAGAGAACCACCTGGCCGGCGACGGGGACCTCTCACTCTCCGAACAGGCCTACCGGCACCTCCGGGACCGGCTCATCATGCTGGACATCAGGCCGGGCGAGGCGATCAACGACGGCAAGCTGGCCGCCGAACTGGGGATCGGCCGCACGCCGGTCCGGGAAGCCCTCAAGCGGCTGGAAAGTGACCACCTGGTGGTGTCCTATCCCCGCCGCGGAACGTTTGCCACCATCGTCGACATCACCGAACTGGCAGACGTCTCAGAGCTGCGCGAGTCCTTGGAACCTCTGGCCGCCCGCCGCGCCGCCAAGCTGGCAACGCCGGCACTGCGGACGGAAATCCGGGAAACCGCGGCAGCAATTTCCACCATGGGCGATGACGACGATGCCTACGACCTCATGCGGTACGACATCAAGGTCCACCGGCTGATCTACCGGGCCGCCGCCAATGCGCACCTCGAGGACGTCCTGATCCGCTACGACAACCTGGCCACGCGCATCTGGTGCATGGTGCTGGAAAAAGTACCGTCCGTCGCGTCCCACATTGCCGAGCACGTTGAACTGCTGGAGGCAGTGGCCGACGGCGACGCGGACCGGGCCGGCAAGCTCGCCCTGGAGCATGTCACCAGTTTCGAGCAGGCCATCCGCAACGTGCTTTAGGCAGCCCGCGCCAACAGGCGCCGCCCGCATGTGACGTGGAATACTTCCGTACAAGCGCCGCCGAATGTTCCGGCGGGAAGTTCGGGAGGGACAGGCGGACATGCAGGGATTGGTCAACGAGGACGAAGAAGCCCGGCGGCATGTCCTGGCGGTGCTGGCGGCGGAGAGCAGCAGGGGGCTGCGCCCCGACCCTGATTTCGACCGCCGCTTCTATGGGCACTTCCCCACCCTCCGCAGCCTTTTCCATTCCCTTTACGGTGGCCGGACGGACTGGCTGGACCAGCTCGCTGCGCTGGTGGTGCAGAGTGCCCGGTCCTGGCAGGAGCGCTCCCCGGAGCTGAAGGCCCTGGACGCCGGCCGCGAACAAGAGCCGGACTGGTTCCAGTCCAACCGCATGCTGGGCGGAGTGTGCTACGTGGACCGCTATGCGGAAAGCCTGGAAGGGGTCCGCGCCCGTATTCCGTATTTCAAGGAGCTGGGCCTCACCTACCTGCACCTCATGCCGCTCTTCCTGGCGCCGGAACCACACTCGGATGGCGGGTATGCGGTCTCCAGCTACCGTGAGGTGAACCCGAAGCTGGGCACCATGGAGCAGCTGCGCTCCCTGGCAGCGGAACTGAGGGACAACGGCATCAGCCTGGTGGTGGACTTCATCTTCAACCACACGTCGGACGAGCACGAGTGGGCCCGCAAGGCAGCCGCGGGCGATCCGGAATACAGCGGCTACTACTGGATCTTCCCGGACCGGACCATGCCGGACGCCTTCGAAGCGAACGTGCGCGAGATCTTCCCGGAAAACCACCCAGGATCCTTTATCCGGATGGATGATGGCCGCTGGGTCTGGGCCACGTTCCACACCTACCAATGGGACCTGAACTACTCCAACCCGGAGGTCTTCCGGGCCATGGCTGCCGAGATGCTGTTCCTCGCCAACCAGGGCGTGGACATCCTGCGGATGGATGCGGTGGCATTCATCTGGAAGCAGCTGGGCACCCCCTGCGAGAACCTCCCGCAGGCGCACACGCTGCTCCGCGCGTTCAACGCGGTGTGCCGGCTGGCGGCGCCGTCGCTGCTGTTCAAGTCCGAGGCGATCGTGCACCCGGACGAGGTGGCCCTCTACATCGACCGCAAGGAATGCCAGCTTTCCTACAACCCGCTGCAGATGGCGCTCATCTGGGAATCCCTGGCGACGCGGGATGTCTCGCTCCTGGCCCAGGCACTGCACCGGCGGCACAACATCCCGGCCGGCACCGCGTGGGTGAACTACGTCCGCAGCCATGACGACATCGGCTGGACCTTCGCAGACGAAGACGCGGCCGAACTGGGCATCAACGGCTTCGACCACCGGCGCTTCCTGAACTCCTTCTACGTCAACCGGTTTCCCGGGAGCTTTGCCCGCGGCGTCCCCTTCCAGGACAACCCCAAGACCGGCGACTGCAGGATTTCAGGCACGACGGCGTCCCTGTGCGGGATGGAGGTTGACCCGGCCGAGGCGGTGGAGCGGATCCTCCTGGCCCATTCGGTGCCCTTCAGCACCGGCGGCGTCCCGCTGCTGTACCTGGGCGACGAGGTGGGGCAGGTCAACGACTACGCCTACGCCTCGGAACCTGGCCACGAGGAGGACAGCCGGTGGGTGCACCGGCCGCATTTCCCCGCGGAGCAGTACGCCCGCCGCCTGGACCCGGCCACACCGGAAGGCGCGGTATACGCCGGGCTGAAGCGGATGATCGAGGTCCGCACCAGCACCCCCGGACTGGCGGGGACCACGCTGATCGATTTCGGCACCAACAACCGCGCAGTGCTCGGCTACCAGCGGCCGGGCGCGACGGAGGGCGGCCCCATCATCCTGGTCCTGGCCAACTTCAGCGACTCAGCCCAGACCCTCCCGGCGGAAACGTTCAGCGGGTTCTCCCCTGCCGCCGTCGACCTTCTCTCCGAAGCAGCCCTGCAGTTGGAAGACGGCGTCACCCTCCTGCCCCGGCAATACCTCTGGCTGCGCGTTACGCCGCAGTAATTGGGAGCTGGCGCCGGGGCGTGAAACCATACGGATCATGGCCTCCAAGATTGCGTACCAGGGTGAGCCCGGCGCCAACTCCAACATCGCGTGTCAGCAAATGTTCCCGGACATGGAGAGCGTGCCGTGCGCCAGCTTCGAGGATGCCTTTGAGCTGGTGGCAAGCGGCGAGGCGGAGCTCGCCATGATCCCCATCGAGAACTCGATCGCCGGCCGGGTGGCTGATATCCACATCCTGCTGCCGCAGTCCAGCCTGCAGATCGTGGGCGAGTACTTCCTGCCCATCCACTTCGACCTGCTGGGCATCCCGGGCAGCACAATCGAAGGCGCCACCGAGGTGCACAGCCACATCCACGCCCTGGGCCAGTGCCGGAAGCTGATCCGGGAGCACGGCCTGAAGCCGGTCATCGCCGGCGACACCGCCGGGTCCGCCCGGGAAGTGGCGGAGTGGAACGATCCCCGCAAACTCTCGCTCGCGCCGCCCCTGGCGGCCCAGATCTACGGACTTGAGGTCCTGGCCTCCCGGGTGGAGGACGACCCCTCCAACACCACCCGCTTCGTGGTCCTGGCCCGCGAAAAGGCGCTTCCGGCCAAGGACGAACTTCCCGGTCCGGCCGTCACCAGCTTCGTGTTCCGCGTCCGCAACGTCCCGTCCGCCCTGTACAAGGCACTCGGCGGCTTCGCCACCAACGGCGTAAACATGACCCGCCTGGAAAGCTACATGGTGGGCAACGAGTTCGCCGCCACCATGTTCATGGCCGACGTCGAAGGCCACCCCGAGGACCTGCCGCTGAAGCTGGCCCTCGAGGAACTGGACTTCTTCACCACCGAGGTACGGATCCTCGGCGTGTACGCCGCGGCCGACTACCGGGCCGCAGCCGCCACCGCCTGACGCGGCGCCGCGGGGGCGGCCTTCAACACGGGCGCGAAGAACGCGCCGAGTTCCGTGGTTGCCGTCAACGGCAGCACGTTGGCCACGTACTGGTCCGGACGGACCACCACCACAGCTCCGGAACGGTCCACGCCGCGAAGGTCGAAGATGTCGGCCTTGGGATCGGTGGCATACACCTTCTCGTAGTCGGTCAGCTTGAAGGGCCCCACCAGCGGCTTGAACACTGCGGGCACGGCATTGATGTCGACGGCGGTGTGCGGCTGCTGGTAGATGACCTTCAGGTCGAACCACGCGTCAGGGTCGGCACCGGTGGGCGTCGCGGCCAGCGGGGACTCCGGCGATTTCGCGAACCAGTCCGCCAGCCTGTCCGTTGCCGAGTTGGTGCCCGGCAGGGCGGGATCGGCGAAGACGTAGATCCGCCAGCGGCCGTCAGCGGTGGCGTGGTGGCCCAAGTGGAGGGGGTTGGTGTCCCCCACCCGGACCACGGGGGCCGACTTGAAGCGCTTGCCCACCGGGAACCCGGTGGCCAGGTCCTGATGGTCAGGGGTGCCAACGATCAGGGACGGTGTGTACTGCGTCATGAAGCCGGCCGGGAATTCGGCGGTCTGCACATAGAAGTCCTCAAGGTCGGAGGGGTGCTCGAACTCCTCCGGCTTCTTGGCCATCATGGTGGACCATTCCTTGTCGAAGTCGATGAGGTTCTTGGCCACCACCTGCCGTTCCTCGGAATACGTGGTGAGCAGGCTCTCGGGGCTGCGGCCTTCGAGCACGTGGCCCAGCTTCCAGGCGATGTTGAAGCCGTCCTGCATGGACACGTTCATGCCCTGGCCGGCTTTGGCGCTGTGGGTGTGGCAGGCATCGCCGGTGATGAACACCCGCGGGGTGCGCGTGCCGCGCTCGGCTGGCAGGACGTCGTCGAACCTGTCCGTAAGCCGGTGGCCCACCTCGTACACGCTGTGCCATGCCACGTTCCGGACGTCCAGCGTGTAGGGGTGGAGGATCGCATTGGCCTTGGCGATGATCTGCTCGATGGTGGTCTCACGGACCGAGTGCTGGCTGGCGGGGTCCACTTCGCCCAGGTCCACGTACATGCGGAACAGGTGGCCGCCTTCGCGCGGGATCAGCAGGATGCTGCCTTCGGCACCCTGGATGGCGCACTTGGTCCTGATGTCCGGGAAGTCGGTGACGGCAAGCACGTCCATGACGCCCCAGGCATGGTTCGCCTGGTCACCGGCGAGCGTGCAGCCGATGGCCTGGCGCACCTTGCTGCGCGCACCGTCCGCTCCCACGACGTACTTCGCGCGGACAACACGGTCCTGGCCTTCATTCGGGCCTGATGTGTGCCGGAGCGTCACCGTCACCGGGTAATCGCCTTCACCGGTCACCGTCAGTCCCTGGAAGTCATAGCCGTAGTCAGGCTTCATCCGGGTGGGAGCGTTGGCCATGTACTCGGCGAAGTAGTCGAGCACGCGGGCCTGGTTGACGATCAGGTGCGGGAACTCACTGATGCCCATCTCGTCATCCACGGCCCGGGCGGTCCGGATGATGTTCGCATGGTTGGCGGGATCCGGCTTCCAGAAGGCCATTTCAGTGATGCGGTACGCCTCGGCGATGATCCGCTCCGCGAAGCCGAAGGCCTGGAACGTCTCCACGCTGCGCGCCTGGATGCCGTCAGCCTGCCCGATGGCGAGCCTGCCGGGACGGCGTTCGATGATGCGGGTGGTCACGCTGGGGAACATGGACAGCTGGGCCGCGGCGAGCATGCCGGCAGGTCCGGTACCCACAATGAGGACGTCCACTTCGTCGGGAAGTTCCTCGGGGCGGTTAAGGCCGACGCCGGCCGCCGGCTGGACTCGCGGGTCACCGGATACGTATCCGTGGTGGTGGAACTGCACGGGCTTTCCTCACTTCGTTGTGGATGGCTATCGCCGGGACTGTGTTCCATATGAGAACACAAGGTTCGATAATCGAAAACTAGAAACTTGGTTTCAACTGTACGCTCGATGTGATCCGGGCGACAAGTACCGTCGGCCCAGCCGCCAAAAGCCTGGGAAACCGGGGGTTGACGACTAGCTCGGGATGGGTAATAGTGATCGTATACGATTTCGTACCTGATGAGGAGATGGCTTTGGAGCAGGTCAACGGCGACACCCTGGCGGCAGCACGCAAGGTGGTCGCAGTGCACATCAACTACCCCAGCCGGGCGGCACAGCGGGGCCGCACCCCGGCCCAGCCGTCCTATTTCCTCAAGCCTTCCAGCTCGCTGGCTCTGGGCGGAAGCCCCGTGGAGCGGCCCGCCGGCTGCGAACTGCTGGGCTATGAGGGTGAGATCGCCCTGGTGATCGGCAAGGCCGCCCGCCGCGTTTCGATCGAGGACGCCTGGAGCCACGTCTCAGCCGTGACCGCCAGCAACGATCTCGGCGTCTACGACCTCCGCTACGCGGACAAGGGCTCCAACCTCCGGTCCAAGGGCGGCGACGGGTTCACCCCGGTGGGCCCGGCACTGATCCCGGCAGACGCCGTCGACCCTTCCAAACTTCGCATCCGCACCTGGCACAACGGGGACCTGGTCCAGGACGACACCACCGAAGACCTGCTCTTCCCGTTCGCCCGGCTCGTCGCGGACCTCTCCCAGCTCCTCACCCTCGAGGAGGGCGACATCATCCTCACCGGCACCCCGGCCGGCGCCTCCGTTGCCGCACCCGGCGACGTCCTGGAAGTTGAGGTGGGCACGCTTGATGGCAGCCTCACCACCGGACGCCTGGCCACCACCGTGGAGCAGGGAACGACTGCGTTCGCGGACTTTGGCGCCCAACCCAAGGTCGATGACCTGCAGCGGGAGGAAGCTTACGGGTCCCGTGAAGCAGCGGGCCTCGCCGCCGTCGAACCCGTCCTCACCCCGGAACTGAAGGCCAAGCTCGAGTCTGTCGCCACCGCCACCCTGTCCTCCCAGATGCGCAAGCGCGGCCTGAACAACGTCAGCATCGACGGGCTGCAGGCCACCCGCCCTGACCGCCGGGTGGTGGGCGTCGCCCGCACCCTCCGTTACGTTCCCAACCGCGAGGACCTGTTCAAAACGCACGGCGGCGGCTTCAACGCCCAGAAGAAGGCCATCGACTCCGTCAATGAGGGCGAAATCCTGGTGATGGAAGCCCGCGGTGAAAAAGGAACCGGCACCGTGGGCGACATCCTGGCCCTCCGGGCCCAGGTCCGCGGCGCCGCGGCCATCATCACCGACGGGGGCGTCCGCGACTACTCCGCCGTGGCCGGGCTGGAGATGCCCACCTACTTCGCCAACCCGCATCCCGCGGTGCTGGGGCGCCGCCACATCCCGTGGGACACGGACATCACCATCGCCTGCGGCGGTGCCACCGTGCAGCCCGGCGACATCATCGTGGCCGATTCCGACGGCATCCTGGTCATCCCCCCGGCCATCGCCGAAGAACTGGTGGCGGACTGCATCCAGCAGGAAAAGGAAGAGACCTTCATCTTCGAGATGGTCAAGCAGGGCAACAGCGTTGACGGCCTCTACCCCATGAACTCCGAATGGCAGGCACGGTACAAGGAATGGGCAGGCAACAATGAGTGAGGCCACCATGGTTGCCGGCAGCAAGTCCGAGCAGGCCTACCAGGCCGTCAAGGCCCGGATCGTGGAAGGCGCCTACACCCCCGGCTACCGGCTGGTCCTGGGCTCCATCGCCAAGGACCTGGGGTTCAGCGTGGTCCCGGTCCGCGAAGCCATCCGCCGGCTGGAAGCCGAGGGCCTGGTGACGTTCGAACGCAACGTGGGCGCCACCGTCGCGGGAATCGACCCCACCGAGTACCTCTACACGATGCAGACCCTCAGCATCGTGGAGGGCGCAGCCACCGCGCTGTCCGCCCCGCTGATCGATCCCGCGGCCGTGGCCCGGGCCCGCGCCGTGAACGAGGAGATGCGCGCATGCCTGGACCACTTCGACCCGGTCCGGTTCACGCAGCTCAACCAGGACTTCCACAGCGTCCTGTTCGAGCACTGCCCCAACCCGCACATCCTGGACCTGGTGCACCGCGGCTGGAACAGGCTCGCCGCACTCCGGTCCTCCACGTTCCGTTTCGTCCCGGGCCGCGCCCGCGACTCCGTGGACGAGCACGAAAACCTGCTGAAGCTCATTGAAACCGGAGCCGACGCGGAGCAGATCGAAAAAGCCGCCCGCCAGCACCGGGCCGCCACCCTTGACGCATATCTCGCCCAAGCCAAGCACCAGTAAGGACTTCAACGATGACGACCTCAGTAGAAACCGCCAAGCACCACGTCCCTGAGGACCTGCCCACTCACATCCAGCACTACATCAACGGCCAGTTCGTTGACTCCGTGGGCGGCAAGACCTTCGACGTCCTGGACCCGGTCTCCAACCGGAACTACGCCACCGCCGCCGCCGGCCAGAAAGAAGACATCGACCTCGCCGTCGCCGCAGCCCGCGAAGCGTTCGTGAACGGTCCCTGGCCGAAGATGAAGCCGCGCGAGCGTGCCCGAGTCCTGAACAGGATCGCCGACGCCGTCGAAGCCCAGGAAGCCCGCCTCGCGGAACTCGAAACCTTCGATACCGGCCTGCCGATTACCCAGGCCAAGGGCCAGGCCCTCCGCGCCGCCGAGAACTTCCGCTTTTTCGCTGACCTCATCGTGGCCCAGTTCGACGACGCCATGAAGGTCCCCGGCTCCCAGATCAACTACGTGAACCGGAAGCCGATCGGCGTGGCCGGCCTGATCACCCCGTGGAACACCCCGTTCATGCTCGAATCCTGGAAGCTGGCCCCGGCCCTGGCCACCGGCAACACCGTGGTCCTGAAGCCGGCCGAGTTCACCCCGCTCTCCGCCTCCCTGTGGGCCACCATCTTCAAGGACGCCGGCCTGCCCGATGGCGTCTTCAACCTGGTCAACGGCCTGGGCGAGGAAGCAGGCGACGCCCTGGTCAAGCACCCGGACGTCCCGCTGATCTCCTTCACCGGGGAGACCACCACCGGCCAGACGATCTTCCGGAACGCCGCCACCAACCTCAAGGGCCTCTCCATGGAGCTCGGCGGCAAGTCCCCCTGCGTCGTCTTCGCCGACGCCGACCTGGACGCCGCCATTGACTCCGCCCTCTTCGGCGTCTTCTCCCTCAACGGCGAGCGCTGCACCGCCGGCTCGCGCATCCTCGTGGAACGCGCCATCTACGACGAATTCTGTGAAAAGTACGCCGCCCGGGCCAAGAACATCGTGGTGGGCGATCCGCACGACCCCAAGACCCAGGTGGGCGCCCTGGTACACCCGGAGCACTACGAAAAGGTGGCCTCCTACGTGGAGATCGGCAAGTCCGAAGGCCGGCTCCTCGCCGGCGGCGGCCGCCCCGACCACCTGCCGGAAGGCAACTACATCGCACCCACCGTGTTTGCCGACGTCGCCCCCGACGCCCGGATCTTCCAGGAGGAGATCTTCGGACCGGTCGTGGCCATCACCCCGTTCGAGAACGACGACGAAGCCCTCGCCCTGGCGAACAACACCAAGTACGGCCTGGCTGCCTACATCTGGACCCAGAACCTGACCCGCGCCCACAACTTCTCGCAGAACGTCGAGGCCGGCATGGTGTGGCTGAACAGCCACAACGTCCGCGACCTGCGCACGCCGTTCGGCGGCGTCAAGGCCTCGGGCCTGGGCCACGAAGGCGGCTACCGCTCCATCGACTTCTACACCGACCAGCAAGCCGTGCACATCACCCTCGGCACCGTCCACACCCCCAAATTCGGCGCCTAAGCCAGCCGGCCGCCGTCGTACTTTCCACGCCCCCTTTCAAAGAAGAGAGACTCCAATGACCAACTTCGTCCCCACCCCCACCGTCCCGGCTCCGGACATCGTCCGCTGCGCCTACATGGAGATCGTGGTCACCGACCTCGCCAGGTCCCGCGAGTTCTACGTCGACGTCCTGGGCCTGCACGTCACCGAGGAGGACGAGAACAACATCTACCTGCGCTCCCTGGAGGAGTTCATCCACCACAACCTGGTGCTGCGCAAGGGCCCGGTCGCCGCCGTCGCGGCCTTCGCCTACCGCGTGAAGTCCCCCGCCGAGGTGGACGCCGCGGAGGCCTACTACAAGGAGCTCGGCTGCCGGGTGGAGCGCCGCAAGGACGGCTTCACGAAGGGCGTGGGCGACTCCGTCCGTGTGGAGGACCCGCTGGGCTTCCCGTACGAGTTCTTCTACGACGTGGAGCACGTGGAGCGGCTCACCCAGCGCTACGACCTCTACTCCGCCGGTGAACTGGTCCGGCTGGACCACTTCAACCAGGTCACCCCGGATGTCCCCAAGGGCCGCAAGTACCTGGAGGACCTGGGCTTCCGCGTCTCCGAGGACATCAAGGATGCCGACGGCGTCACCTACGCCGCGTGGATGCACCGCAAGCAGACCGTCCATGACACCGCCCTGACCGGCGGCAACGGCCCCCGCATGCACCACGTCGCGTTCGCCACGCACGAGAAGCACAACATCATCCAGATCTGCGACAAGATGGGCGCCCTGCGCATCAGCGACCGGATCGAACGCGGCCCCGGCCGGCACGGCGTCTCCAACGCCTTCTACCTCTACATCCTGGACCCGGACGGCCACCGCATCGAGATCTACACCCAGGACTACTACACCGGCGACCCGGACAACCCCACCATCACCTGGGACGTCCACGACAACCAGCGCCGCGACTGGTGGGGCAACCCCGTGGTCCCGTCCTGGTACACCGAAGCCTCCCTGGTCCTGGACCTGGACGGCAACCCCCAGCCGGTCATCGTCCGCGAGGAAAAGTCCGAGATGGCCGTGACCGTGGGCGCCGACGGCTTCTCCTACACCCGCAAGCCCGAAGGCGAAGCCGCTGAGGGCTTCAAGCTGGGAGTCCAGGTCTGACCATGCTGGAGCCAAAGACGATTGAGGCCATCGCGGACGAGCTGGTGGAAGCCGGCCGGACCCGCACCCCTGTTCCCCGCCTGACGGCCCGCTATCCGGAGATGACGGTGGAGGACTCCTACGCCGTGCAGCAGCTGTGGCGCCGCCGCAACGAGGACGCCGGCCGGACGCTGGTGGGGCGCAAGATCGGCCTCACGTCCAAGGCGATGCAGGCCGCCACCGGCATCACCGAACCTGACTACGGCGCCATCTTCGATGACATGGTGCTGGAGACCGGCTGCTCCGTGGAGTGGGACAAGTACACCCATCCGCGGGTGGAGGTGGAGCTGGCGTTCGTATTAAAGGATGGACTCAAAGGCCCGGGCGTGACCATTTTCGATGTCCTGAAGGCCACCGACTACGTGGTTCCGGCCCTCGAGATCCTGGATTCCCGGATCGAGATGGAGGGCCGGACCATCGTGGACACCATCTCGGACAACGCCGCGATGGGTGCCATGGTGATCGGCGGCAACCCGGTGAAGCCGGACACCGTGGACCTTCGTTGGGTCTCCGCCATCCTGTACAAGAACCAGACCGTGGAGGAAACCGGAGTGGCGGCCGGCGTCCTGGACCATCCCGCCAATGGGGTCCACTGGCTGGCCAACAAGATCGCCGCCCACGGCGACGCCCTGAAGGCCGGGGACATCATCCTGGCCGGGTCCTTTACCCGGCCCATGTGGGTCTACAAGGGCGATACCGTCCACGCCGACTACGGACCCCTGGGGAGCGTGACATGCCGTTTCGAGTAGAGGACACCTTCCGGTCCGCGTTGGCCCAGGCGGACCGCCCGCTGGCAGGTATGTGGGTGTGTTCCGGCAGCCCGCTGGTCGCGGAACTGTGCGCCGGGTCCGGCCTGGACTGGCTCCTGGTGGATGCCGAGCACAGCCCCAACGGGCTCGAATCCATCCTGGCCCAGCTCCAGGCCGTCCACGGCTACCCGGTCCACACCCTGGTCCGGCCGCCCGTGAACGACACCGTAATGATCAAGCAGTACCTGGACTTTGGCGTGCAGAACCTGCTGGTCCCCATGGTCAACTCGGTGGCAGAGGCGGAAGCCGCGGTGGCGGCCACCCGCTACCCGCCGCAGGGAGTCCGCGGGGTGGGGTCCGCCCTGGCCCGCGCCGCGCGCTGGAACCGGGTCCCCGACTACCTGGCCCGCGCCAACGAGACCATCAGCGTCACCGTCCAGATCGAATCCACCGCCGCCGTCGAGGCTGTCGAGGACATCCTAAAGGTCGACGGCGTCGACGCGGTGTTCATCGGCCCATCAGACCTCGCCGCCTCCATGGGCCTGCTGGGACAGCAGGAACACCCGGAGGTGCGTGCCGCCGTCGACCATTGCCTGTCCGCCGCGAGGGCGGCCGGAAAGCCCGCCGGGGTGAACGCCTTCAACCCGGACACCGCCACGTACTACCTCGCGAACGGTGCCGGTTTCATCCTGGTTGGGGCCGACGTCGCCCTCCTCGCCCGCGGCTCCGAAGCCCTCGCCGCCAAGTACATCAAACCTGCCGACGGCGGCACCCCCGCCAGTTACTGACTTTCCCTTCCCAAGGACTTCTGATGACACTTTCTGCGATCTCCCCTGCCTTCTCGCCGGAGCATGAAGCCTCGCTCCTGGCTTCCGTCCCTACCGGCCTGCTCATCAACGGTCAGTGGCGCGAGGCGTCCGACGGCGGCACGTTCGATGTGCACGACCCCGCCACCGGGGAGGTGCTCGCCACCCTCGCCTCCGCCACCAGCGCCGACGCGGTGGCCGCTCTGGACGCGGCCGACGCCGTCCAGGCCTCCTGGGCGCGCAGCGCACCCCGGGTACGCGCCGACATCCTCCGCCGCGCCTTTGACCTCGTCACCGAACGCGCCGAACACTTCGCCCTGCTGATGACCCTGGAAATGGGCAAACCCCTGGCAGAAGCCCGCGGCGAAGTCACCTACGGCGCCGAGTTCCTTCGCTGGTTCGCCGAGGAAGCCGTCCGTGACTACGGCCGCTACCTCACCACCCCGGAGGGCAAGAACAAGATCCTCGTCCAGCACAAACCCGTCGGCCCCTGCCTGCTCATCACCCCCTGGAACTTCCCCCTGGCCATGGCCACCCGCAAAGTCGCCCCGGCAGTGGCCGCCGGCTGCACCATGGTCCTCAAACCCGCCAAGCTCACACCGCTCACGGCCCAGTACTTCGCCCAGACCATGCTCGACGCCGGCCTCCCGCCCGGGGTCCTGAACGTCGTCGCGTCCTCCTCCGCCTCAGGGGTTTCCGGGCCGCTGCTGAAGGACTCCCGGCTGCGGAAGGTCTCCTTTACCGGCTCCACCCCCGTGGGCAAGCGCCTCATGGCCGACGCCGCCCGGAACGTGCTGCGGACCTCGATGGAACTCGGCGGCAACGCCCCGTTCATCGTCTTCGAGGACGCCGACCTGGACGCCGCCGTCGAAGGGGCCATGGCGGCGAAGATGCGGAACATGGGCGAGGCCTGCACCGCAGCCAACCGCTTCCTGGTCCACGAATCCGTCGCCGCCGAATTCACGGCCAGGTTCGCCGCCGCGATGGGCGCCCTGGCTACCGGCCGCGGCACCAACCCCGGCACACAGGTCGGGCCGCTGATTGATTCCGGCGCCCCCGTGGACGGGCCCGGCTACTTCTACCAGCCCACCGTCCTGGCCAACGTCCCCAACGACGCTGCGATCCTGGGCCAGGAAATCTTCGGACCCGTCGCCCCCATCACCACCTTCACCACTGACGAAGAAGCCATCACACTCGCCAACGCCAGTGAGTACGGGCTGGCGTCCTACCTCTACAGCCGCGACTTCAACCGCCTCCTTCGTATGGCGGAGCAGATCGAATTCGGCATGGTCGGGTTCAACGCCGGCGTCATCTCCAACGCCGCAGCACCCTTCGGCGGCGTCAAACATCCGGCCTCGGCCGCGAAGGCGGCTCCGAAGGCATCGCCGAATACACCACCACCCAATACATCGGCATCGCAGACCCCTACGCCGGATAACCGCCGGGTACGACGGCGTCACGCACGGCACCCTTCAAGCCCACCTTCGGCGTCGGGACCCCGGAAACACGGGGTCCCGACACCGTCCGGTGCGCAAAAGCGTGCTTGGCGTGACATTGCGTTCGCTACCGAACAAGCGCTCTGCGCACAAAGACAAGAGACTCGACCGGGTTGCCAACCACACTGGGGGTAACCCGCTACGCCGACCGGCTGGCGTCCTTGCCTACTCGAAGTGGAGTATCCCTTGGAAACCTATGATGCGCTTCTCGCGTCCGTTGCCCCCGCCGCCGGCTCCGGCCGGACCATCTTTGACCCGGCCACCGGCGAAGCTGTGGGCGAAGCCCCCATCCACAGCCTCGACTACCTGGAAAGTGCCGTGTCCGCCGCCGCCGCCGCCCAGCCCGCGTGGGCTGCCCTGGGCCACGACGCCCGGTCCGCCGCGCTCCTCAAAGCAGCCGACGCCGTCGAACGCTCCGCCGAGGAACTCGCCCAGCTGCTCTCCCGCGAGCAGGGCAAACCCCTCAACGGCCCTAACGCCCGCTTCGAAGTCGGCGCCTGCGTCGCGTGGCTCCGCGCCACCGCCGGCCTGCCGCTGGAACCGGAAACCATCGTGGACGACGGCGAAACCCGCGCCGAACTGCACTACCGGCCCATCGGCGTCGTCGGCGCCATCGGTCCCTGGAACTGGCCCATGATGATCGCCGTCTGGCAGCTCGCCCCGGCCCTGCGGATGGGCAACGCCGTGGTGGTCAAGCCCTCCGGCAACACTCCGCTGTCCGTGCTGGCCCTGGTGAAGGTCATCAACGAAGAGCTCCCCGACGGCATCCTCTCGGCCGTTTCCTGCGGCCGCGAAGTAGGCGCCCGCCTCACCGACCACCCGGCGATCGGCAAGATCATGTTCACCGGCTCCACCGCAGGCGGCCGCGCCATCATCAAGTCCTCCGCGGACACCGTCAAGCGGCTCACCCTGGAACTGGGCGGCAACGACGCCGGCATCGTCCTGCCCGATGCCGACCCCAAGGCCATCGCCCAGGACATCTTCTGGGGCGCGTTCCTGAACACCGGCCAGACCTGCGCCGCGCTCAAGCGCCTCTACGTCCACGACGACATTTACGACTCCGTTTGTGACGAGCTCGTGGCGGTCGCCAAGCAGATGCCCATGGGCAACGGCCTGGACGAGAACAACGTCCTGGGACCGCTGCAGAACAAAGCCCAGTACGACGTCGTCGCCAACCTCGTGGAGGCGGCAAAGGCTTCCGGAGCACGCATCCTGCTCGGCGGCAACCCGGACACCAGCCAGCCCGGCTACTTCTACCCCACCACCCTGGTGGCGGACATCGACAACGACAACCCGCTGGTGGCCGAGGAACAGTTCGGCCCGGCCCTGCCGATCATCCGCTACAGCACCATCGACGAAGCGGTGGAGATGGCGAACGGGCTCGACGTCGGACTGGGCGCCTCCGTCTGGTCCGCGGACCTGAAGGCCGCCCGCGACGTCGCAGCCCGCATCCAGGCCGGCACCGTGTGGATCAACCGGCACGGCGCCGTGGACCCCCGCATCCCGTTCGGCGGCGCGAAACAGTCCGGCTACGGGGTGGAGTTCGGCGTCGAAGGCCTCAAGGCCCTCGGCGTCCCCCAGGTCATCAACGGTTAGGGTTGCCGGCCGGAAACTGCCCCGGTCCCGGGACTGCTAGCCCATAGCCGGGGCAGTGGATGGCCGGCCAGCGAACTGCCGGCGGGCCCAGCGGGCGAGCTTCTTTCCCTTGCCCTTCCACCAGTTATC
Organism: Pseudarthrobacter sp. CC12; assembly: GCF_039907755.1. Classification (NCBI taxonomy): domain Bacteria; kingdom Bacillati; phylum Actinomycetota; class Actinomycetes; order Micrococcales; family Micrococcaceae; genus Pseudarthrobacter; species Pseudarthrobacter sp. CC12. The sequence continues at coordinate 52,275 of NZ_JARDJH010000001.1, read as the reverse complement.
CTCGTCCTTGTTGTAGTGGAAGCGGAAAACGATGGCCACCAGCACGAACATGCCCATCACCACGTCCACCCAGGACGACACCACCAGCGCGATGAAGACCGTCAGCGCGTTGGCCATGACCGACGGGATGGCCAGGGTCCGGAAGACAGTGCTGGCCACGAAGCGCCGGTGCGACCTCGGGACGGACAACTCGCGGACCATGTCGAAGCAGACACAGACCACCACGATGGTCTGCCCGAGGGCCAACAGGATCTGCCCCGGCATGGAGCCGCTGAAGGCAGTGACCGCTTCCATTCCCGGGCTCACGGCCGGGCCTTGCTGTGAAGAGTTTTGCTGAGAACCTTAAACACGGAAAACCCCCAGAACTTGCGGAACCATCGCCGCTGATCCGGCGATGGTTCCATTCAAGTTTCGGGGGGCTTTTCCGTCACGAGTAGTCGGTACTCTATTTTCGCGGGACGCCGGGAAGCGGTACCTGCCGGGCCCTACTGTCCAATGGCCCGGGGGCGCCACACCACCATGGCCTGGGACCTGGGCCGTGGCCGCTGCCCGCGCGCCAGGCTCACCACGTCACCGGCGGCGCCGGCGGCAAAGATCCGGGAGTCCACCGCGCGCGGGCGGCGCCCGAGTTCCTCGGTGAGTTCCGAGATCCGGCTTTGGAGCGCGGCCACCTGGTTTTCGAGTTCCAGGATGCGCTTGATCCCCTCCAGCGACACACCCTCGTGGGAGAGGCGCTGCACTTCGCGCAGCATGTTCACGTCACGCTGCGAGTAGCGCCGGGACTTGCCCGGGGCACGGCTGGGCTTGACGATGCCGAGCCGGTCATACTGCCGCAGCGTCTGCGGGTGCATGTCCGCCAGCTCGGCCGCCACGGAGATCACGAAGATCGGCTGGTCAGCACTGATGTCCACGGCTCACCCCCGCTCCTAGAGCCGGGCCTTGGCTGCCAGGCCCTCACGGACATCCGCCGACGATGTGGCCTCGGCGAACGCCTTGACCGCAGCTTCGGCATCCTTGTTGAGATTCTTGGGAACCGCGACGTCGATGGTCACCAGGAGGTCGCCCGTGGCCTTGGACGTCTTCACGCCTTTGCCCTTGACCCGCAGGGTACGGCCCGACGGCGTGCCCGCCGGAACGCGGACCTTTACCTTCTCCCCGTCGATGGTGGGAACTTCGATGTCCGCTCCCAAAGCAGCTTCCGGGAAGGTGACGGGTACATGGATGCGGAGGTTGTCGCCGTCGCGCGTGTAGAAGGCGTGGGGCTGGACGGAGACGGAGACCACCAGGTCGCCGTTGCCGGCAGCACCAGGCTGGCCCTTGCCGCGGACGCGGACCTTCTGGCCGTCCTTGATGCCGGCCGGCACACGCACGTCGATGACCTCGCCGCTGGGCTCGCGAAGCCCAATGGTGGTTCCGCGGATGGAGCCGGCGAACGAGATGCTGGTGGATGCGGTACGGTCGGCACCTTTTTGCGGCGTGCGCTGGAAGCCCGGAGCACCGCCGAAGCCGCCGAAGAGGTCTGCGAATTCGGGCGGGATGCCGCCGCCTGCGGGGTTGAACCCGCCCGCGTGCCGCCCGGTGTTGCCCGTGAAGAGGCCGCCGAACATGTCCTCGAACCCGCCGTTCGTGGCGCCGGCGCCACCGGGAGCAAACCGGGCGCCGCTGCCCATGGCCCGGATGGCGTCATACTGCTGGCGCTCTTCGGGATCCGAGAGCACCGAATAAGCCTCGGAGATGTCCTTGAACTTCTTCTCGGAAGCAGCGTTCCCGGCATTGGTATCAGGGTGGTGCTGCCGCGCAAGCTTCCGGTAGGCCTTCTTGATGTCGGCTTCGGAAGCGTCCTTGGCAACACCAAGGATCTTGTAAAAGTCCTTGTCCACCCAATCCTGGCTAGCCAATGGCGTTTCCTTTCTTAAACAAAACCTAAGTGCCCGGCGGGGCGACGCTCCGCCGGGTTGGGGGGCCGTGCCCGCTTCGCGGTGCCCGCCACGCCGCGGCCCCCTACCCAGCTGCGCTTCGAGCTTGTGGTCATCTCACCTTAGGTGACACAACCGCCGAGCGACGGACGGATAAGGGGGCCCGGGAGTGGCATCGGGCCTGCCGGAGGTGGGTGGCGGAGGATCGCAGATCCTTCGCCACCCACCGTAGGGGCGGGGCCCCCTTATCCGTCCGGCGCGTCCACGAGAGCAACCTAAGCAGGAACGGCCACAATCACCTGCGCGGCGCGGAGGACGCGGTCTCCTGATTTGTAGCCCGAGCGGAGGACCTGGCTGACGGTGTCAACCTCGATGTCTTCGCCGGGCTGCTGGATCAGGGCCTCGTGGATCGTGGGATCGAACTCCACACCGGTCTCGTTGATCCGGACCAGGCCGTACGTCTTCAGCGCGTTCTCCAGCTTGGTGGCGATCGCGGCGAAGGGACCATCGGCCAGGTCACCGTGCTGCCGGGCGGCGTCGACGTCGTCCAGGACCGGGAGCAGGGAGTTCAGGACGCCGATGACGGCCATCTCCCCTGCCACGGCGCGGTCGCGTTCAACGCGCTTGCGGTAGTTGACGTACTCAGCCTGCAGGCGGAGCAGGTCGTTGCGCAGTTCTGCTGCCTCGGCGTTGCCGGCTGATCCTGCCGGAGCCCCCTGGGCCACGGAGTCCTCGGCCGGCACGTCCACGCCGTTGAGAATCTCTTCGGCCTGGGCCAGCGCGTCGCCGTCGGAATCCGCCGCGCCGGCCTGGGACCCGGCCCCGGGGGCGGCGTGGCCGCCCTCGGGGTGCCGGGCCTGTCCGGTCACCGGGTCAACCTTGCGGTTGTCCCGGATGACCGGTTCCTGGCCGTTGCCGTGCGCGTTCTGCTGGCCGGCGGATGCGTTGTGCTCTTCCTCGTTACCGTGGTGCGGCATGGGTTACTTCTTCGCTTCGTCTTCGTCGATGATCTCGGCGTCGACGATGTCCTCGTCCGAGGAACCTGCCGAAGCTCCTGCGGCACCCTCAGCGCCGGGCGCGGCTGCGCCGTCCGGCGAACCGGCCTGGGCATAGATGGCCTCGCCCAGCTTGGTCTGGGAAGCCTGCAGCTTCTCGAATGCGGACTTCACAGCGGCGTCGTCGGTGCCTTCGAGGGCCTTCTTGAGGGCGTCGACGTCGGCCTGGACCTCGGTCTTGACCTCTTCGGGCAGCTTGTCGGCGTTGTCGGCGATCAGCTTGTCCACGGAGTAGGCCAGCTGCTCGGCGGTGTTGCGGGTGTCGGTCGCCTCGCGGCGTGCCTTGTCCTCGGCTGCGTGCTCCTCGGCGTCCTTGACCATGCGGTCGATGTCTTCCTTGGAGAGGCTGGAGCCACCGGTGATGGTCATGGACTGTTCCTTGCCGGTGCCCTTGTCCTTCGCGGAGACGTGGACGATGCCGTTGGCGTCGATGTCGAAGGTGACCTCAACCTGGGGAACGCCGCGCGGTGCAGGGGCGATACCGGTCAGTTCGAACGTGCCCAGCGGCTTGTTGTCGCGGGTGAACTCGCGCTCGCCCTGGAAGACCTGGATGGCCACCGACGGCTGGTTGTCATCCGCCGTGGTGAAGGTCTCGGACCGCTTGGTGGGAATGGCGGTATTGCGCTCGATCAGGTGCGTCATCACGCCGCCCTTGGTCTCGATGCCGAGGGACAGCGGGGTGACGTCGATCAGGAGGACGTCCTTGCGCTCACCCTTCAGCACGCCGGCCTGCAGTGCGGCACCGACGGCCACGACCTCGTCCGGGTTGACGCCCTTGTTGGGCTCCTTGCCGCCGGCCAGTTCCTTGACCAGGTCGGAGACGGCAGGCATACGGGTTGAGCCGCCGACCAGCACGATGTGGTTGATGTCGGAGAGCTTGATGCCGGCTTCCTTGATGACGTCGTGGAACGGCTTCTTGGTGCGCTCCAGCAGGTCCTTGGTGAGGTCCTGGAACTTGGCCCGGGTGAGCTGCTCGTCCAGGTGGACCGGGCCGTCGGGGGTGACGGAGAGGTACTGGAGGGAGACGTTGGTGCTGGAGGAGGAGGAGAGCTCCTTCTTGGCCTGCTCGGCTGCCTCGCGGAGGCGCTGGAGGGCGATCTTGTCCTTGGACAGGTCGATGCCCTTGACCTTGAGCTGGTTCAGCAGGTAGTCGACGACGCGCTGGTCCCAGTCGTCGCCGCCCAGGCGGTTGTCCCCCGCGGTGGCGCGGACCTGGATGGTGGAGAAGTTGTCTTCGTCCTTGCCCACTTCCAGCAGGGAGACGTCGAAGGTTCCGCCACCGAGGTCGAAGACCAGGATGAGTTCGTCTTCCTTGCCCTTGTCCAGGCCGTAGGCGAGGGCCGCGGCGGTGGGCTCGTTGACGATGCGCAGGACGTTGAGGCCTGCGATTTCGCCGGCCTCCTTGGTGGCCTGGCGCTCGGCGTCGTTGAAGTAGGCCGGGACGGTGATGACCGCGTCGGTGACCTTTTCACCCAGGTAGGACTCGGCGTCGTTCTTCAGCTTCATGAGGATACGCGCGGAGATTTCCTGCGGGGTGTACTTCTTGTCGTCGATCGCGACAGTCCAGTCGGTGCCCATGTGGCGCTTGACGGAGGCGATGGTGCGGTCGATGTTGTTGACGGCCTGGCGCTTGGCGATTTCGCCAACCAGCACTTCGCCGGACTTGGAAAATGCAACCACCGACGGCGTGGTGCGGCCACCCTCGGCGTTGGCAATAACGGTGGGCTCGCCACCTTCGAGAACGGAGACGACGGAGTTGGTGGTTCCGAGGTCGATACCTACTGCACGTGACATGTGTTGCTTCCTTCTTTCCTTGGAAACTGGTTGGCGCCCTAAGCATTGAGCGTTCTGCACTCAACTTTACTCAGGGCACCAGCGATGTCAATCCAAAGTTGAGTTAGGTACGCTCAACTTTGCATGCGGCAATAGATAGGCGGGTGAAAAATCCGCGCCATTCCGGGCATCCGGGCGCCGAATTACGACGGCGGCACCACAGTTCGCTTTAGGAGAACGGCCCCTCCGGCTGGTTCAGCGCTCCGGATTCCGGTCGCCATGCAGCGGACCGCGCTCCTCATCGGTCGCCTGGACCTGGCCGTCGGTGAGGCCCTCGCGGACAGCACGCTCCGTCCGGGCGCCTCCGGTGGTCCCGGCGTCGCCGTAGTCGCCTTCCTCGTATTCGCCATCGGCAAGGTCCCGCCGGGGCTCGCTGCCGGTGCCGGCGGCACCGTGGTCGGCATCCACATAATGTCCGCCTTCCCCCGCGCCTCCCGAAGGGGCCCCAACTGTTCCGGCGTCGCCGTAGTTGCCTTCCGGATACTGGTCGTCCCGTTCATCCGCCGGCCGCTCCACGGCGCCGGCATCACCATAGTCACCGTCCACATACTGCCCGCCTTCACCCTCCAGTCCGGGTGCACTGCTTCCCTTGCGGGGCTCTTCGGCTGCAACTTCGGGATTCTCGGTCATGGTGCATCTCTCCTTCGAGGCTCCGCGTCCATGCGGGCGCACTGGCAGTCTATCGACGGCCCGCGCACACCAACAGGGCTCCGCCGGCACCTATCTGGAGGCGCCTGCAGGCAGGCCCGCGATGCCTGCCAGGACGGCGAGGTGATGGTCGAAGAGCTCAGCGGGCGCATGGAACGTGTCCGGTCCGTACTGGTTGAAAACCTCGAAGCTGACTGCACCGAAGAGGGAGCTCCACACCAGGACGCCCCGCGCCACGAGTTCCTCCGGAATGTCCAGGCCAAACCCGGAACGGATGGCGGCGAGGTCCCCGCCCAGGGTTGGCGGCAGTTGCGTGGCGCCTACGGGCGGAACTGCCAGCCGCCCCGCCCGGGAAGCCACGTCCAGGATGCCGATGAGGCTGACAATGACCCTCGTGCCGGGGCCCGTTGTTCGCTCCGCCGGGGCGCTGTAGCCGGGAACGGGGCTGCCGAAAAGGAGCGCGTAGCTGGCAGGCTCCCGCAAAGCCCACTCCCTGACCGCCCGGCCCAGCGCCCGGAAACGGGCAGTGTGGTCATCCTCCGGCGCTTTGGCGACGGCGGCATCCACCTCGTCCCCAAGTTCACCAAACGCGTCGATCAGCAACAAGGTCAGGAGCTCGTCCCGGCTCTCCACATACCGGTAGACCGCGGAGGACACCACCCCCAGATCCCGCGCCACCGCGCGCAGGGAGAGCGCGGCAGCACCATGCGTTGCCAGGTGCTGCCGCCCCAGGCGGATGATATCCGCCGCGGTTTGGGTCCTTGCCCGCTGCCGCGGGGTGAGGGGCCGGGCAACGGCGCCGGTTGTTTTCCCGTCTTCAGTCACGGGTCCAGCATGCCACAACCGAGAGCGCGGGAATCAAAAGAGAGCACCGCTCTTTACTTGATCTACTTTCGGGCTCATCCTGTTTTGAGAGCAGTGCTCTCAAAACAGGATGCAAGGAGGCCACCATGACAGATGTGTATGTAGTGACGGGAGCGGGACCGGTGGGGTGGACGGTCGCCGAACAGTTGGCAGCCCTGGGACGGCGGGTGCGCGTACTCACGCGGTCGGGCAGCGGACCACAGCACCCCCTGATCGAGCGTATTGCCGGGGATGCAAGGGACCCGGAAGTTCTGCATACTGCCCTCGCGGGCGCCCGGGCTGTCTTCCACTGCATTCACGGTTCGGCCTACACCGCCGCCGCCTGGCGGGCGGAACTTCCCGCAGCCGAGCAGGCGGTCCTGACCGCGGCGCACGAGGCGGGCGCCGTCGTCGTGTTCCCCGAGAGCCTCTATTCCTACAGCGAGCCGGACAGCGTGATGAAAGAGGAGAGCCCGCGCCAGGCTGTGGGCGGCAAACGCGGGGTGCGGACGGAGCTGCTCCGGGCCCGCGAGGCTGCCGCAACGCCAACGGTGAGCGTGGTGGGAGGCGACTTTTTTGGTCCGCGCGTCAGGATGGCGCACGGCGGGGAACGGATGGTGGCGCCCATCCTGGCGGGAAAGAGCGTCAGCGTGATGGGAAGCGCCAGCCAGCCGCACTCGTTCACGTATGTACCGGATCTGGCCGCGGCAATGGTCGCTGCGGCGGACAGGCCCTCCGCCTGGAATGCCGTATGGCACGCCCCCACGGGGCCGGCGCTTAACCAGATGGAACTGGCCCACGCCTTCGCCGCTGCGGCCGGACGGCCGGCCCCCAAGGTGCGCGCCCTGCCCGGCTGGACCCTTCGCGCTGCGGCGATGTTCTCAGCCGGGGCCCGCGAGCTGGCCGAAATGCTGTACCAGTTTGAGCGGCCGTTCATCATGGACTCGGCCGCGTCCCAGGCGGCCCTGGGAGTAGCCCCCACGCCGCTGGAAACGGCTGCTGCCGCCACCGTGGATTGGTGGCGGCAGCAGGGTTAGTGCTCCGAGGCTTCGCTCTTTGCGCGGAGGGGTCAGTGGCTGGGCACTTCTTCCAGCGGTTCGACGCCGGGCTGCCGCGGCCGTGCCACAGTTTCGCCGTCGGTGCGCCCCAGCTTGCTGGGCCACCAGATCTTCGGCCCGATGTCGTAGGCCAGCGCCGGCACCAGCAGCGAGCGCACCAGCACGGTGTCCAGGAGGACGCCGAAGGCCACGATGAAGGCCAGCTGCACCAGGAACATGATGGGGATGACACCGAGGGCGGCGAATGTGGCGGCGAGAACCACGCCGGCGGAGGTGATGACGCCGCCGGTCACCACCAGGCCACGCAGGATGCCGGGCCGGGTGCCGTGCTTGAGCGATTCCTCGCGGACCCGGCTCATCAGGAAGATGTTGTAGTCCACACCCAGGGCCACCAGGAAGACGAAGCCGAACAGCGGGACGGTGGCGTCGGCTCCCGGGAAACCGAAGAGGTTGTTGAACACGAAGGCCGACACTCCCAGCGCTGCCGCGTAGGACACCACCACCGAGAGCACCAGCAGGACCGGGGCCACGATGGAGCGCAGGAGCAGCATCAGGATGAAGAGGATCACCACCAGGACCACCGGGATGATGACCACCAGGTCATGCTGGGCGGTGGTGTTGGTGTCGAGGGCCGTGGCAGTCACGCCACCTACCAGGGCACTGGGATCGACGGCCTTCACCTCGGTGCGCAGGGCCTTGATGGTCTCCTCCGCTTCCAGCGAGTCCGCGGCATTCTTCAGCGTGGCGTTGATGAGGACCTTCCCGTCCCGGACGTCGGGTGTGGTGGGGGCACCCGGGGCTCCGGTGACCGGCACGCTGCCGCGGCCCAGCAGGTAGGCCTCGCCCACGCCGTCGTCGGCCTTAACCTTTTCCAGCACCTCCGCTGCCTTGCCCTGGTCTGCAACCACGACGGCGGGGCTGCCGCTGCCGGCATCGAAGTGGCGGGCCAGCGCGTCCTGGCCGTCCACCGCGTTGGAGGTCGTGAGGATGACGTCCGTCTGCGGTACACCGTTGGCTTTCAGCTGGAACAGGCCGCCCGCGGCCACAAGCAGCAGGAGGACCGAGGCAACCCAGACCGTCCTGGGGCGCCGCGAGACGAGCGAACCGGTGGCCCGCCACAGGCCCTTTTGGCCTTCCAGCCCGGTGACCAGTTCGGGTTCACGCTGGTCTGCAGGCAGCAGCTTGGGCCGGAAGGGCCAGAACGCGGCCCGGCCGAACAGTGCCATCAGGGCGGGCAGCAGGGTCAGGGCGGCGAACAGGGCGCACAGGATGCCGGCGGCGGCCACCGGGCCCAGGGCCTTGTTGGAGTTCAGGTCGGAGAAGAGCAGGCACAGGAGCGCAATGATCACGGTGGCGCCGGAAGCCAGGATGGGCTCAAAGGATGCTTTCCAGGCGGCAAGGACGGCTGCCGTGCGGTTGGTGGTGTGGGTCAGCGCTTCGCGGAAGCGGGCCACGAAGAGCAGGGCGTAGTCCGTGGCGGCACCGATCACCAGGATGGAGAGGATGCCTTGGCTTTGGCCGTTGAGCTGGATCCAGCCGGCCTTGGCCATGCCGAACACCAGCAGGATGGCCGCACACAGGGCAAATACCGAGGTCAGCAGCACCATGACGGGCAGCAGCAGGGACCGGTAGACCACCAGGAGGATCACGAAAACGGCGGACAGGGCAACGAGCAGGAGGATCCCGTCGATGCCGCCGAACGCCGCGGTGAGGTCCGCCGCAAGCCCGGCGGGACCGGTCACGAAGGTCTGGGTACCCTCCGGCGCCGCGCCCTTCACCGTTGCGCGGAGTTCCTTGACGGCGTCCTTGATCTCAGCGGACGAGCCAATGGGGACCACGAACTGGACGGCCTTGGCGTCCTTGGACGGGATCGGCCCGATGACGGTGCTGCCCAGCTTAAGGTTTTCGAGGTCGGTCTTCAGTGTGGCCAGCCCGCCCAGCTGCTGGGGCGTGAAGGCCTCGTTTTTCTCGATGACGATGATGCCGGGAACCTCGTCCGAGTCGCGGAACTTCGCCTGCCAGTCCTGTGCCTCGGTTGCCTCGGCGCTGGCGGGCAGGAAGGATGCCTGGTCGTTGGACGAGACCTCGTCCAGGCGGCCGAAGGTGGGTCCGCCGACCCCGGCCAGCCCCAGCCAGGCCAGCACCAGGACAACGGGGACCAGCCAGCGCAGCCAGAACGGAACCCGTTCCCTGCCAACTTTTGTGCGTTTCATGGTGCCTTCCTTATCGGGCAGGTGGAGTAGTATTTGTTCCAGCATAGATTATCTCCATAACAGAGATAAGTGCCAGTCAAGCTTTTTTGTCCGGATTGAGTGACGGGGTCCGGCAGCGTCATCACGGCCCAACCGGCCCTGGAGTAATATCCGTCAGTACGCTTGGGCAAATACGCAGCCCGGGACATAGCAGCCGGGAGGTGGAGATGGCAGGGAACACGGCACCCGGCGCATCACCTTCCGCCCCGGCCGGGCCGGAGTTCGGCCACCCGCTGCTCCGGATCCTGCAGGAGTTCACCCTTGAAGCGAACCGCTACGTGGATGCGGCCGGGGACCGCAAGGACATGCACCGCACGGACATGAACGCCCTCGCAGTGATCATGCGCCACACGGCCCGGGGAAATGTGGTGACGCCGGGGCTGCTGCGGAAAGAACTGAACCTGAGCTCCCCCGCCACGACTGCCCTCATAGACCGCCTGGACAGCGCCGGCCATGTGGTCCGCGAACGCCACAGCACGGACCGGCGGCAGGTCCAGCTGAAGATGACCCCCAAGGCTTTCCGTGAGGGCGGAGCCATCTTCGCCCCGCTGGCCAAGCACATGGGGAGCGCGCTGGCCGGCTTCTCCGAATCCGAGCTGGATACTGTCACGCGATTCATGACCGCCATGATCGAAGCCACCATTGCGGCAAGGACGGAAACTGGGTAAGTGCGCCATTCGTGGGGGTAGCGTTTGCTTATGAGTGCGCAGCAGCCTGAAGACGACGTCTACACGCACGGCCACCACGAATCGGTGGTCCGTGCCCATGCCGCCAGGACCGCCGAAAACTCCGCGGCCTTCGTCCTGCCCTACCTGGCTCCGGGGTCCACCCTGCTCGACGTCGGTTGCGGACCGGGTACCATCACCTGCGACTTCGCAGCCCTGGTCAGCCCCGGCAAGGTCACCGGCCTGGACCGCTCACCGGACATCGTCGCCCAGGCCCAGGCGCTCGCCGTCGAACGCGAAGTGCCCAACGTCGAATTCGTGGCAGGGAACATCTACGACCTGGACTTCGCCGACGAAACGTTCGACGTGGTCCACGCCCACCAGGTCCTCCAGCACCTGACCGACCCCGTCGAGGCACTCCGCGAAATGCGGCGCGTCGCGAAGCCCGGTGGCATCGTGGCCGTGCGCGACGCCGACTTCCATGGCATGAGCTGGTATCCCGACGTCCCCGAGCTGGACGAGTGGATGGACCTGTACCAGAGGATCGCACGGCGCAACGGAGCAGAGCCCGACGCCGGGCGGCGGCTGGTCAGCTGGGCACAGGCCGCAGGCTTCACCGACGTCGCGCCCACCAGCAGCAACTGGCTGTACGCCACGGCGCAGCGGCGCCGCTGGCAGGCACGCGTCTGGGGCGAGCGGGTGCTGCATTCGGCCTTCGCCGAGCAGGCATTGGAGTACGGATTCGCCGACGCCGCAGGCCTTGCCCGGATCTCTGCCGGCTGGCACCGCTGGGGATCCACGGACGACGGCTGGTTCCTGATCCCCAACGGCGAAGTCATCGCGCGGGCCTGACTCCTGGTTGCCCGGACAGCGTCACAGGGACTGAAAAAACGGCAGCCAATTGCCACCGTAAGATTGTCAAGTGCAATTTTCCCTATGGCTGGCCTTGGCAGGCGCCGGCGCCCTGATCAGCTTCACCCCGGGTGCAGGGGCCATCAACACCATGAGCAACTCGCTGAACGCCGGGTTCCGCCGATCCATATGGGGAATCCTGGGGCAGCAGGCGGCCCTGGTGGTGCATGTCCTGATCGTCGCGCTCGGTGTCGGCGTCCTGGTGGCAAGCTCGCCGGTTGCCTTCAACGTGATCCGCTACGCCGGGGCGGCCTACCTGGTCTACCTGGGTGTCCGCCAGTTCCTCAGCAAGCCCGCCGCGGCCCAGGAGCAGGCTGCTACCCTTCGCAGCGAACCTGCATGGTCCATCTTCCGGCGCGGCTTCTGGGTCAACCTGCTGAACCCGAAGGCGATCGTGTTCTTCCTCGCCTTCACACCCCAGTTCATCCGGCCCGAACAGCCCCTCTTTACGCAGTACGCCGTGCTGACGGCCACCATTGTGGTCATCGACATTCTGGTGATGTGGTTCTTCTTTGCCGCGGCAGCCAGGTCATTCCAGCGCGTCACCAGCACCGAACGGGGCCAGCTGGTCCTCAGCAGGGTGTTTGGTGTCCTGTTCGTGGGTGTGGGCATCCTGCTGGCCCTGATTCACTAGCGGCCGGCGCCCAAGCGGAAACCCCCGATCACACAACGTGGGCCCGTACCCGTTTTCATACCTCGTAATGCATCTTTACAACCCAGTAAAACTTTGTGAACAGGCGGCTGGTCAAAGGTGGCCGGAGCGCGCATGCTTAGTTCCATGACCTCAACGTCGAGCGCCTACCGCGTCATCACTGTCTGCACGGGCAACATTTGCCGGTCCCCGATGGCCGAGCTGATGCTCCAGTCAGCACTTGAACGCGAGGGCCTCGACATGCTGGTTGAAGTGGATTCCGCAGGCATCACGGGTTACGAGGCCGGCCGGCCTATTGATCCCCGCGCTGCCCGCCGCCTGGCGGTGACCCAGCTGGCCTCGGAACAGCACGTGGCGCGCGAGTGGGAGCCGGCGTGGTTCCGCGAGCGCGACCTGATCCTCGCGCTCGACATCGACCACTATGCCTGGCTGAGTGAAGCGGCTCCGGACCAGGATTGCCTGGACAAAATCCGGATGTTCCGCAGCTTCGATCCCGCCATGGCCGACCGGGACCGGCTGGACCAAGGCATCGAAGATCCCTGGTACGGCGGGCATGCTGATTTCGACGCCGTCTGGCACCAGATCCACACGGCACTTCCAGGCCTGGTCCAGCACATCAAGTCAGAGGTCCTGCAGAACACCCACCTCCAACTGCACTAGCTGCAGCGCCAGGAAAAGCCTCCGGGCGCAAAAAAGGCGTGCGGCCCGGCGGCACCAGGAGTATTTTGTGCTCATGCACGCCGCTTCCAGCCCCGGCAGGTACACCCGACTCCTTGGCAACCTTGAAGATGCCACCTCATTGGACGCCGCTGTCGACGCAGCGGATCCACTGGCGTCCCGGCTGATGTCGCAGCCCCGGATCCGGTCACTTATCCGCGGTGACACCACCGGCATACCGCTTCACACCATCCTCACCGACGGCCCCTTCGGCGCCTGGTGGTCGGCAGTGTTCCTGGACCTCGTCGATGACGACGCTTCCCGCCGTTCCTCCCAGCGCCTGGTGGCCCTCGGCGTCGTCGCCGCCGTTCCCACCGCCCTGTCCGGCTGGGCGACCTGGTCCGGCAAGGACCGGCCTTTGAAGCGCGTGGGCATCCTCCACGCCGGCGCCAATGCTGCAGCCACCGCCGTGTACATCGCCTCCTGGCGTGCCCGCTCCCGCGGCAATCATCGGCTGGGCGTCCGGCTGGCGCGGGCCGGGGCAGTCCTGCTGCTGGTGAGCGGGTTCCTGGGCGGCCACCTCAGCAGTGGCCGCCATGCGTCCGGGCAGCGCGCACTTCATGGCTGAAAGCGGGCAACGGAAAACGGTACGCTCTAGTCCATGAGCCCAGCCCCCGTCATCATCGCCGTGGACGGGCGTTCCGGCGCAGGGAAGACCACCCTTGCCGTCGAACTTGCTGCACGGCTCCGCGCCCACCACAAGGTTTCACTGTTCCACCTGGAAAACATCTACCCGGGGTGGGACGGACTGGCTGCCGGCGTGGAGCGCTATGTCTCCACGGTGCTCACCCCCTTGAGCCGTGGCGAGGCGGCCACCTGGACCAGCTGGGACTGGGAGAACCATTACGACGGCGAAGCCCGGGTCACACTGCCCGCCGAGATTGTCATCGTGGAGGGAGTGGGTGCCGCCGCTGAGGCTGCCCGGCCCATGCTGGACGCTGTCGTTTGGGCCGAGTCTCCGGACGACGTCCGGCGCACCCGGGCGCTGGACCGCGACGGCGCCACCTATGAGCCCTACTGGGACCAGTGGGCCGCCCAGGAGGAAGAGTGGCTGGGCCTGGACGACGTCCCCGGGAACGCGGACCTCCGGGTGCAGAACCTCGCTGACGGATCGGCCCCCACGGACCTGCTGCACCTCCTCCCCTGCCTGCCGGCGCTGGCGCCCGTGCTGGCCCCCGAACTGTCCGCACGCCGCGGCCTCCGGCTCCACGCCGAGCGCCTCGACGCGCTCCCGGACGCGCCGGCCCTGTTCCAGTCGCTGTACGGAACTTCGCCCAATGCAGTGTGGCTGGATTCCTCCAACGCCGGCGCCGCCGCGGCTGCCGCCGGGCAGGAAGAGGGCACGGAGCCGGAGGCCCGCACGGCCGCCGAGCGCAGCCGGTTCAGCATCATGGCGGACGACGCCGGCACGTTCGGACAGTTCGTGACGCACCGTGCCGGGATAAGCCTGGTCAGCACCGGTTCCGCAACTGCCAAGGTGCCGGGCCCCTTCTTCCGCTGGCTGGATACCGTCTGGGGGCGCCGTGCCGTCCGCACGCCCGATGGGTATCCCGGTGAGTTCACGCTGGGCTGGCTAGGTTGCCTGGGCTACGAGCTGAAGCGCGAAACCGGCGGCAGCGACCTCTCCGCCCCCACTCCTGACGCTGCCCTGATCTTTGCCGGCCGGGCCGTCGTGCTTGACCATGCCGGGGGCGCGGCCTGGCTCCTCGCGCTGGAGGCCTCGGACGCCGGGGAGTGGCTGGCCCGGGCCAGGGCCGCAGTGGAAGCCGCCGGCAGCGGCGCCCCGGCGGCCATTCTTGGCCCGGCACCGGAAACCGGCGGCAGCACCGACGTCATGCTTGCCGCGCCGCCTGCTTTCCGGAGCCGGGACACGGGTGCGGAGTACCGGGAGAAAATCACGGCAGCCCAGCACCAGATCGCCCAGGGCAACACCTATGAGGTCTGCCTGACCACGACGCTCGAAGCCAGGGTCCCGGAACACGCACTGGATCCGTGGACCACCTATCTGGCGCTGCGCCGCCGGAACCCGGCGCCGTTCGCCAGCTATCTCCGCCTGGGGAACCTCGCCGTTGCCAGCACCTCGCCTGAGCGGTTCCTGAAGATCGCGTCCGACGGCGGCATGCGCGCCGAGCCGATCAAGGGCACCCGCCGCCGGGCTGCCGACCCGCAGGAGGACCGGCTGCTGCGCGAGGACCTGGCCGCATCACTGAAGGACCGGGCCGAGAACATCATGATCGTGGACCTGCTGCGCAACGACCTCAGCCATTTTGCCGAGCCCGGCTCCGTTACCGTGAGCAGGCTCTGCGCGATCGAGAGCTACGCCACGGTCCACCAGATGGTCAGCACCATCGACGCCCGCCTCCTCCCGGGCGCGCCCCGGGCCGAGGCCGTGGCTGCATGCTTCCCGGCCGGCTCCATGACCGGAGCCCCCAAGATCAGCACCATGGCCATCCTGGACCGGCTGGAGGCCGGGCCCCGGGGGCTCTATTCGGGGGCCATCGGCTACTTCTCCCTCAATGCCGCAGCCGACCTCGCCGTCGCCATCAGGACACTGGTGGTCAGCGCGGAAGGTGACGGAACCGCTGAACTGTCGCTCGGCGTCGGCGGTGCCATCACCTCGGACTCCGTGCCCGACGACGAATACGAGGAAATCCGGACCAAGGCCTACGGGGTCCTGTCCACCCTAGGCTCCGTCTTTCCCGGAGACTGACTCCGGTTTAGGCATACGCGGCCGTCTTACTGCACCGTGGCCGTCAGCCGGGCCACGTTGTCCACGTACCGGGCGGCGAGCGGCCGGCTGATCCAGTCCGCGAGCTTGAGCTCGTGCGAGATGTCCCGGTAGGTGTCTTCCACCGCCCGCATCTTGTTCACGATGTCCTCGCCCAGGAGCATCACGGAAACCTCGAGGTTCAGCGAGAAGGACCGCATGTCCATGTTGCTGGACCCGAGGACGGCCACCTCGTCGTCAATGGTGAAGTGCTTGGCGTGCAGCACGAACGGGGCCTTGTACAGGTAGATACGCACACCGGCTTCGAGGAGTGCCTCGTAATAGGACCGCTGGGCGTGGTGGACCAGGAATTGGTCGCCCTTCTCCGAGACGAACAGTTCCACGTCAACGCCCCGCTGGGCGGCGGTGGTGATGGCGTAGAGCAGGGAATCGTCCGGCACGAAGTACGGGCTGCAGATGGAGATGCGGTGCTGGGCGGAGTAGATCAGGGTGTTGAAGAGCCGCAGGTTGTTTTCCGTGATGAACCCGGGGCCGCTGGGCACCACCTGGGCTGTGACGTTCCCGGGCTCCGGGTTCGGTGCGAGCTGCAGCTGGTGTTCCAGCGACTCGTCGGTCTCGCTCAGCCAGTCGGTGGCGAAGACGACGTTCAGGGTGGTCACGATGGGTCCGCGCAGGCGTGCCATCAGTTCCACCCATTCGCGGCCTGCCTTGCGGTGCCGCGGGTTGTTGTAGGAGGGCTCGATCAGGTTCTGCGAACCCGTGAAGGCGATCTCGCCGTCGATGACCATGATCTTGCGGTGGTTCCGCAGGTCAGGGCGACGCCACTGTCCGTGGATGGGCAGCAGCGGCAGCATCCGCTTCCACTGGATCTTGCCTGCGCGGAGGCGCTTGAGCAGCTTCCGGTACCCCTTGATGCGGAGGGTTCCGATGTGGTCGAACAGGAGCCGCACCTCCACGCCCCGCTCCGCGGCCTCCTCCATGGCGGTCAGCAGGTCATTGGTGACATGGTCCGAACTCATGATGTAGAACTCGGCGTTGACGAACTTCTTCGCCTTCCGCACCGCCTGGGTCATTTCCAGGATGGAGTCGGGGTAGCCGGGGATGAGGTCCACGGAGTTGCCGTCCACCATGGGCAGGGAACCGAGGGTGCGGTTGAGTTCAGCCGCGGACTTCACCCATTCCGGGCCGGGGTAGTCGCTTTCCGCGTCCGAGAGCGCGGAGATGCCTGCCTGCACGCGTTCATTTACCAGTTGCTGCTGTGCCCGCCTGCGGCTGGACAACCGGAAGTTGCCAAAGAGCAGGAACAGGACGATGCCCAGGAATGGAATGAAGAAGATGCCCAGCAGCCAGGCCATGGCGGTGGTGGGGCGCCGGTTGCCGGGGATGATACCCAGCGCCAGCACCCTGATCACCAGGTCGGCGAAACCCAGGAGCACCACCACCCACGTCGGAGCGGTGCCGGCAAGTGAAAAAGGCCACAACACGTCTTAAACCCCCGGGGAGATCGGGCTCCGGAGGACGGCTTCCGGCCGGTGCACTCTGCCCAGCTTATCCGCGGTACCGCACTAAGCTGGTGCCATGACCTCTCCAGCCCCCGTGGTTCTTGCCTTCCTCGATCCCGCTTACCCTGATGGCCGGGTGGCCGATGCCTCCAAGCCGCAACTCCTGGTCACCGACCTGGGGGTCACGCGGGGCGACGGCGTCTTCGAAACCATGCTGGCCGTGGGCGGAACAGTACGGAAGATGCAGGCCCACCTTGACCGTCTTGCCGGCTCCGCGGCGGCGTTGGACCTGGAAATCCCGGACCAGCAGGCCTGGCGGCGCGTCATTGCGGCGGCGGTGGCCCGGCACCGGCTGGAGAACCCGCCCGCAGACCCGGCTGCTGATGAGCTGGTGGTCAAACTGGTGGTCACCCGGGGCGTGGAAGGCGCGCCCACCCCCACAGCCTGGGTGCAGGCCACCCCGGCCGGGGCAGCCGGGCGCCGGCAGCGTGAAACGGGCATCGACGTCATCCTCCTTGACCGTGGCTATGACAGCGACGTGGCCGACCGGGCGCCCTGGCTGCTCCTCGGCGCCAAAACGCTTTCCTACGCCGTCAACATGGCGGCCCTGCGCCACGCCCACAAACAGGGCGCCGACGACGTCATCTTCTTCTCCTCCGATGGCCGTGTGCTGGAAGGCCCCACCTCAACGGTGCTGCTCGCCCATGTGGAAAAGTCCGACGACGGCACCACGGTGAAGCGCCTCATCACCCCGCAGCTGGACAGCGGCATCCTGGCCGGGACCTCCCAGGGCGCCCTTTTCGCCGCCGCCAAGGCCGCCGGCTGGGAACTGGGCTACGGTCCGCTGGAACCCCGGGACCTCATGGACGCTGACGCGGTCTGGCTGATTTCGAGCGTCCGCCTGCTTGCCCCCGTGAACAGGATCGATGGCAAGGAGATCGGCACCCCGGCCCTCCAGAAGGAACTGACCGCGGAGTTGGGTGAGCTTTTCGCCGGCATCCAGTAGCGGCGCAACAAGCGGCGCAATCCCTTTTCCCGCTCCCGCAACACCCGTAAGGTGTGGACCATGGACTCGCGAAACCTGCCGAAGATTGAAAACCTGTCCTTCGACGACTGCTGGGAACTCCTCGACAACGACACGGTGGGCAGGTTGGCCATCGTGGTAGACGAACATCCCGAGATCTTCCCCGTGAACTACGCTGTCCACCTGCGCAGCATCGTCTTCCGCACCGCGCCCGGTTCAAAGCTGTGGGGCGCCCGGATGGAACGTCCGGCGGCCCTGGAAATCGACGGCTACGACCCTGCCTCGGAACAGGCGTGGAGCGTGGTGGTGCGCGGCGAAACGGAGATCATCGAGGACCAGGGCGTGAAAGATGCCGTGGACGGGCTGGGCCTGGAACCTTGGCAGCCGGGCGAAAAGGCCAACTACGTCCGGCTTAACGCCAAAGCCCTGACGGGGCGCCGGTTCCGCGTCAACAAGCCGGACATCTGGAACACCCGCCTGCAGGACCGTCGTCGGGCGTCCTTCGAATAGGCCACGCCCGGTAATACCGCCTCCACAAGGCCCGGAGCGTCAGGCGGCGGGGCCGGCCGCCTGGCGCGACAGCTGGGCTTCCAGCCCGGACAGCAGGATGCCAAGTCCCTGGTCAAGCTCCGCCTCGCCGTCGTACTCAGACAGGGCCGGAGCCAGTGCACGGAGCTTGGGGAACTCCTTCGCGGGCAGCCGGTGGAGCCCCAGCCGCAGCAGCACCTCGTTCTCTTCAGGGTCCACCACGTACTCCTGCAGTTCGTTCAGGATGTGTCCGTAGAGGAAGCCGTAGTAGGCGCGGTAGACGTGGAGTGCATCGGCCGCACCGAATCCTGCAGCGCCGAGAAGGGACAGGATCTGTTCCAAGGGACGCAGCGTGCCCAGCGGCCTAAGGCCGAGGGGCGTGGACAGGGGCCGGGTGACCAGCAGCGGCACAACATTGGGGTGCTGGAGGGCAAGCGTTCGCAGGCCATGGGCAATCCCGCGCAGCTGGGCCTTCCAGTCGGGGTCCTCCGGATGGATGCGGAGCTGGTTGAGCACCAACTCCGTAACTCCATCCAACAAAGCTGCACGGTTCTGGGCATAGCGGTAAAGGCTCATGGGGTCCCGGCCAAGCTCCTGCCCAAGGCGGCGCATGGTCAGCGCGTCCAGGCCCTCGGCGTCCACCAGCTCCAGCGCTTTGGCCAGTACCAGGTCCCTGCTCAGCCTCGGCTTGGTGCCCGCCGTTCCCGAAGTATTGGCTGAAGTCATTATTTGATCCTCACTGGGGGCAGCCGGCCGATTTATTCAATACGGTTGCCTCAGTTGTAGTCTACGAGTAAAGTCTACAGCGTAGACATGCCTCAAGATCGCTGGTATTCCCAAGTTCTCCTGATGGGATCGAACCTACAGACCCACCGCCCCCGTGCAGGGCATCGAGGGTTTTGCTGCTGTAGCCGAACGGCGGCACCGCGCACCGAGCGAAGGGACGCCGTCATGGCCAATTCGCAGTTTGATCTTTTCCTCCACGAAGCCACCTACGCCGACCAGGCCTCCGAATCAAGCCTCGACCGTGACCGCCTCTTTGGGCTGTACACCAGCTGGTGCTTCGTCAACGAGCAGCCGGCCGGCACCGAGTCCAGCTTCTGGGCTGCCATGAAACACCGGGTCTCCGCCCGCCGGAACGGACTGCGCATGAAGGGGCCTGCCGCGGCGGACTACATCATGACCAGTTACCCGCGGCTGGTCTAAGCCCCAACGGGTCGTCGGACGGGGCGCCGGGTAACCGGTGCCCCGCCATCAGATGCTGTGGCACTTGACGTATGTGCCACAGCATTTTTTATGCCCCGGGACGTCCCCGCTGCCGCCTAGGTGGGAATAATCCGGAAGAGGAACCTGGTCCGGACCATCACCCACAGAAGGCCCAGCACCACGGCGTAGGCGACGGTGTTGAGGAAGATGCTCTGCTGCTGCAGCGCCGGGATGTTGGCCACGACGGCGATCAGCACCACGTGCATGATGAATACGTAGAGCGTGGCGCGGCCCAGCGGGATCAGGAACCAGCCCAGGGCCCGCTGCACTGGTTTCCAGTAGGCGCTAAGGAAGGCGTAGGCGGCCACCACGAGGACCAGGACGTTGAGCAGGCGGCCGGGCGCCAGGTAGGTCCGGCCGAACAGCGCGTCATACATGGCCCGGTAGGCAGCGTCCGGCATGAGCGCCAGCCGGACGTCGTAATTGTTGGCCAGGTACGGGTTGCCCCAGGACAGGAAGGCCAGCGCGAACGCCGCTGCGGTGCAGGCTGCCACCACCCAGGTGTGCGCCGACAGCCAGGCAACTATGCTGCGGCGGTGGTAGCCGACAACCAGGCCGAGGACAAAGAGTACCTGCCATACCAACAGGGGGAACGAGTCCTCGAACTGCGATGGCAGGAGCCTGAACCTGGTTACGGCCCCGACCGCATACACGGCCAGGGACGCCAGCAACACCCAGATGGCCTTGCCGCGGTTGAGTGCCGCAAGGATCAGGGGGCTGGCCAGCAGGAGCACCACGTAAAGGCCCATGACGTTGAACTGCCAGGGCCCGAACTGCAGCAGCACGATGGCCGGAAGCACCTGGGGCGGTACGGGGAACTGGAACAGCGACGACATGCCCGCGTACAGGTCGTAGGTCCGGCCCGCGCCGCTGTGTCCGGCGCCGCCCGTTCCCTGGTCCACGAACGTGGTCAGGGCCTCGGTGTGGAAGAACGGGAGCAGCGACAGCAGGAAGACGCCGACCAGCACGGCCAGGGCAGTGACATAGAGCTTCCCGGCACGGCGGGACGTCAGGTCCACCACCCGGCCGAAATCCTCCTTCGCTTTGGGCCCGTACACCATGCCCACCACCAGGCCGGAGAACAGGACAAACAACTCAGCGCCTGATACGAAGCCCACCGCCTCCTGGGTGAGCAGCTGGAACAGCGAGGCCATGCCCAGGTGGTTGACCACCACGAAGACAATGGCCATCCCGCGCAGCAGGTCCACCCGCGAATCCCTGGCAGAAGGATCCTGGTAACTCCAGGCCGTGGCAGCGTTGATCCGGCGCGGGACCTGCCACAGGGCCACCAGGAGGATGGCCATGGCGGCAGCAACGGTCCACGGGGCCGCGCCAGAGAGCGTATTAGCCCGCACGTAGGTGCCTGCGGACGCCACATCTGTGACAGGCCCGGTGACCATGGGCGATGCCTTCAACCGGTCCAAGGCAGTTTTGGCGATGTCCGGGCTTCCCGTGAGCAGCCAGCTGATGCTTGCTACGCCGGTGTCCCGCGTGCTGGTCCGTTCGTCCCACACCACGGCGGCCGTTCCGGCGAAATGCGGAGAGGTGGCAGTTGCCACCACCTGGTCCCACCAGCGCGTTTTGATGTCCGCCTCGGGCGCCCCGCCGGATGCAGGGCTGTAGAAGGCCGAGGTCTGGAGCAGGAAGGGCTTTTTGTGTCCTTCGGCGTAGGTGCCGTAGAAGTTTTCGTTGCCGGAGGCCGTCAGCATGTCTTCGAGTTCGCCGGCGTGCGGCAGGGAGTTGACGGCGGCCGCGCCGGCAGTGTCGTCATGGTAGGCGGCCAACCCCACCCAGTCCACCGCGTCGTCGCCCGGGTAATACGGGGCATAGGCGCTGTCGCTCCCGTTCCAGGTTCCGTCCCCATTTGTATCCAGGAGGGAAAACCCGTCGCTTCCCGGCTGTGGCGCATTCCTGTTCCGGTCGAAGGGGTAGTCCTTCCCCAGGTAGGGCGCCCACACCATGGTGGCCCGGCCGCCGTCGTCCTTCCTGAAGGCTGCCGACACCGCTTGGAAAGCCTGCCGGTACGCAGCCGGCTGCTGGCCCCAGGCCACCCAGCTGGCGTTCATGTCGGGGGCAAAGCGGACCAGCAGTTGGCCCTTGAATCCCGCGGTCAGGTCGCGCACCTGTGCTGCGAACGCTTGCGCCTCCGCGGCGCCGAGCTGGTCCAGCGGCACGGACGGCTTGACCGTGAGCATGGCGTGGGCGCCCTTCGCTGCGGTCTGTTGCAGGAAGCCCCCGATGTCATTCCGCTCGGATTCGCGGTACGGCATGGTGATGTCATGGCCGTAGAGCGCCGGGGTTGCGCCCAGCCGGTCGCTGAAGCCCGCGGCGGTATCCTCACCCCATTCGAGGACCGCCCCCAGCCAGGGTTTGCCCCTGTCCGGCGCGGGTCCGGCCGCCCGCGCCGGGGCTGCCGGGGCCACCACTGCCAGGAGGGCGATGAGAACCGCGGCCAGGCAGGCCGCGGCGGAACGCGGACGGTTACGCCGGATGGCGGCGCGGTGGTGCGATACGTGTGCCCGCATGCTGACAAGGACCCCCGGTGCTCATTGCTCTGGATACGGGGCGGCGCCCCCCGGTATGAACCTTATCGGTCCGCAGCAGGCTACGTGCCGCATGGCGGGCAGCTCAATGACGGAACATGACGACGTCGGCGATGCGGCTTGGCGCGGCAGGTGTTACGTTTTTGGGGAGTAATGAGTACCGGCGCCAAGCCCTGACTTGCCGGTCGGCAACCCTCCCTTTCGCGGCGGGGTGCCTCAGGTGAATACTCGGCATATCGACCGATTCGAGCTGCAAGCGTGAGAGAAGGAGATCCGTCGTGTCCGACGCACCCGCCCTTGACGAAAGACTGTCCTACCGCCTGATAACCGGCGCGGACACCCGTGAATTCTGCGAGCGGATCTCCGCCGCACTCGCCGACGGCTACGTGCTGCACGGCAGCCCGGCAGCTACTTTCAACGGCACCAGCGTCATCGTGGCGCAGGCAATCGTCCTTCCGGCCGCGATCGCCTCAGCCGATGCCGCCGTCGCCACCGCGGTGGACCAGCTCGACGCCGGCCTTGAAGGCGATTTCGACGGCGAGGGCCACGCATGAGCTACGCCGGAGACCTGACGCCCCAGGAAGCCTGGGCCAAGCTGGAGAAGGGCGCCATCCTGGTGGACGTCCGCACCGAGGGCGAATGGGCCCACATCGGCATCCCGGACACCAAGGCCACGGACAACGATCCCCTGTTCATCCAGTGGACCTTCCCCGGCGGCATCCCCAATCCCGACTTCGTCAAGGACCTCCAGGCGCAGGCGCCGGAGGATCCCCAGGCGGAACTGCTCTTCCTCTGCCGCTCCGGCCAGCGGTCCATCGCGGCTGCAACTGCCGCCACCCAGGCCGGTTTTACCGCCTACAACGTGCTGGAGGGCTTCGAAGGCGAGCCGGACCGCTACGGCGAACGCACCGTCAACGGCTGGAAGAACCGCGGCCTCCCCACCAACCTCGGAAAGAACTAAGTGACCTTCAACCCAGACGCCCCCGGCTGGAACCCCGATACGCAGGCAGTCCGCGGCGGCCTGGACCGCTCCAACTTCCAGGAAACGTCCGAGGCCATCTTCCTGAACTCCGGCTTCGTCTACGAATCCGCTGCGGCAGCTGAACGCGCCTTCACCGGCGAGGACGAGCGCTTTGTCTACTCCCGCTACGGCAACCCGTCCGTTGCCACCTTCCAGGAACGGCTCAGGCTGCTGGAAGGCACCGAAGCCTGCTTTGCGACGGCGTCGGGCATGTCTGCCGTGTTCACCGCGCTGGGTGCCCTGCTGGCTGCCGGCGACCGCGTGGTGGCTGCCCGTTCGCTGTTCGGTTCGTGCTTTGTGATCCTGAACGAGATCCTCCCGCGCTGGGGTGTGGAAACGGTCTTCGTGGACGGTCCGGACCTGGACCAGTGGCGCGAAGCCCTGTCCAAGCCCACCACCGCCGTCTTCTTCGAGTCCCCGTCCAACCCCATGCAGGAAATCGTCGACATCGCCGCCGTCAGTGAGCTGGCGCATGCGGCCGGCGCCACCGTGGTGGCTGACAACGTCTTTGCCACTCCCCTGCTGCAGCGCTGCGGGGACCTCGGCGCCGACGTCATCGTCTACTCGGGTACCAAGCACATCGATGGGCAGGGCAGGGTGATGGGCGGTGCCATCCTGGGCACCAAGGAATTCATCGACGGACCCGTCAAGCAGCTGATGCGCCATACCGGCCCCGCACTGTCCGCCTTCAACGCCTGGGTCCTGACCAAGGGCCTGGAAACCATGGGCCTGCGCGTCAACCACTCGTCCGCCACCGCGCTGCGGCTGGCTGAATGGCTGGAGGAACAGCCGGCGGTGGGCTGGGTGAAGTATCCGCTCCTGAAGTCGCACCCGCAGTACGGGCTGGCCGCCAAGCAGATGAGTGCCGGCGGAACGGTCCTGACCTTCGAACTGGCCCCGACCGGCGGGCGTTCCGGCAAGGAAGCGGCATTCGCCCTCCTGGACGGGCTGCGGATCATCGATATTTCCAACAACCTCGGTGATGCCAAGTCCCTGATCACGCACCCGGCCACCACCACCCACCGCGCCATGGGCCCGGAGGGGCGGGCCGCCATTGGGCTCAGCGACGGCGTGGTGCGGCTCTCGGTAGGGCTCGAGGACCCGGAGGACCTCCTCCGTGACCTCGAGCAGGCGCTGAAGCAGATCTAGCGTTTTCGACGCGCCTCCCCGTTTTCGACGCGCAGATTCCCTGGCGCGCACGGAATGTGGCGTGCGCAAAGGAGTGTGCGCGTCGAAAAGGAATATGCATGCCGCGGACCGGCAAACCAAGCGGCAGGTCAGGCCTGCCGCACGCGCAGCAGCTCGGGCGTGTCCGCCATGTCTGACAGGTCCAGCGTGTCGCGCATCGTCAGGTGGACGGCCTGCCGCACCACGGCACCGAACCCCATGTCCTCAGGCGGCTGCCCCGCCAGGGCCTTGTCGCGGGCACGGCGCTGTTCAGCGGCCCCGGTTCCGCGGGAAATGATGTCCTCCACCCCCTGCCTGGCCAGGGCCAGCTCCCCCTGTTCGGCCAGGACGGGGGCCAGGTAGTCCACCAGGGAACGGACCACGTCCGCGGCCGGTGCGGGCCTGAAGTTGCCGAAGTCCAGGAGTTCGCCGCTAAGCCCGGCGCTGCTGGCCTGCCAGGACGCCATCCGCAGCAGGACTGTGGGTACGGGCGCGGGATCCACGTCCTCGCGCCATTCCCGGCCCGCGGATTCCACCAATGCCCGTACCAGCACCGCGATGAGGGCTGCGTCCCCGGCACGGAGGCACACGTCCGCCACCCGCACTTCCACCGTCGGATGGTTCCGGGAGAGACGGGCGTCGAAATACAGCATGCCCTCATCGAGCATGACGCCGCTGTCCAGCAGCCGGGTCACCACGCGGCGGTACGCGGGATACGTCCCGTAAATACCTGCCGGGCCCGCAGTGGGCCAGCGGTTCCAGGCCTGGGTCCGGTAGCTTTCGAAGCCGGTGGGGACGCCATTCCAAAATGGCGAGTTGGCGCTCAGTGCCGTGAGCACCGCCAGCTTGTCGCGGATTCGGTCCAGGACCGCCACGCCTTCCTCCGGCGATTCAATGAAGGTGTGGACGTGGAAACCGCAGGTCAGCTGCTCCTGGGCGGTGAGGCCAAAGCGTTCCAGCATCCTGGCATAGCGCGGGTCCGGCGTGGTGTGGCTGGGCGAGGCCACGGGAGAGGTGGCGAGCGCCGCAACCCGGGCCCCGTGCTTTTGGGCAGCCTGGTCCGCCAGCGCCCGGCCGGCCCGGATCTGTTCCAGCAGGCTTCCGTAGTCGGTGCACGGCCGGGTCTGTGTCTCGATCTGCTCAAGCTTGAGCTCGGCACTCAAGCCCATCTCGTCGTCGTAATCCGCCTGGTTGCCGGCATGGCGGCTTTCCAGCTCCACCGGCGCATCATCGGCTGCCACGCGCCGGCCAGCGAGGAGCGCGTCGGCCAGGGCAAGCGGCTCCCCGGACTCCGGATCAACAATCAGGAGTTCTTCCTCGACGCCGAATGTACGCATACGAATATTCTGCCGCGCCCGCCGGGCATTCACAGGGGCGCCGCCCTTCATGACGAAGGATGAATGCCTAGTCCTGGAAGTACTCCACCTTGGCGCCGATGGTGTTCAGACGCTCCGCCAGGTCCTCGTAGCCCCGCTCGATCACATAGATGTTCCGCAGCTCGGACACGCCCCGCGCGGCCAGCATGGCCAGCAGCAGGCAGGCGGCCGGGCGGAGTGCCGGCGGGCAGCCCACCTCGGCGGCGCGCCACTTCGTGGGGCCGTTGACGTAGATCCGGTGCGGGTCCAGCAGCTGTACCTGTGCGCCGAGCCGGTTCAGCTCCGTCAGGTAGATGGCCCGGTTCTCGTAAACCCAGTCGTGGATCATGGTCTGGCCATGGGCGTTAGCTGCAATGACGGCGAAGAAGGGCAGGTTGTCGATGTTCAGCCCGGGGAACGGCATGGGGTGGATCTTGTCCTCGGGGGCACGCAGCTCGGAGGGCTTGGTGGTGACGTCCACCAGCCGGGTGCGGCCGTTGCGGGCCATGTATTCGCCGGAAATTTCGAGCTTCTGGCCCATCTGGCCCAGCGTGGCCAGTTCGATTTCCATGAACTCGATGGGGACCCGGCGGACCGTGACCTCGGAGTTGGTGACGATGCCCGCCGTAATCAGGCTCATGGCCTCGATGGGGTCCTCGGACGGGAAATACTCGATATCGGCGTCGATCACGGGCCTGCCGGTGATCCGCAGGGTGGTGGTTCCCACGCCCTCTATGGCCACCCCGAGCATCTGCAGGTAAAAGCAGAGGTCCTGCACCATGTAGTTGGGGCTGGCGTTGCGGATCACGGTTGTTCCGGGCCGGTGGGCCGCCGCCATGATCGCATTCTCGGTAACGGTGTCCCCCCGTTCGGTGAGGACGAAAGAGCGGTCCCGGCTATCCGCGGGCGGTGCCTGCACGGTGTAGAACCCTGCCGTGGCCTCCACTGACAGGTCGAACTCGCGCAGTGCCTGCATGTGGGGCTCCACGGTCCGGGTGCCCAGGTCGCAGCCGCCGGCGTAGGGCAGCCGGTACTCCCGGGACTCATCCAGCAGGGGGCCCAGCAGCATGATGACGCTGCGGGTGCGGCGTGCCGCGTCCACGTCCATGGCGTCCAGATCCAGGACGGCGGGGCGGCGCAGGCGGAGGTCCGTGTCATTGAGCCAGGTGCACTCGACGCCGATGCTGGTCAGCACCTCGACGATGCGGTTGACTTCCTCGATCCGGGCCAGGCGGCGCAGCACGGTGGTGCCGCGGTTGATCAGGCTGGCGCACAGCAGTGCCACGCCGGCGTTCTTGCTGCTGTTGACGTCAACGGCGCCGGACAGGGTGCGGCCGCCCTCCACCCGCAGGTGCGTCATCCGGGGCTTGGCCACGTTCACGATGCTGCGGTCAAAGATGTTTTCCAGCCGCTGGATCATTTTCAGGCTCAGGTTCTGCTTGCCCTGTTCCATCCGCGCCACGGCACTTTGGCTGGTGCCGAGTTCGGCGGCCAGCTGGCCCTGGGTCCACCCTTTCTCGCTCCGGGCGTCCCTCAGCATGGCGGCAACGTGTTCAGCGGTTTTCTGGGTCATACCGCGAATATATCATAAATGAGTTATCAAGCCTCTTTCGAGGAGCAGGTGAAGGCCACCATCCCCATGCTACCCACCCGATGCGATAGGAAAGCATGCAGAGCTTCCAGCGGGAGTCAGCTGCCCAGCCAGACCATGTTCCACGTGCCGGCAGAGACGGCCGCCACCAGGGCCAGTCCGGCCACCAGCACACCGCCGGCAACCACCCAGGAGTCCAGCGGGCTGAAGGTGGATTCCCTGGCCCACGTCCGCCGGCCCCCGCCGAACCCACGCGCTTCCATGGTCACGGCGAGCCTCGACGCCCGCCTGATGGCCTGGACCAGCAGTCCGAAGCTCTGGCCCAGCGTCGCCTTCACCCGCTGGACGAGGCTGCCGCGGGCGCCCACGCCCCGGGCACGGCGGGCCATCCCGATGGTCTGCCACTCCTCTGCCATGAGCCCCACCAGGCGCATCGCGGCGAGGGTGCCCAGGACGAACCGGTGCGGCAGGCGGGCCTTTTGCGCCAGTGCATCCGCCAGGTCCGTGGGGTCGGTGCAGCTCATCAGGAGCACCGCGGGCAGGGCGATCGCAAAGCCGCGCAGGAGGAAGCCGATGCCCAACTGGAGGGAACCTTCGCTCATGCTCCAGATGCCGACGTCGAGCAGGATCCTGCCGCTGTCCGGCGCCAGGATGGCGGTACTCCAGCCTCCGATGGCTGCGGCGAGGATCAGCGGCCATCCGCGCTGCCACAGCAGGGACACGGTGAGCCCGGCAAGGGGGAACAGCATCAGTTCGAAGGCGAGGGCCACTGAGGCGGACACCCAGTCGATGGACAAGGCCAGGACCGCCGTGATGAGCAGGACCGCCGCGAACTTGCTGAGCGGGTTGGCGCGGGCCAGGAGTGCATGGTTGCCGCTCAAGGTGAGTTCCTGCCTCATGGTGCCACCGCCTCCGCGGCAGCCAACCGCAGTTCCGTCCCGCCCAGGGCCGAGGTGAACTCCGCGTCATGGGTCACGGAAACCACCGCCGTACCCGCATCCAGAAGCTCGGACAGGAATGATGCGAGTTCGGCCCAGGTATTGGCATCCTGCCCGAACGTGGGCTCGTCCAGGATCAGCACCTGGGGGCTGGCGGCAAGGACGGTGGCCACGGAGAGGCGCCGCTTTTCCCCGCCGGAGAGCGTGTAGGGGTTGGCGTCCACCAGCTGGGTGAGCCGCAGGCGCTCCAGCAGTTCGTCCACCCTGTCCGCCCCGTGCCCCAGGTGCCGCGGGCCGAACTGCAGTTCGTCCAGTACCTTCCCGGTGACGAACTGGTGTTCCGGCTCCTGGAACACCGTGCCCACCCGCGAGATCAGCTGCTGGGCCTTCCACTTGTAGGGGTCGATGCCGGCGCCGCGGCTGAGGTCCAGCGTGGCTGAAACCTTCCCCGCCACGGGCTCCAGCAGACCGGCCAGGGTCAGGGCGAAGGTCGACTTGCCGGCACCGTTGGGACCGGTGATGGCAAGGGCCTGCCCGGCGCGGACCTGTGCAGCCACGTCCTCCTGGACCGGCACCGGCGGAATCTTCCGAAAGCCCTGCCGGCGGGCGCGTCCGCGGGACACGGCAAGCTGCTCAGCGGCCAACAACAGGTTCCCCGTTCCCGCGGCGGGGACGGCGGCGCGGGGACGGGTCGCGGGCACATACCCGGGCACCCACACGCCGGCCGCGGCCAGCATGGTCCTCGCCTCACTGAGCACACGGTCCGGCGGGCCGTCCAGGAGCACGGCGGGATCCGAGGCCGAGCCGGGCTGCAGGACAATGATCCGGTCCACCAGGTCCTTCCAGACGGAAACCCGGTGCTCCACCACCACAAGGGTGGCCCCGGTCTTGTCCAGGCAGCGGGCCACGGCGTCGCGGACCTCCAGGACGCCGTCCGGGTCGAGGTTGGCGGTGGGTTCGTCCAGCAGGATCAGGCCCGGACGCATCGCCAGGATGCCCGCCAGCGCCAGGCGCTGCTTTTGCCCGCCGGACAGGGCCGACGTCGGGTGGTCCAGCGGGAGGTGGGAGAGTCCGACGTCGGCAAGCGCCGCGTGCACCCGGGGCCAGATCGCGTCGCGGGGCACCGCGAGGTTTTCGGCACCGAAGGCGACGTCGTCACCAACGCGGGAGAGGACCACCTGCGTTTCGGGGTCCTGCTGCATCAGGCCGGCGCGGCCGCGCTGGGCGCGGGGCGCGGCTCCGTCCACCCGGAGCGAACCGGACTCGTCGGCGTCGCCTGATTCGCCGTCGTCGTCGATGTCTCCCAGGACGCCGGCCAGCGCGTGCAGCAGGGTGGACTTCCCTGCGCCGGAGGCGCCGAGCAGGAGCACCCGCTCCCCGGGGGCGATGTCCAGGTCAAGGCCGTGGACGGCGGGTTTGGCCCTGCCGGCATGCCGCCAGCCCCAGCCACGGGCGGTGACGGCGGCGGGGCGGACCGCGCCGGAGTCCTGGGAGGGTGCCATCAGGAGAAGACGGGCTCCGTTGCGGCCTTGCGGGACGCGAAGGAGCTCAGCACCCCGGTGCGTGCCAGGCCGCGGGTGGCAACCCAGGCCAGGGCACCCGCAAGGATGGCCCCGGAAATGGTGGTGAGGACAATGTAGGCCAGCTTGTCGGCGCCGGAGTAGGCGATGTTCCAGCCCCACGGTGCAAACGAGTCGTTCAGGCCGCAGAAGAATCCGGCCGCGGCGCCTGCCAGCAGGGACGCGGGCAGGTTGAACTTGCGGTAGACGAAGATTGCGAAGATGATTTCCGCGCCCAGGCCCTGGATGAAACCGGAGAACAGGACCGAGGCGCCGTACTGGGAACCCATCAGCAGTTCGCCGGTGGCGGCGACGGTCTCGCAGAACAGGGCGGCCCCCGGCTTGCGGATGATCAGCATTCCCAGCACGCCGGGAATCATCCAGCCCCCGGCGAGCAGGCCGGTCAGGGGTGGGTAGGCTGCGTTCATGGGGGCGGACAGGGCGGCGGCACCCTGGTCCCATGCCCAGAAAATAACGCCGCCCGCGATGGCCACCAGCGCGGCGACAACGATGTCCACGACGCGCCAGGACTTGCTGGTGGTCTTCTTGATTGCTGCAGTACTCATGTGATCCTCCTGGGAAACAGGAGGGGAAAGTGGACCCGGCCGGCGGCCTGTGGCCGTGGAACCGCGACACTTTGAGAACTCGACTCCCTTGCGCCGGTACTAACCGGATCAGGTTCGAGGGTCTGCGGCTGTCCGCACTCTCAGCGCCCACCTGCGGTGCCCGGCTAATGCCAGGTTGTCCGACGGCGGCGCTCCCCTGTCGTTTTTAGTGTTGCTTTTGGTGTGGGTAACGCTTGTTGTTGTGCCCGGTTGGGCGTGGTCAAGTTTACACCTGGCCGGGCTGGATTGCGGGCTGCCGGCGCCAATCACCCGGATATGACCGGCTAGGCTGGGAGCAGTCCGTTTTCCGCCCGCAAGGAGTACCTGGAATGAACCTTCTCATCAAACTGCTCGGGACAGGCGTGAGCCTCGGCGCAGGCCTCGCCGGTACCAAACTGGTCAATGCCATCTGGGAAAAGACCACCGGACAGAAGCCGCCCACCGGCAAACACGAGGACGTACCCACCAGCCTGCGTTCGGCGCTGACCTTTGCGCTGATCTCGGCGTCGGTCAGTGCCATCATCCAGGTCCTGGCCAACCGCGGCACCCAGCGCGCCATCACCCGCTTCGCGAAGACCCAGGACATCGTCTAGCGTCGTGCCCCAGCGTTACCGGCCGTCGTCGGGGCTGTCCTTCCGGGCAGTCTCGGCGGCGGCTTTTTGCACCACGGCTTCCAGTTCATCGGTGGTGAGCAGTTCCCGGTGCAGGTGCTTGGTGCGGTAGCCGGCACGGCCCACCATGTGGGCGGACACGGGCACCGTGAGGAGTTGGAAGATCCACGCCACCACCAGGACCGGCCACACCCACCACGTCCGCAGCTGCAGCCCGATGGCCGCCAGCAGCAGGAAGAGCCCCAGCACCTGCGGCTTCGTGGCGGCGTGCATGCGGCTCAGGAGGTCCGGGAACCGCAGCAGGCCTATCGCGGCGCCCAGGGACATAAGGGCACCCACCACCATGAACACGGCGGAGGCGAGGTCGATCCAGGCGTCGGGCCGGAAGAAGTCAGGATTCATTGGGCTTGACCCTCCTGTCTGCCACGAACCGGGCTACGGTCACGGAACCGATGAACCCGATGACGGAGATGGCCACCACCAGCATCAGGTTGTTCAGGTGCCGGTTCACCGCCATATCGATGCATAGCGCCCCGGCAAGGATTGCGAGCAGCACGTCGGCAGCCAGCACCCGGTCCAGCAGCGACGGGCCACGGGCGATCCGGATGATGGCACCGGCGGCCGCCAGCGAGAAAATGACGGCTGTGACAGCCAGGACAACGGGCATCATGCGCCGGCCTCCATACGGACCTCTTCCAGTTCATCCGCGGTGCCCATGATGCGGATCAGGCCCGCTTCAATGGAGCGGACCTCGTTCCGCAGGCCTTCCACGTCCTTCTTGGAGGTGATGTTGAGTGCGTGCAGGTACAGCGTGGACGTGGAACGGTCCACGTCCACCACCAGGGAACCCGGGATCAGGGAAATCACGTGTCCCGTGGCAGTGACGATCAGGTCCTGGTGGCTGCGCAGTTTCACCGCGACCACGGCATTGGTCACCTTGGGGCCGCGGACAGCTGCCAGATACAGGACCTGCGCGCTGGCCACCACCACCTTGCCCACGAACGCCAGCGCAAACGGCACGGCGTGGAGAATATTGAACCGGCCGCTGAGCTCCACCGGCGGGAGGTAGAAGAGCCGGGCCACGCCCACGGCCAGCAGGGTCCCGAAGAGGAGGTTGCCGGGGCTGAAATCCTGCCACAGGGCGCCCCACACAATCACCAGCCAGACCAGGAGCGGCAGTTCCTGGCGCAGTGAAATGCGTTTACGGCTCATCGTCCTCCTCCCGCCGCGGTGGCGCCGGGAACGGCGATGCCCTCGCCCAGCACCGCCTGGATGTACGGCGTCCGGTCAAGCATGTCCCGGGCTGCCCGGTCCGAAAGTGCGAACAATGGTCCGGCGAAGACGGTCAGGGCAACACCGAGCACCACCAGGGCGGCCGTGGAGCCCACCATGGTGCGCGGCAGGAGGGTCACCGTGTTGTTCACCTTGGCTCCCGGCCCGGAGACCCTCGCAGCGGGAGTGGCAAGGAGCACGGGGTCGGGGTGCTCGGCGTCCTCCGGCTTCCGCCAGAACGCACGGTTCCACACCCGGGCGATGGCCAGAAGCGTCAGGAGGCTGGTCACCACGCCGCCGATCACCAGCGCGTAGGCCAGCGGCGTGCCCAGCTCCACGCCGGCTTGCAGCAGGCCAACCTTGCCCAGGAATCCGGAGAACGGCGGGATGCCGGCCAGGTTCATCCCGGGGATGAAGAACAGCAGCGCCAGCATGGGTGAGAGCTTGGCGAGTCCGCCCAGCCGGTCCACGGACGAGCTGCCGCCGCGCCGTTCGATGAGGCCGGTGACCAGGAAGAGGCTGGTCTGGATGGTGATGTGGTGCGCCACGTAGAAGACCGCCGCCGCCAGCCCAACAGCCGAGGACATGGCCAGCCCGAACACCATGTAGCCGATGTGGCTGACCAGGGTGAACGAGAGGAGGCGCTTGATGTCGCTTTGGGCCAGGGCACCGAGGATGCCCACAAGCATGGTCAGCAGCGCCACCACCATCAGCGGCGTGTTCAACGTATCGCCGGGGAACAGCAGTGTCTCGGTGCGGACCATCGCGTAGACACCCACCTTGGTCAGCAGGCCCGCGAACACGGCCGTGACCGGTGCCGGAGCGGTCGGGTAGGAGTCGGGAAGCCAGAAGGACAAGGGGAAGACGGCGGCCTTGATGCCGAAGGCCACCAGGAGCATCACGTGCAGCAGGGTTTTGGTGCCCTGGTCCAGTTCGCCCAGCTTGATGGCAAGGTCCGCCATGTTCACGGTCCCGGTGGCCCCGTAGACCATGGCGATGGCAATCAGGAACAGCACCGAGGACACGACGGACACCACCACATAGGTGACGCCGGCGCGGATCCGCGGCCCGGTGCCGCCCAGGGTCATCAGCACGTAGCTTGCAGTCAGCAGGATCTCGAAGCCGACATAGAGGTTGAAGAGGTCCCCGGACAGGAACGCGTTGGACACCCCGGCCACCAGGATCAGGTAGGTGGGGTGGAAGATGGACACCGGCGCGTCGCGGTCGCCGTCGGCCATGCCCTGGCCTGTGGCGTATACGAGCACCGCAAGGCTGACGGCTGAGGAGACCACCAGCATCAGGGAGGAGAACTGGTCCACCACCATGACGATGCCAAACGGCGGGATCCAGCCACCGATGGTCACCGCGGCCGTGCCGCCGTTCCAAGCCGACGCCAGCAGGAGGCACTCAAGTGCCAGCGTCAGTGACAGCAGGCCAATGCTCACCGCCCGCTGGGCCCGGGAGTGCCGGATCAGCAGGAAGGTCAGGGCGGCGCCCAGGATGGGAAGTACGACGGCGAGCGGGGCAAAGCTTGCGATGTTCACTTTCCGCCTCCTTCCGGGCTGTGGTCAACATTGAGGGAGCCTGGCTTTTCCTCCGCGGCAGCATGTTCGGCGGGCATTTCCCGGCCGCCTGCCACCAGCGTGGCCACCCGGTCCGCGTCCCGGTCCGTGTCCCGGCCGGAAGCACCGCGGTCCGAAACATCCTTGCCGTCGGAACCGAGCATGGTGAGCGGGAACTCTGAAGTTTCCGCGGGGACTTCGGCGTCATCCTCGGCATCAAAGCTGGGGGTCACTGCCACCCGGAGGTCCTCGGCGTCGTCCTGGATGTCGTCCTGGCGGGCCAGCACCCAGGTGCGGTAGATGATGCCCAGCATGAAGGCGGTGACCGCGAAGGAAATCACGATCGAGGTCAGGATCAGTGCCTGCGGCAGCGGATCGTTGTAGTCCCGGGCGGGCGTGTCCTTGCTGAAGAGCGGCGCCAGTCCCGCGTATCCCCCGGTGGCCAGGATCAGCAGGTTGGTGGCGTTGGCCAGCAGCATCAGCCCCAGCAGCACCCTCGTGAGGCTGCGTTCCAGGATCAGGTAGATGCCGCAGGCGTACAGGGCTCCCATGACAATCAGCAGGGTCAGGTTGACGCTCATGCGTGTCCCCTTGCGGTGGTCTCGGCAGGAATCCCGTCCGGTTCCTGTTCCAGCTCCCCGGTGCCCTGCCCGTCCCCGGCAACGCCAGGCTCCTGGCCAGCTTCCTGGGACCGTTCCGGCTCCTGTGCACCGGGCCCGGACTGTTCCTCCAAGTGCTCATCGATCTCGGCTCCCAGGCTGCGCAGCACGTCAAGCACCAGGCCCACCACCACGACGTATACGCCGATATCGAAGATGGTGGAGGTGACGAACTTGATGTCCCCGAACACGGGCAGCCAGACCTGGATGATGGCGGACTGGAACACCTGCCCGCCCAGCAGCAGCGGCGCCATGCCCGAGGCGGCTGCGAGTGCCAGACCGATGCCCAGGAGCGCCCCCGGGCTCAAGGGCGCAGCCTCCCGAAGCTCGAAGCGGCCGCCTGCCAGGTAGCGGATGGTCAGGGCCAGGCCGGCGGTAAGGCCACCGGCGAATCCGCCGCCGGGCAGGTTGTGCCCCGCCAGCAGCAGGTAGAGCGAGAAGATGATCATGGAGTGGAAGATCAGCCGCGTGACCACCTCGAAGATGATGGAGCGGCGTTCCGGGGCCAAAGTCCGGCCGGCCACAATCCAGGCGTCCCGGGTGGAGGCCGCAAACCTCCGGCTGATGGCCAGGGCTGCAGCGTCGCGGGAGCCGGGGTCCACCCCGGGATGCCTGCCCACCGTGCCCGCCGCAACGCTCGCGGATGCCTGGAGCCGGTCGCCGCGGCCGCGCACGAAGATCAGGCTTGCCACGCCGGTGGCGGCCAGTGCCAGGACGCTGATCTCGCCGAACGTGTCCCAGGCGCGGATGTCCACCAGGGTCACGTTGACCACGTTCAGGCCGCCACCACCTTCGTAGGCGAGCTGCGGGAACTGCAGTGACACCGGGATGGCCGTCCTGGCACCCATGGCGAAAATGGCCGCGAATACCATGGTGACGCCGAAGCCGGCACCGATGATGACGCGAAGTACGCGGTATTTTCCGCCGGTGCGGTCGCGCAGTTCGGGAGGCAGCCTGCGCATGGCCAGGACGAAGGCCACCAGGATGATGGTTTCCACCAGCATCTGGGTCAGGGCCAGGTCCGGGGCACCCTGCAGGGCGAAGACCAGCGCGATGCCGTAGCCGGTTACGGAGACCATCAGCACCGCAAGGAAACGCTTGTTGGCCTTGACGGCCGCCAAGGCGCCGATGACGATGCCCGCGCCGGCCACCAGCTGCAGTGGCGAATTCGGGTCCACCAGGTAGACGTCCGGCGGGAGTGCGTTGCCGCCCAGGAGTATGGCCACCAGTGGCAGGACGAATGCCACGCTCAGGATCACTGCGAGGTAGAAGTACAGGGAACCGCGCTGGGTCCGGCCGGTGATCCAGACGGCAGCGTCGTCCAGCGCTCCGATGGTCAGCTGGTAGGCGCGGTCGCCGTCCACCCAGGCCGGGACCAGGGACTGGGCGCGGGCCACCGCGGTGCGGCCGAAGTACATGGCGGCGCCGAGCACGAAGGTGATGGCCGTCAGCCCAAGCGCCGGGGTGAACCCGTGCCACAGCGCAAGGTGGCCTGCCTGCGCTGCGGGCGTGCCGGCGTCGGACGCTGTGGATGCGAACAGCGCGGCGTACGGCTGGATCCAGGCGTCCACCGGAACCGGCCAGAGCCCGTAGGCGATGGTCAGGAGGCTGAGGACGGCGGGCGCCGCCAGGAAGGAAGGCCTGATGGCCTTGAACGGTGTGGGGTCCACCCCGGGTTTGACCGCGAACGCACCCCACATGAAGCGGGCACTGTAGGCGACGGTCAGGATGGAGCCCACCACCAGCCCCACCAGGACCACCATGCCCCACGGACCGGAATGCGGGTCCGTGGCGTGGTGGACGAAGGCTTCCAGCACCGATTCCTTGGCTACGAACCCTGCCAGCAATGGCACACCGGCCATGGACGCGGCGCCGATGCCGGCCACGATGCCGAGGGCGCGCGAGGAGCGGAAGACGCCGGACAGTTTGCGGACGTCGCGGGTCCCGGACTGGTGGTCGATGATGCCAACCACCAGGAACAGCGTGGCTTTGAACAGGCCGTGTGCCAGCAGCATGGCCAGGCCGGCCAGCGCGGCATCGGGCGTCCCCAGGCCTACCACCATGGTGAGGAAGCCCAGTTGGCTGACGGTGCCGTAGGCCAGGATCAGCTTGATGTCGGACTGGCGCAGGGCCCGGTAGCCGCCCACCAGCATGGTGGCCAGCCCCAGCCCCATGACCACGGGCTGCCAGTAGGCAGTCTCCGCGAAGCCCGGGGCAAGCCGTGCCACCAGGTAGATGCCTGCCTTGACCATCGCCGCAGCGTGCAGGTAGGCGCTGACCGGGGTGGGCGCGGCCATGGCGCCAGGCAGCCAGAAGTGGAACGGGACCAGCGCCGACTTGGTGATGGCGCCTACCAGGATGAGTACGACGGCGGCGCTCACCATGGCCCCGGACGTCCCGGCGGCCAGCGCGGGGGCTTGCTCCAGGATGCCGGAGATACGGTAGGTGCCGGCGGCCGTGCCCAGCATGATCAGGCCTACCAGCATGGCCAGGCCGCCGGCGGTGGTGACCATCAGCGCCTGGAGGGCGGAGCGCCGGGCGGCAAGACGGGTCCGCGCGAAGCCGATCAGCAGGTAGGACAGGATGGTGGTCAGTTCCCAGAAAATGAACAGCAGCAGGAGGTCATCCGCTGTGACCAGGCCGAACATGGCGCCTGCGAACGCCAGCAGCTGGGCACCGAAGCCGCCGAGGTCCTGGTCCGTCCGCTTGAAGTACCGCGCACAGTAGACCAGCACCAGGGAGCCGACGCCGAGCACCAGGAGGGACATGACCCACGCCAGCGCGTCCATCCGGAAGGCAAGTTCCAGATGGAGGCCGGGGATCCACTCGAAGGACTCGGTGATGGCGCCCGGGCCTGAGTAAATGGGGTTGTGCTGGAACATCAGCCAGCCGAAGGAAACCGCCGGGACGGCCGCCAGTGCATAGAAAGCGTTGCGGCCCCAGAGCCGGAAGAGGAAGGGCGCGAGGACAGCCACCGAAAACTGCACGGCAAGGACTGTGATCACTGTATTCTCCGCAACGTCAGGGATTCGATTGTCAAAAGTTGGAGCAGGCGGCAAAAAGTAAGGTCCGGGAGGGCCCAGTTTATCAAGGCCGGTCCGGCGTCTTCCCCGGTTTAACCCACCGCCCCTGCCCGAATCCCCGGCATCAAGGGCCCGTGGTCCCCGAGTGTTCGCCACGGGCGGATACGATGCATCGTATGAACAGCGCCAGCGCTCCCGGGGCGATGCAGCCCGCCTCGGATCTTGTTGCCGGAACCGGTTCCTCCAAAGGGCAGGTCCTGGCCTGGGCTTCCTGGGACTGGGGCTCCGCTGCTTTCAACGCCGTCATGACGACGTTTGTCTTCACGGTCTACCTGACGTCCAACGCCTTCGGCGGCGAGGACAGTGCCTCGGCGGTACTCGGCGGCGCGTTGGCGGTTGCCGGGTTCGCCATCGCGCTGCTGGCACCTGTCACCGGCCAGCGTTCGGATGCGGGGGGCCGGCGCAAGCTGTGGCTGGGAGTCAACTCGGCCGCCGTCGCCATCCTGACCGCACTGTGCTTCTTCGTGTTCCCGCACCCGGAATTCCTGCTCCTCGGCGTCTCGCTGATCGCACTGGGCAACGTCTTCTTCGAATTCGCCGGCGTCAACTACAACGCCATGCTCGCGCAGGTGTCCACGCCGCGGAACATCGGAAAGGTCAGCGGTTTCGGCTGGGGCGCCGGCTACCTGGGCGGCATCGTCGCGCTCCTGATCGTCCTGCAGCTCTTCGTCCAGCCTGCCTTCGAATGGTTCGGCGCCTCCACGCAGGACAGCCTCAACATCAGGCTGGTGGCCGTTTTCTCCGCCCTGTGGTTCTTGGTCTTCGCCCTCCCCGTCCTGTTCGCCGTTCCCGAAGTGCCGCGCTCCGGCCAGGCCGCGCGGCTGGGATTGGCCGCCAGCTACCGGCTGCTGTTCCGGCGGATCAAGGCGATCTACGCCACCAGCCCGCACACCATCTACTTCCTCCTGGCCAGCGCCGTGTTCCGGGACGGCCTCGCAGCAGTCTTCACATTCGGCGGCATCATCGCGGCCGGCACATTCGGGTTTGCCCTGTCCCAGGTCATCTTCTTCGCCATCTTCGGGAACGTCGTGGCCGCCGTCGGCGCCGTCATCGGCGGGTTCCTGGACGACAAGGTAGGCCCCAAGGCTGTTATCACCGGTTCCCTGGTGGGCCTATTGATTGCCGGGACCGCCATTCTGGCCCTGGGTAACGGCAACTATTCCTTCTTCGGCATGGAATGGGCCGGCAGCACGACGTTCTGGGTCTTCGGACTGTTCCTCTGCCTGTTTGTGGGTCCCGCCCAATCCTCGTCCCGCGCCTACCTGGCCCGGCTCGCGCCGCACGGTGAGTCCGGTGAGCTCTTCGGCCTGTACGCCACCACGGGCCGGGCCGTCAGCTTCCTGGCGCCTGCCCTGTTCACGCTCTGCATCACGGTGGCAACTCCGCTGGTGCCCGCCGGGCAGGCACAGCGGTGGGGCATCCTGGGCATTATGGTGGTCCTCCTCGCAGGGCTCCTTGTGCTGTTGCCGGTGAAGGCACCGGAACGGGCCCCCATCGCCGTGGTCCCGGCCAGCTGAAAACTCGTTCCGATGCTGGTGCAGCCCTCCGCCCGGTGTTGCCAGGCCGACTAGGCTGGAGTCATGAACGTGGACGAAACGAACCTTCCCGGCCTGGGCCGCCGGAAGGATTTCATTACCGCCTCCGGACGCCGCATCGGCGTCGTGGAGCTCCGGGAAGGCCAGACGGAACTCATCGTTTCCACTTGGGACGACCCCGATACCTGCCAGGCCTCGATTCCGCTCACCAGCGATGAAGCCGCCACCCTGGGCAACCTCCTGGGCGGTATGCACCTGGCCATGAAGCTCGCGGAAGAGCACAAGGACGTCCCTGGCATCGTCACCCGGCAGTTCTCCATTGCTGCGGACTCCCCTTTCCAGAACCAGCCCATGGGCAAGGCGTCCATCCGCACGCGGTGCGGTGTTTCGATCGTGGCCATCATGCGGGAAGGTGAGGTGCTGCCTTCGCCGGGACCCGACGTCGTCCTCCACGCCGGTGACCTGCTGGTGGCAGTCGGCACCCAGGAAGGCCTGGACTCAGCGGCCGATATCCTTCGCCGCGGCTAGATTCCATGGACCCGTTGGCCCAGACCCTCATTGAACTGGGGGCCGTTGTGTTCTTCCTCGGCCTCCTGGCCAGGTTGGCCGGACGGATCGGCATGTCCCCCATCCCGTTCTACCTGCTGGGCGGGCTGGCTTTTGGCGCCGGCGGCATCGTCAAACTTGAAGGTATGCACGAGTTCGCACATCTGTCGGGCGAGATCGGCGTCATCCTTCTGCTGCTTATGCTCGGTTTGGAATATACAGCGGCTGAGCTCTTCACCGGCCTTCGCCGCTCCTGGCAGGCGGGCGTGCTGGACTTCGTGCTGAACTTCCTGCCCGGTGCCGGCCTTGCCCTGCTGCTGGGATGGGGCGGCGTGGGGGCCATGGTCATGGGCGGGGTGACGTACATTTCCTCGTCCGGCATCGCCGCCAAGGTGATCACGGACCTGGGCCGGCTGGGCAACCGGGAAACCCCGGTCGTGCTGTCCATCCTGGTCTTCGAGGACCTGGCCATGGCCGTCTACCTGCCCATCCTCACGGCGACGCTCGCGGGTGTGGGTTTCCTGGGCGGGCTCACCACCGTGGGGATCGCCCTGGCAGTGGTCAGTGTGGTGCTCATGGTGGCACTGCGGCACGGGCACCACGTCTCCAAAGCGGTGCACAGCGAGAACTCCGAGGTCTTCCTGCTCAACGTCCTCGGCGCCGCCCTGCTGGTGGCGGGCGCGGCGTCCGCCATGCAGGTTTCGGCAGCAGTGGGAGCCTTCATGCTGGGCATCGCCATCTCGGGGTCCACTGCCCACAATGCCACCCGGATCCTCGAGCCGCTGCGGGACCTGTTTGCGGCCATCTTCTTTGTGGCGTTCGGGCTCAACACGGACCCTTCATCCATCCCGCCGGTCCTGGGATGGGCCCTGGTCCTGGCCGTGGCTACTGCGGCAACCAAGATGCTGACCGGGATCTGGGCGGCAAAACGGGCAGGGATCGCCCGGCCCGGACGCTTCCGTGCCGGCGCCGCTCTCGTTGCCCGCGGCGAATTCTCCATTGTGATTGCAGGCTTGGCGGTTGCGTCAGGGGCAGTCCCGCATGAGCTCGCGGCGCTGGCCACCGCCTATGTGCTGCTGATGGCGGTGGTGGGCCCACTGGCCGCACGCTACGTCGAACCGCTGGCCAGGCCGTTCGTCCGAAGGCCCGCGGTAGCTCCGCAGACCTGATGTGGCCGGCGTCGCTGCTAGATGCTGGTGCGGTGGAAGTTCAGGTGGCTGCGGCTGGCGGTGGGACCGCGCTGGCCCTGGTAGCGGTTGCCGTATTCGCCTTGACCGTACGGGTATTCCGCGGCAGAGCTTAGCCTGAAGAAGCAGAGCTGGCCGATCTTCATGCCCGGCCACAGCTTGATGGGCAGCGTTGCCATGTTGGACAGCTCAAGGGTGACGTGGCCGGAAAAGCCGGGATCGATGAAGCCCGCGGTTGAGTGCGTCAGCAGGCCCAGCCGGCCCAGGGACGACTTTCCTTCCAGGCGGGCCGCGATGTCGTCGGGCAGGGTGACCGTCTCATACGTGGAGCCCAGGACAAACTCCCCGGGGTGCAGGATGAACGCCTCGTCCTGCTCCACTTCCACCAGCCGGGTCAGCTCGGGCTGCTCCTGCGCGGGATCGATGTGCGCGTACTTGTGGTTGTCGAACAACCGGAAGAATTTGTCGATCCGGACATCCACGGACGACGGCTGGACCATCGCGGGATCGAACGGTTCCAGCACGATCCGCTGGGAATCAATTTCGGCACGAATGTCGCGGTCAGAGATCAGCACCGTCCCAAATTACCGTATCGGTTATCCACACCCGCACTTTCCCGTTGTTGCTGTGGCCTCGTGGGGCTAATGTTGCGAATGAAAGCCGCCGGAATGGTCTCCCGGGATGGCGTAACAGAGCTGGGGATGTTGTGAATAAATTAGTGGCACCG
The DNA here is from genome assembly GCF_039907755.1 of Pseudarthrobacter sp. CC12. Taxonomy (NCBI): domain Bacteria; kingdom Bacillati; phylum Actinomycetota; class Actinomycetes; order Micrococcales; family Micrococcaceae; genus Pseudarthrobacter; species Pseudarthrobacter sp. CC12. The sequence continues at coordinate 10,715 of NZ_JARDJH010000001.1, read as the reverse complement.
TCTTTTCTTGGCGTGCTCTGTGCGTTGGCGCTGGTCTCGTCGTCAGCCACTGCACCGCCCTCGCCGTTGCCGCTGACCCAGGCGGGGGCGGCGGGCATTTCGCTTGCAGCCCCGCTGGTGCATGGCGGCGGTGCGTCCACAGCGGGTGACGCTTCCGCCGGGCGCCTCACCCCGGCCGTGGACCCGGATATCCGGGTGGCGTCACCGCTGACGGATGCCGCGCCCGCGCCGGCACCCAACCCCGCGCCTGCTGCCCCTTCCACGCCCGCGGTCCAGCCCGCCACCGAACCTACGCCCCCGCCGGCACCTGCGGCGTCCACCGTGGAGCCTGCTCCCCGGACCGTGTCCATCCCGCCGCTCTGGGCGCCGGACCAGGATCTGGCATCGCCCCCGGCCACCCGGCTCACGGCTCCGGAACCGGCCGCCCCCAGCCTGTCCACGGAAGCCCTGGTCCCGGACAACAATTCAGCGGCCATCCTCACCGTCTTTACCAAGATCAACGAATACCGTGTGGCCAACGGCCTGAACAAGGTCAAGTACCACCCCACTGTGGCGGGGTTGTCCCAGGACTGGTCCGACAACATCGCCACCCGTGAGGTGATCGAACACCGGGCCAATTTCTGGACCGACCCCCGCGCCATGAGTCCGAACAACGGCGCCGGCGAGATCATCGCCATCCGCACGGACCGGGACGCAGCCCAGCTGGTGGAATGGTGGAAGGGTTCGCCCGGCCACAACGCCATGCTCCTTGACCCGCGCTTCAACGTGATGGGCGCCGGCATCTCGTACACCAACTCCACCTACCAGATCTGGGGCGTGGTGAACTTCTTCGGCTACACCACGCTCCCGGCAGGCACCCTCGATTCACCGGGCGGTTCGGCATCGGGTGATGCCTTCCCGCCGTCACCGCCAAGCCTGTGCGACGCACCTGTGAAGCACATGCCGCCCACCCTTAATCTCAGCGCCGCGGCAATCACCGGCCCTGCCGACCTCGTGTCGGTCGACTCCGCCGGGCAACTGCTGGACCGGGCCTCCACCGGGCCCCGCACCTATGCCGCCGCAAAGGTAATCGGCTCAGGCTTCAGCGGGGCCAAGGAAGTCTTCGTGACCGACTGGGACCGCGATGGCGCCTTTGACGTCCTGACCCAATGGGCCAACGGCAACCTCACACTGCACCGGGGCATCGCCGGCGGCGGGTTCCAGGCGCCCATCACCCTGGGCCTGGGCGGATGGGACTCCCTGACCCTTGCCGTGGGCGGATGGTGCGCAAACAACCGGATGCCGCAGATCCTGGCCCTGGACGGCGGCGGAAATCTCTACCTCTACGGCAATAAGGGCACCGGCGATATTGCAGAACGCGTCACCGTGGCCACGGGCGTGTACGCCTCCCGGCTCGCCATGGTGGACTACGACGGTGACGGCTTCCAGGACATCCTGGGGCTGCGGACCGACGGCAGCGTCCAGCTCTACCGGGGGTGGGGCAGCACCGCCCTCCGCGCCGAAGCCCGGGCCACGGTCGCTACCGGCTGGGCGGACGTCACAGGGATCCGGTCCCTGCGTGATGCCACCGGCCTGAACACCAGGGGCGTGGCGCTCCGCCGCGCCAACGACACCGTGCAGTACTGGGACCTGGGCTCCGGAAGCCTCGCGTCGCCGTCGAACATTGCCGGTCCTTGGACCGGGCAGCGGCTGGCGCAGTAAAGGCGAAGGGAGCGGCTCAGATGGCCGGCTGGAGCTCCAGCACGTTCTTCAGCCGGTCCAGCTGGGCCACATCGGAACTGACCCGGCGCTGGAGCATCCCGTTAAAGAAGGGCCACCTGCCGAGGACCCCGAACCGCCCCTCGCGTTTGGCTTCCACGGAAAACCGGACCCGGGTTCCGGCTTCTTCCGTGCTGAGATAGTAGCCGCCCCACCGGGTGGCAGGACCGGAAACCACGTGGAACTGGATTTCGGCGCCGGGCCGGACATTGGTGATCTCCAATTCGGCGGGAATGCTCAGGCCGGAGCGTCCGGCCACCATCTTCCGGTAAACGGCGCCCCTGGCTTCGGCCGGACCCTCCACAAGCTTCACGCTGCGGACGTCGCTGCGCCAGGCCGGGAGGTTGGTGGCGTCAAGGAGGTACTGGTAGACGGCCATGGCGTCGCGCTCTATGAGGACCTCGTGCTCTGCGATTGCCATGAAGAAATTCCTGTGGTTGACGTCGGCTGCCCGCAATAGCTGCCTCCCCCAAAGCGGCCGCTACCCGGATCAGGTTAGCCACCGCCCCACGCCCGGGCCTAGCCGGCGGCGCGGACGTTATTGAAGAGTTACTGGATGACGCCACGGTTCGCGGGACACGGCGCGGCCGCCGGCCCGGGTTGGCGGGGAGCCCGCAGATCTGCGCTAAGCTAAGTTCTGCCCCGCGCGAGCGAGGGCATTGCGGCTGTAGCTCAATGGTAGAGCGCTAGCTTCCCAAGCTTGATACGCGGGTTCGATTCCCGTCAGCCGCTCCATTCCTGCAGCACTCAAAGGGGCGCGCACCCCCCGGCTGATGATTAGGTTCACGGGTGTAGTCTCAGTAGTCAGGAACCTATTCGGTTCCGCTACAGGAGCAATCATGGCTGATAAGTCCCCGCGTCAAACGGCATCAAAAAAGTCCGGCAAGTCCATCAAGGAAAAGCGCGCAGACAAGAAGGCCGCCGCAGCGCCGGCCAGCTCCCTGGACATCACGTCCACCAAGGCCGCAAAGAAGAAGTGAGCGGCCACAAACCCCGGCTGAGCCTGGGCGTCCTGGCTTCCTCGCGCAAACCGGACGAGCGCCGCGTACCCCTCCACCCCCTGCACGTCGAACGGATCGCTCCCGCACTGCGGCAGCGCATCATCCTGGAGCGTGGCTACGGTGAGCGCTTCGGCGTCCCGGACAGCCACCTCTCCACGCTGGTGGGACGCATGGCGGCCCGGGAAGAACTGCTGGCCGCGGCCGACGTCGTCCTCCTGCCCAAACCGCAGCCGGAAGACCTGGCGGAGATGCGGGACGGGCAGGTCCTCTGGGGGTGGCCGCACTGCGTCCAGGACCGCGCCATCACCCAGCTGGCAATTGACAAGAAACTGACCCTCATAGCGTTTGAGGCGATGAACCACTGGGCCAGCGACGGCGGGTTCGGCCTGCACGTGTTCCACAAGAACAATGAGCTGGCCGGCTACTGCTCGGTCCTGCACGCGCTGGCGCTGACAGGTTCCACTGGGGACTACGGGCGCCGGCTGAGCGCCGTCGTGATTGGCTTCGGCGCCACGGCGCGCGGGGCGGTGACGGCGCTGAACGCGCACGGCATCCACGACGTCCAGGTGCTGACCAACCGCGGCGTGGCAGCGGTGGGCGCCCCCATCCATTCAGTGAACATCGTGCAGTTCGACCACGACGACGAGGCTCCCTTCCTGAGCCAGGTCATCACCGAACGGGGCAGGGTTCCGCTGGCTCCGTTCCTCGCCGAGAGCGACATCGTGGTCAACTGCACGCTGCAGGACCCGAACAACCCGCTCACATACCTGCGGACCGAGGACCTGGCAGCGTTCAACCCAGGCAGCCTTATCGTTGATGTTTCCTGCGATGACGGCATGGGCTTCAGCTGGGCCAAGTCCACCACGTTTGCGGCACCGATGATCAAGGTCGGTGACCACATCAACTACTACGCAGTGGACCACAGCCCGTCCTACCTCTGGAACTCCTCGAGTTGGGAGATCAGCCAGGCGCTCCAACCGTTCCTCGGGACAGTCATGGGCGGACCGGCCGCGTGGGACGCGAACGACACCATTGCGCGGGCCATCGAGATCCGCGACGGCGTCATCCGAAACGAGGCTGTGCTGCAGTTCCAGGAGCGCGTCCCGGAATACCCGCACGAGGCGTTGCACCTGGCAGTTCTTTAGGCAGCTCCCCCGAACGGCAACCGGGCGCCCCGCGCCCGGTTGCCTTCAGCGGTTGCCCGCGCGCCCTCCCTAGGCGCGGGCGTGCCGGCTGACGATCCGCAGGGGGCGCCGCCCCTTCAGGTCCATCCGGAGCTGCAGCGCGCCCTTGCGGGCCAGTATGGCCCCCACCGACAGCGCGGCCAGCGCGGGTACGCCGCCGGACACCAGCAGCGCAGCGTGCGGGTTTACATGCTCGGCGATCCAGCCCAGCATGGGGCCGCCCAGCGCCTGGCCTCCGATCAGCACCATGATGTACAGGCTCATGACCCGGCCGCGGATGGCCATGTTGGAGCTGACCTGCACCAGCTGGTTGGACCCGGTGAGGAACATCAGGCACCAGAACCCGGACAGGACCATCACCGCGCCGAACCACACCATGGACGGGGCAAGGGCAGCCAGGCAGAGCATCAGGCCGTACATCCCGGCGCAGAACACCACGGACCGCAGGCGCAGCTGCCCACGCCGGGTGGACGCCACGGCGCCGGACAGTGCTCCGAGTGCCACCAGGGCGTTGAGGAGTCCATACCCGCCGGCCCCCACCTGGTAGACGTGGTCCGCGAAAGCGGCAAGCAGCACCGGCAGGCTCATGGCGAACACCGCGATGAACCCTGCCATGAGCCACGGCCAGTAGATGGTGGGCTTGCTCAGGGCGTAGCGCAGCCCCTCCCGGAGCATGCCCTTGCTCTTGGGCGTCGGCGCGCTGACGTAAAGCTGGTCCTTGCGCAGGAGCAGGAGCATGGTCACCGTGGAGCAGCAGGCCAGCGCGTTTGCCGCGAACGCCCAGCCGGCCCCCACTGCCGTCAGGAGCACCCCCGCGATGGCCGGTCCGATCAGGCCGCCCAGCTGGAAGGTGGTGGAGTTGACGCTGATGGCGTTCCGCAAGTACTTCGGGCCCACGAGCTCGTTGACGAACACCTGGCGGGCGGGCTGGTCAAGCACGGTCACCAGGCCCAGGAGAAACGCGATGACGTAGACGTGCCACACCATGATCACGCCGGTCAGGGCCAGGACGGCCAGGGCCGCCGCAAGGATGGCGGCCACGCTCTGGCACAGGATGAGGATCTTCCGTTTGGCGAACCGGTCCGCGATCATACCGCCCCAAGGGCCAAGCACCAGGGACGGCATGAACTGCAGGGCCACCGTGAACCCCACGGCCGTCACGGACCCCGAGAGCTGCAGCACCAGCCAGTCCTGGGCGATGCGCTGCATCCAGATGGCGATGACGGCGATGAAGTGGCCCATGGCGAAGATCCGGAAGTTGGGCACTTTCAGCGAGATGAAGGTGTGCCGCCAGGGCAGCTTTTCAGTGACGACGGCGAGCGGCTGGGTCTGGTTGTCCGGCGGCGCTGAGCCCGCCGCGGCGATAACTGGCTGGGTGACGGAGGCCGACGAAGGCGGTGGGGGTGCCACAGGTGTGTCCTCAAAATTGCGGGCGGGCTGGGATGCCCTTAACGCTAGGCTGGCGGAGGCAATTATGGAGCGGTATGGTCCCTATAACTCGTATTGCGAAACGCAATACACGCCGACTCTAATGCCGCGGGGGACCCGAGATGTTTGAACCAGCCCAGTTGCGTTCCTTCCTGGCGGTGGCGGACACCCTGAGCTTTACCAAGGCCGCCGAACGCCTGGGGCTGGCGCAGCCCACCATCAGCCAGCACATCCGCAAGCTTGAGGCAGCCGCCAAGCGCAGCCTGGTTACACGGGACACCCGGGACGTCCGGCTCACGGACAACGGCGACGCCATGGCCGGTTTTGCCCGCAGCATCCTGTCAGCGCATGACGCCGCGGCCCGCTATTTCTCGGGCTCCGCGATGCGGGGGCGGCTGCGGTTCGGCACGGCGGATGATCTCGCCATCACCGGGCTGCCCCGGATCCTGCGTGAGTTCCGGCAGATCTATCCGCAGATCAACCTCGAGCTCACCGTGGGCCAAAGCGACCAGCTGTACCGCAAGCTGAACGCCGGCCAACTGGACCTGGTGTTCGTGAAATGGGTGGCCGGGGCAAAAGACGGCACCGTGGTCCAGCATGACTCGTTTTCCTGGGTGGGCCTGGAGCAGACGGTGATGGAGCCGGGAGCTCCCGTGCCGTTGATCGCCTACCCGTCCCCCAGCCTCAGCCGGAAACTGGCCATCGATGCGCTGGAAGCCCACGGCCGGACCTGGCGGATCACCTGCACCACCCGCCAGATCAGCGGGGTGCTCGCGGCAGTCAGGGCGGGCATCGGCGTGGCCGTCATGCCCACGTCGCTGGTGCCCGAAGACCTGAAGATCATTACCCGGCGCTTTGACCTTCCCGCCGTGGGTGACGTGGATTTCACCCTGATCCGCAATCCGCTGGCCAATGCCGAAGTGATTGACGCCCTTACCCAGACGATTGTCGGCAGGAACATTAACCGCCAAACTTAACTCTCCAGCGGCTCAATTTCCAGCATTTAGGGGAGTTAGGGGGCCCGTGTCCATTGATAGGGGAAGTGGCATCACCTATGCTGGTTTTCCAAGGTCAAGCAGCAGGCCGGTTCACCGAAGCAAGCGAGTCTCCGCATGCCGGAAACCACCGCTTGGGACAGGCAGCCAATGACGACAGCCAGGAATATCCACCCAGGTTCTGCGCACGCACGCCCGTACTCCACCGCACGGCCGTCCACCCGCCAGAACACCCTCGGAACCGGACACGCCTCCGTGGACTCCGGTTATGTGGGGAAACCCACCTGCGACAAGTGCCGTACGGACGAGTTCGTCTACCTCGAGTCGTACATTCCGCCCACCTACCGGCGTGACGGGACGGTGGCAACCCTTGGCGAGGTGGCCTACACCTGCACCCGCTGCGAGGATTTCTCCGCCCACAGCGTCCCCGCCACCTGGACGCCGCCCGGCTGGTACCTGGGCTAGCGGGACAAACAAAAGGTCCGGCGGTTGGGCTTGTGGAAACAAGCCCAACCGCCGGACCTTCTGTGTGCCCGCAGGCGCTAGATCAGCGCGTCCGAGAGGTGGTTCGGGGTGCCGAACCGGTGCGCGGTGATGCTGACGGCCTGCTCATGCAGGAAGGGCAGCAGCTCCACGCGGCCCGCCTCCGTGACCGGGTGGGCGTAGATGGCCAGGTCCGGCCGCCCGCCCGTGGCCTCGGCGAGTGCGGAGGCGTTGCCGCCGATCAGGCGGATGCGGCCCCCTGACAGTTTGCCCGCCGAGGCGAGGTGTCCGGCGGAAGCCAGCCAGCCGGCGTCGGACTCCACCGTCACGTCGATGTCCTGTGCGGTGAGCACGGAGCGCAGCTGCGCGGGAAGTTCGACGGCGGTGGACACGGTGAGTGCCGAACCGGCCAGCACGCCCGCCGCCACCGTCCGGACCAGGTGTGCCAGCGGAGCACCTTCGGAATGGCGGATGGTGACCGGCAGGCTGCGGTAGCGGAAGATGTTGCGCTCGGCGCCCAGCCCGGAGACGTCCTTGGCGGTGCCGAACTCGTCAGCCCAGGCTTCGGCGTCGGATGCCAGGGCCCGCTGGACGGGCTCGAGGCCTGCCGGGTCCAGGGCGGGGCCGGCGGCGTTGAGGATGCGGCGGACGGCCGCGTTGGATACCGGAGCCTTGGCGGATGCCTCCGCGGGAAGCCAGTCACCCAGACCGGCCAGGTAGTTGGGGCCACCTGCCTTGGTGCCGGCACCGACCGCCGACTTCTTCCAGCCGCCGAACGGCTGGCGCTGGACGATGGCGCCGGTGATGCCTCGGTTGATGTAGAGGTTGCCGGCCTGGATGGTGTCCAGCCAGATGCCCAGTTCCTCGGAGTTGAGGGAGTGCAGGCCCGCCGTGAGGCCGTATTCGATCTGGTTCTGGATGGCGATGGCCTCTTCCAGCGTTTCGGCGGTCATGACGCCCAGGACCGGGCCGAAGAACTCGGTCAGGTGGAAGTAGGAGCCACGCTTGACGCCGTAGCGCACGCCCGGGCTCCACAGCCGGCCGGTGCTGTCCAGTTTCTTCGGTTCAACGGCCCAGTTCTCGCCCTCGCCCAGCGTGGTGAGGGCGTTGAGGAGCTTGCCGTTGGCGGGCTCGATGATGGGGCCCATTTGGCTGGTGGGGTCCTGCGGGTAGCCCACCTTGAGGGAAGTGACGGCGTCGATCAGCTGGTTGTGGAACCGCTTGGAGGTGGCCACGGAACCTACCAGGATCACCAGCGAGGCCGCGGAGCACTTCTGGCCGGCGTGGCCGAACGCTGAGTAGGCCACGTCCTTGGCGGCGAGGTCCAGGTCGGCGCTGGGGGTAACGATGATGGCGTTCTTGCCGCTGGTTTCGGCCAGCAGCGGCAGGTCCTTGCGGAAGGACCGGAACAGCTCGGCGGTTTCGTAGCCGCCGGTGAGGATCACGCGGTCCACGGCAGGGTGGCTGATGAGCTGGGTGCCCAGTTCCCGCTCCCCCAGCTGCACCATGGTCAGTACGCCCTTGGGCACGCCGGCCTCCCACAGCGCCTCGACCATGACAGCGCCGCTGCGGGCGGCCTGCTTGGCGGGCTTGATGACGACGGCGGAGCCGGCGGCGAGTGCCGCGAGGGTGGACCCTGCCGGGATGGCGACCGGGAAGTTCCAGGGCGGGGTGACGACGGTGAGCCTGGCTGGGACGAACGTGGCGCCGTCGACCGTGTCCAGCCGGCGGGCGGACTCGGCATAGTAGTGGGCAAAGTCCACGGCCTCGCTGACCTCGGGGTCGCCCTGGTCGATGGTCTTGCCGGTCTCGCTGGCCATGACCTCGAGCAGATCCGCACGGCGGGCTTCCAGGATCTCCCCGGCGCGGTGCAGGATGTCCGCACGTTCGTTGCCGGACAGTTCGCCCCAGGCCTTGCCCTTCTCCACTGCGTTGGCAATGGCCGAGTCGAGGGTGTCCTCGTCATTGATGAATGCGGCCTTCACCGATGCGTCGCCCAGCGTGGAGGACGGGACGCGCTCAAGGATGGCCCGGCCCCAGGTCCGGTTGGCCGGAAGGGCGGGATCCGTGTCCGGGGTGTTCCGGAATCCGGTGTGCGGCATGGCCTCCGGGGGAAGGTTCCGGTCCTGCCGGCGGTTGGGCAGGGGAACTGTGTTGTCCAGTGCCTCCAGGGATGAGAGGAAACGCTGCTTCTCGCGCTCGAACAGCCCTTCGTTTTCGCTGAGCTCGAAGACCGCCGACATGAAGTTTTCCTGGCTGGCGCCTTCTTCCAGGCGGCGGATCAGGTATGCGATGGCGACGTCGAACTCGGACGGGTGCACCACCGGCGTGTAGAGCAGGAGTGAGCCGACGTCCTTCTTGACTGCCTCGGCCTGGCCCTGCGCCATGCCCAGCAGCATCTCGAATTCGATGCCGGACTCCACGCCGCGCTGCTTGGCCAGGAGCCATGCGAAGGCGATGTCGAACAGGTTGTGGCCGGCCACGCCGATCCGGATGTTCTTGATGCGTTCGGGGTGCAGGGCGTAGTTGATGACGCTCTTGTAGCTGGTGTCCGAGTCCTGCTTTGAACCCCAGGTGGCCAGCGGCCAGTCGTGCAGCGAGGCTTCCACCTGCTCCATGGGCAGGTTGGCCCCCTTGACTACGCGGACCTTGATGCCGGCGCCGCCGTTGGCGCGGCGCTCTGCGGCCCAGTCCTGCAGCCGGATCATGGCGGACAGCGCATCCGGGAGGTAGGCCTGGAGCACGATGCCGGCCTCGAGGTCCTGGAACTCGGGCTTGTCCAGGATCCGGGTGAAGACCGCGATGGTCATGTCCAGGTCCTTGTACTCCTCCATGTCCAGGTTGATGAACTTGTTCTTCTGTCCGCTGCCGGAGTAGGAGGCGGCGCGCCGGAAGAGCGGGGTGAGCTTTTCGACGACGTGCTCCACGGCTTCGTCGAAGGCCCAGGCGGAGTGCGGGGCCACAGTGGAGGAGACCTTGATGGAGACGTAGTCGACGTCGGGCCGCGCCAGCAGCGTGTGGGTTCCTTCGAGGCGCCGGGAGGCTTCGTGCTCGCCGAGGACTGCCTCGCCCAGGAGGTTGACGTTGAGCTTGATGCCGTCCTTCTTGATCTTGGCGATGGCGGGGCCCAGCTTGGCGTCGGTGGCATCCACGATCAGGTGGCCCACCATTTCGCGGAGGACCCTGCGGGCGATGGGGATGACCAGCCGCGGCATTGCCGGGGCCATGGTGCCGCCCAGTGCCACGGCGCTGCGCATGTACCACGGCAGGAAGGCGGGAACCTTGGGGGCCAGCTTGGCGAGGTTGCGGGCGGCGACGTTGAGGTCCTCGGGGCGGACCACGCCGTCAACGAAGCCCACCGTGAAGTCCAGGCCGTTGGGGTCCTTCAGGACGCCGGCCAACTGCTCTGCGGAGGCGTCCACCGGGACCTTGGCGGCCTCGGTAAGCCAGCGCCGGACCAAGGCTACCGCTTCATTGGCGAGGGCCTTGGCCTGGGGGACGTCGACGTCGACAGTCTGCGGGGTGGCCGCCTTTGCGACTGCCGGTTCCATTGCAACGTGGGTCATTGTTTTCCCGATCTTTCTGGTGTCCTGGGAGGTCTTTCCACCAGTATGAGCTTCAACTCACATAAGATAAAGCAATCTTTTCCAATCAATACAGGTTAGGAAAACCAATGTTTTATCCCCCTCCCAACGCCCCATCGCCTCCCGCCCCACAAGCACCAACGCCCCATCACATTCCGCCCCACAACCACCAACGCCCCATCACCTCCCGCCCGCAAACCGCCAATGGGGTTGCCCGCAAATCGTGGACAGTTGATCAGGCGGCTTGTGCCGGCTGAGGTTGTGCTGTGGAGAGCAGTAGCT